>JAPOVR010000009.1 GCA_026708005.1 Actinomycetes bacterium
ACGTTGTCGCTGACCTCGCAGAGGACGACCGGGCCGCTGGGCGCCGCCAGCGCCTCCGTGACCGCCTCCACGGGCGAGGCGAGGTCACGGTGGAACTCGGCTCGGCGCTCCCAGACGGCTGAGGCCAACTCGGTGGTGCACGCCTCCGCCTCGGCCTCCTGACCGCAGGCCAGCACGGTGAAGCCGAACCGGGAGACGTCCGCGTAGGCGTAGCCTGGGACGAGGCTCGCGACGGCGATCCCGGGCCGCGCCTCCCAGGCGTGCACAAGCTCGAGCAGGCCTGCGATTGGCTGCTCGGCACTCGCCTGTGCCAGGGGGGCAGGTGAGCAGCCTCAGCGACGCCAGGCGAGCTTCGGGCCCTCACCGGCGATCGCCGCAAGGAGGAGCGCGGCCCCCTCGCCGCCGCGCTCGCCGGCGTCGACGTGCGGATAGGTGTCGTAGGCGATGGTCGCATTGCTTCCTCGAAGGAGCCCCTCGCCGGGGTTCGCGTGCAGATCAAGGACCGCAACGAGCGGGCGCTCGCCGATCACCTCCCTGCACGCAACGACGAGCTGCGATTCAGGGTCGGCGATGTCCTGGGAGACCATGGCCCCGTGCAGGCAGAGCAGCAGGCCGTCGACTGGCATCGCCGCCTCGAGCCGGGCGAGCAGCTCGTCCCAGATCGTCGACCGCGCCTCGGCCGCGATGATCGGGCCCGGTATCGCCGCGGCGGCAACGAGGGGCACCGGATCGGCCCGGCGTCGTAGAGCGTGTCGAGCGCACCACCGATCTCGGTGCCGGTACCGCCGAGCGCGGCGATTACCTCATCCGCGCCCGCCGCATAGCGGTGAGCCCGGAAGTCGCCGAGCGTCGTGCGCCCCTGGGCGAAGGTGTTGGTCTCGTGCCACACCGACGCGAGCGCCACTCGCGGTACCACGCCGAAACGCCGAAAGTATGATCTGTGCTACCTGTCGCATCCTCACTCTGAGCAGCGTCTTCGGTGCGTCGAGTTTCTGACCCTCCCCGCCCGCAAGCACCCGGATTGACGGCGGCTCAGCGGGTGCCGCGAGCACGCTTCACCTGTCGGTCGCCGCCGTGGCGCTCGCAGGCATCCTGGCGCGCCCTCACGACGGTTGAAGAGGCGCGCCCGCGTTCCGGTCACCGTGCCTGCGAATCCGGCGCAGAGGCCTAGTTCGAGAGCTGGAGCGGCCTGCCTTCCTCGGCAGGCGGCCGTGCCCGCTTGCCAGCGATCGCGATCGCGATCAGGGTGACGATGTAGGGCATCGCGATCACGACCTGGGAGGGGATGCCGACGCCGCGCGCCTGCACGTCGAAGCTGATCGCGACGGAGGCGCCGAACAGCGCGGCGGCGCCAAGCGAGCCGAACGGGGCCCAGCGGCCGAGGATGATGACCGCGAGCGCGATGTACCCGCGACCGCCTGACATGTTCTGCTGGAAGAGACGGATGTCGCCGACGACGAGGTACGCGCCCGCGAGGGCGGCGAGCACGCCGCTCGCGCCCATCGCGAGGATGCGGGTGCGAAGCACGTTCAGCCCCGTGGCCCGGGCACCCTCGGCGAACTCGCCGCACGCGCGAAGACGCGTTCCCAGACCGGTGCGGAAGAGCGCGTAGAACAGGATCGGCACGAGCGCGTAGGCGACGTATGCCAGGTAGTGCTGGTCGAAGAAGGCGCCGATCCACGGGATGTCAGCCAGGCCGGGAATGCGGGCCCTGATTGACCCGGAGGGCACGGACAGGGCCTGTAAGCCTCCTCTGCCCGTGATCACGTCGAGCGCGTAGCTCGTCAATCCTAGGGCGAGGATGTTGAACGCGATCCCGACGACGACCTGGTCGCCCCGCAGCGCAACCATGATCCCGCCCAGCGACAGGCCAAGGACCAGGCCGATCCCCACCGCGGCGGCGATGCCGGCCACCTCGGTGGCGGCGCTCGCCGCCACCCAGGCTGCCACCAGCGCGGCCGAGAGCATCATGCCCTCGAGGCCGATGTTCAGGACGCCGGCTCGCTCGGCGATGATTCCACCAAGCGCTGCAAGCAGGAGCGGCACCGCGGCCAGAACGCTCGCTGCGATGATGTCTGTCACAGGACAACCCCGACAGACGGGCGCGGCTGGTTAGTCATCTGGCGGCTCCATGATCGCGCGCCGGTAGCTGCAGTAGCCGATGACCGCGGCGACGATGATGACCGGCGCTGCGGCGAGCGCGAGCACGAGGTTGCCGGGAATCCCCAGGTTCGCCTGAAGCGACGACTCGCCGTTCTGAAGCAGGCCGAAGAACATCGCTACCGGAACGACGGCGAGCATGTTCCCGCGGGCAAGCAGTGCGATTGCCACCGCGGTGAAACCCCAGCCGGGCGAGAAGTTCGGGCCGATCCGGAACTGGTTTCCGATCAGTTCCGCGGCTCCGCCGAGACCGGCGAGACCGCCGCCAAGTGCGAGCGCGACGAAGTACTGGCGGGGAACTGAGATGCCCTGACGAGCCGACAGCCTCAGATTGAGCCCGACGAGGCGCTGGCGCCAGCCCGCGCGCGTGTGCTGGGCGAGCCAGTAGACGACTATCGCGACTCCGACCGCGATCACGAACCCCAGCGGCAGGTGCCCGCCCACCAGCCGATCGAGGCGAAACCCTCGATTTGCCGCCTCGCTCGCCGCGAAGGTCTGATCCTCGGCTCGCAGCGATCCCGTCAGCAGCCACTGGATGAAGAAGAGGACGATGAAGTTGAGCATGATTGTCGTCACGATCTCGTTGACCCCTCGCCAGGCCTTCAGCACGCCTGGAAGGCCGCCGACGATCGCCCCCCCGAGGAAGCCGACGACGAGCGGGATAAAGAACGCTCCGGGGCCTCCGCCCCAGGCGGCAGTCGTCACGTAGACCGCCAGCAAGGCGCCCATCAGCAGCTGACCCTCGCCGCCGATGTTGAAGAGCCCGGCGCGGAACGGCACCGCGACGCCGAGGCCGATCAGGATCAGCGGAACGCTCGCGACCAGCATTAGGCCGAACCCGAAGAACGAGCCGAACGTCGCGCTGAAGAGCTCTGCGTACCCGTCGATGACGTTCGCGCCGCCCGCGACGAGGAGCGGCGCGAGAATCGCGAGCGAGACAATCAGCGCCCCAGCTGTCCAGAAGGTCCCCTTCACCGCAGAGCCCACGTACCGCGCGAGGGGCGCATCGGACCCCGGCCTCAACCCGGGCTGCGGCCCGTCTGGCTCCAGCGCCACCGACGAGGCTGACGGGGTCTTGGCCATGCTGGCCTAGCTCTGTCCCGACGGGGAGTCGGGCCCGTCTTCCCGCCCGCTGGGCGTGATCTCCGGGCCGCCGGTGGCTCTAACACCGGTGGCTCCAAGCATGAGGGCGCCGATCGTGTCGACCGTTGCCTCCCCTGTGGCGAGCACGCCCGCGATCCGCCCGCGCGCCAGCACGGCGATCCGGTCGCTCACCTCGATCAGCTCCTCGAGCTCGGAGCTCATGTAGACGACGGCTGTGCCGGACTCCGCGAGCTCGCGCGTCCACCGCTTGACCTGTTCTGCCGACCGCACGTCGAGCCCCTTGGTCGGGTAGCTCGCCACGAGGATCTTCAGCTGCTTCGAGAGCTCACGCGCGATGACAACGCGGCGGCGATTGCCTCCTGAGAGCTGACCAACCAGCCCATCGACGCTCGGTGTGCGAATGTCGAACTCTCGTACCCGCTCGCGCGCGACCTGCCGGAAAAACCTGGTGTTGAGCGGTGTGCGAGCGCGCCACCAGGCCATCTCCGAGAGCCCGACGTTCTCCCAGACCGTGAGCTCATCCGCTGTCGCGAACATGTGGTCATCGGGAACGTCGCCGAGGAGCTTGATTCGCTCGCCCGACGGCACGTTCTTCAGCGGCCTCCCCTCGAGCTCAATCGAGCCGACGGCGGGGGCCCAGGCACCGGTGAGCAGCGCCGCGAGCTCCTGCTGGCCGTTGCCTTCCACACCCGCGATGCCGAGCACCTCGCCGCGCCGGATCGACAGGTCGAGCCCGTGCAGGGGGCGCCCGTCTTCCGGAGCGCCGGACACTCCGGCGATGCGAATGCACTCCGTGGTCGTTTCGTCCGTCCGGGGCGCATCTGTCTGAGCGAGCGAGCGGCCTGCCAGGTCGAGCTCTCCGACCATCAGCCGCACGAGCTCGCGCTCGCTCGGGATTGCCGCCCGTTTGAAGTGGCCGACGACCGTGCCGCGGCGCAGGACGGTCATGCGTTCGCTGTTCTCGATCGCCTCGCGCAGGTGGTGTGTCACGAAGACCACGCCAACTGCCTCGGATGCCAGCCTGGCGAGGAGTCCGAACAGGGCGTCACGCTCCGTCGGCGCGAGGATGGTGGTCGGCTCGTCGAGGATGATGAAGCGTGCGTCGGCCAGGAATGCGCGCGCGATCTCGACACGCTGGCGATCGCCAACGGTCAGGGTCTCGACGTCGGACGATGGGTCGAGCTCGAATCCGAGCCGCTCGGCTGTCGAGACAAGCCGCTGCGCCAGCGTGCGGTCGAGCGGCCCTGCCCCGCCCTCCTGGAGGCTGACGTTCTCGACGACGCTGAGACGGGGTATCAGCGTCGAATGCTGGTGGACGACGGCGATTCCGTGGCGACGAGCGTGCGATGGGTTGTCGATCCTCACGGGCTGGCCGTCGATCAGAATCTCGCCGCTGTCCTGGTGGTAGACGCCGGCGAGGATCTTGATCAACGTTGACTTTCCCGCCCCGTTCTCGCCGAGGAGGGCATGCACCTCACCGGAGCTGAACGACACGTCGATGCCGTCATTCGCCTTGACGCGACCGAAGTGCTTGACGAGCCCCTTGACCGAGAGCGACCGACCGGTGCCGGCAGGACCGTTTGCCGAGCTGCCCGGGACGACATTCACCGCCTGCTGCCCTCGCTCACGAGTCGGAATCCTGTGGTCTGCGCCGCGGTCATCTCACCGGTACCGCGGTATGACCTGCGCTGCGGTACTGCCGCTTGCAGCGTGCCCCTACCTCCTGGGCACAGAATCGCGCCTCGCTCGTTGGCCCAGAGGGGGGCGGTTGCCCGCTCCCCTCCGGTGCCGCAACGAGTTGGTGATCTGATCTGGTCGTCGCTGACGTCTACGGCTCGATCTCCCGCGTCGCATCGACGACGATCTCGCCGGCGCCGATTTTGGCGATGATGTCGTCGAGCGTTGCCTCGACGTCGGGGTCGGGGTTGCAGAACGGACGGGTAACGAGAATGCCCTCGTTGGCGACGTTCTCCGGGTAGACGATCGGCTCGAGCTCGCCATCCTTGTAGAGGTTGCCCATCTGCGCGTAGGCGATGTCGAAGTTCATGATCACGCTCGTAACGATTGTCTCCGGAGCCTGATCGCACTGGTCGACGACACCACCGATGTACTTGGTGCCTTCCTGCACCGCAGCCTCGACGGCGCCCGCACCGGCAGCGTCTGCGGCATCGAAGAGCACGTCGGCGTCGTTGTTGATCATCGAGAGTGCCGCCTGCTTGGCTGCGGCAGCATCGAAGAAGTTGCCGGTCCAGACGACGTTGAAGTTGCAGGGCTTACCGACCACAGCCTCTGAGTCCTCGGCGAGCTGCGTCGAGCCGCCGCCCCAACGCGTCATTGCGGGAATCGGCGCGCTGTTGACCATGCCGATCTCGCCCGTAGAGCTGGCTGCGCAGGCGATGGCGGCGGCCATGTAGCCCACCTCGTTCCAGTTGACTGCCCAGCCGGCGACGTTCGGCAGGTCGTTCGTCGTCGACAGATCTGAGTAGATCAGGAACCACGTGTCCGGGAATTCAGGAGCGACCTCAAGGACCGCAGACTCGTAGCCGCTCGAGTGGGAGACGATGATGTCCCAGCCCTCTTGGCCGAGCCGCCGAAGCGTCGCCGGGCCCTCGTCGTAAGTGATTCGCTCGAGGACGACCGCCTCAGACCCGAGGATCGCGGCCATCTTCTCGAAGGCCGCTGTCCCGTCGCGGTACCAACCGCCAGCGGTGACCGCATCAGGATGAAGCTGAACGATGCGTGGTGACGGCTTGGCCTGTGGCGGACCCTCGCCTGCCGGTGCGGGCGGTGGTGGTGGCGGCGGCTCCGGCGCGGGAGCGGGCGCAGGCGGCGCGGCCGTCTCTCCATCACCTCCGCACGCGCCAGCCGTGATCGCGATCGCACAGGCAAGCGCGATCAGAACAACAAGCCGGGATATCCTCAGACGCTCTGGCATAGCCTCCTCCTCCTCCTCGCCGCTCTCGCTGGAGCGGCCTATCCTCTTTCTCTCTTGTGACGTTGGGACGGCGTAGAAGTCAGTAGTTTGATCAGCGGGCAGCGACAGTATCGGAGGCTCCGAGAGTCGAGTCAAGCCTCCTCGGCCTGCTCCGCGAACCGTGCAGCTGCACGGCTGCGGTGCATCAACGATTGCTGCGGACGGCGGTGAAGAGCTCGAGCCGTCGGTGTTCCGGACCGACGCTGCCAAGCGGGTAGGAGCCGGCCACGAACGCGGGCCCGTGTGTCTCAGGGAGCGTGTCGAGCGTGATGATGTGCGACGGCCCATCGACGATCGGGGTCGGCGCGAAGTTCTGCTCACCATCGTTTCTGAGAAGCCAGAGACCGCGGGTAGCACGTTCGGTCGGCGGAAGGATGTCCTCGTTGCGAAGGGCTGAGAGCAGCAGGTCGAGATCTCCGTCATCATCGACGTCGAGAGCTCGCACCGAGTAGGCGCCGAGCGTGCGCAGAATGTCGTGCCAGTCGAACTGTCCTGAGCCGTCATTCTCCAGCCACGCGAGGCCGTGCAGTGCATCCAGGTCGGCGTAGTCGACAGGCACAGCATCGAAGTAGTCGCCGTTCGTCACGAGGATGTCCACATCCCCGTCCTGGTCGAGATCGGTCAGCTCGATTCCCGACAGCCCGTAGAGGTGCGTTTCAGCAGTGAAGAGCGCCTCCTGGGTGAACGAGCCAGCACCGTCGCCGCGGAAGAGCGTGATCTCCTCGAGGTTCTGGGAGAAGACCGCGGCGATGTCGAGGTCGCCGTCTCCATCGGCATCGAACGGGAACGCGTGAATCGCGCCCGGCTCGGCGCGGAGGTCGTGGCGCACGAACCGACCGGCCTTCTGCTCGAGCCAGACGAGCGCACCGGTGCGGTGGCCGAAGATGCACGCGATGACGTCGAGGTCGCCGTCAGCGTCGAGATCACCCGTCTCCGCGCACGCCACCCGGCCGACCTCGTCCAGCAGAACCTCGGGGCGGAACTGGCTCGGACCCGTCCTGACCAGCAGGACAACGCGGCCGACCGGGGCATCCGTCTGTGCGAGCGCGCCGATGTCCGCCACGAGCAGATCGCTGGCCCCGTCAGCATCGAGATCGGCAGGATGGACGCGGACGGGGGCCCCGAGTCCCTCCGCCAGCGCGAGGGGATCGCAATCGACATCACAGTTTCGGAGCCACACGAGCCGGCCGGCGGTAGGCTCGCTCACGAGGTAGCCGAGCGAGCCGTCACCGTCGACATCGGCCACGCGCACGTTGGCCGTTCGCAGCGGCACGCTGCTATCGGGATCTCGCTCGAGGAGCGTGACGCGTGTCCACGCGCTGCCGCTCTGGTCGCGCCCCGGGCGCCCGTCAGGCCGGTCGCCGCAGCCCGAGGCCGCCAGCCCTACCGCTACAGCGAGTGCAACGGCAAGCGCCGGCGGGAGGTGCAAACACCGCCCGGACCGCCATACGTGGCCACCATAGCGGTCCGTTCGTACTCCGCGCGTGCCTGGAGAAATCTGGGCGTTCCGCTTACCGTGGTGATCCTGTAGCAAGCATGCCTCGACTCTCGTGTGGTCCACATGAGTCAACGCTGACTTGTGCCACCGCTCGATGGGGCAGGACTGCGAGATCTGAGAACCTTTGCGGCGCCGACCGGCGCCGCAAAGGTTCTAATCGGTGGCTGCTGGGCGGCTGACGACTCGCGACTCGATTATTGGGCTGATGCCTTCGGCCGTCGCCCTCGTCGCGCGACTTTGCGGCCCTTGTCTGCGAGTTCCTGGGCCTCTTGCGTTGTCGTGTCGATCTCGAAGATGCCTCGGCGTGCATCCGCGAACACGACACGGATCTTGGCGCCGTCGCCGTCGGGTATCTCGGTACCACTCAGGTCACTAACAAACAAGGTCTTGCGGGCCATTCTGCTCCTTCCTCGCCTTGCGCCACGGTCACGAGAGGCGCCGAACAGCCAATCTATCTGCCCTTGCAGTTCGCGTCAAGCTAAAGCCATGGGTTCTTGTCGCTCTGGTAGCAACGATCACGCCCTGCATTCGCTCTTGAGGAGAGGCGGGCTTGCGCAAACCGCGGCACTTCGCGGCGTCATCGACTGTGCGCGGCAGTGTGATCGTTCTCCACGACGCACCACGGTGGGGAGGCTCCTGGCATCGGCGGTTGGCGTCTGTAAATGGGACAGGCAGCCGCTCTTCACGCATGGCTCTACCTGATGCCAAGGGGGCGTGTAGAGGGGCCCGCTCATGGAGCGGCTCTATGGAGCCCGAGCGGAGGCTTGCTCCGGGGGGGGGGGGGGGGGGCCGGGCCTGCCGCGGCAGGCGTCGCTACGAGGCGAGCGATGCGGTTAGCGAGATCTCGACGTTGTTTCTGACCGCGCCCGAGACCGGGCATTTCTGCTCGCCTTCGGCGGCCTCGCGCTCGAAGTCCGCCTCGGTGAGGCTTGGCACCTTGGCTTGGACGGCGAGCTCCACGGCCGTAATGCCGGTTCCCGGCACGAGCGTGTAGGTCGCGCGAACCTTCAGCTGCTCCGGTGGCGTCTCCTTCCCCGCGAGGTGGTGGGAGAGGGCCATCGCGTAGCACGTCGCGTGGGCCGCCGCCAGGAGCTCCTCAGGGCTTGTTCGCCCCTCGGGATCTTCGGCTCTGGATGCCCACGTGACCGGGAACTCTCCGAACGCACCGCTTGACACCATGGCCGCGCTGCCGCCGCCCTCGAGCAGGGTGCCCTCCCATGTGACCTCCGCACTGCGTTGTGCTGCCATTGGTACTGCTCCTTTCCTCGACCGTACGGACGCAACACTACGTGCTTGCCGAAGACGGGTGCGGCGGCGACGAGCCGAGCCCCGCTGGCACGGCGTGGCGCCGGTCTCGTCCCCGGCCTACGATCGGGAGGACGGCGGCTGGGCCCCGCTGGGTCGTATCTGCCGACCGTGCGGGCGGGGCAGCCGCTGATAGTAAGATCGTCGCGGCACGATTGCCGAGGCTCGTCTGCTCTGGGCAGGCGAGACCCGGGTCAACCCGCGAGTGTTGGAGGCTATAGCAATGCCGACCGTCTTCTTTCTCACGAAGCTCAAGGACGGCGCTGATCGGGCAGCGTACCAGCAGTGGGTTCAGGAGTATGACTACCCGACCTGCCGAAAGCACTTCAAGTCGATCACGTTCTACCAGGCGTACAAGGTGAATGAGATAAGCGAGAGCGACTCTCCCTACGACTTCATCGAGCATATTGACATGACGAGTATTGAGGAATATCAGCGTGAGATGGAGACCCCAGAGTTCCAGGAGCTTTTGCGGCAGTGGGGTGAGTACATCGATGGGGGAAGTGCTCGCGTCATCTACGCTGACTCGATCGCTAATGGCGTGGAGTTTCGGTAGTCGCGAGTAGCGCTGCGCCTGGCTCCATCGGTCTTTCAGCAGGAGCCTGGAGCGACGCTGGAATGGCTGAAAGAGGGGCCGGAAGTTATAAGTACGAGGCCGGTTCTGTGGGAGAGGTGACTTTGGGGCTCGACTGCGTCTGCGGCGGAACGTTCAGGTCGAAGGAGGGTAGGTGTAGTGGTAACGGCTCGCCCAGGGAGCGTTCGGTGAGGGTATGGTTCCTCGAACGGGGACGCCGGTCCTAGACCGCGCCCAGGTTCTGTGGAACGCGCCTGGTGGAACGCCGGTTCAGGTTCTCACGTTTGGGATTCTGATCGAGCATGACGATGGGCTTGTCCTCGTCGACACGGACCTGGATCTCTCGCACGCGCAGCGGGCGGTGCCGTTCATGCAACCGAAGCAACGACCTGACCAGACGGTCATTGAGGGGCTAAAGCTCTGCGGATTCTCAGCGACCGATGTCACGATGGTCGTGAACTTCCATCTGCACTTCGACCACGTTGGCGGGAACAGGCACTTCCGGCACGCGGAGGTGGTCGTGCACGAGCGCGAGCTCGCTCAGGCACGCTGCCATGAATCGTTCGAGCGCTACGCCTGCTCTGACGGAAGCTGGGACCACGCCGACGCGCGTCTCATGCCGGTGGCGGGCGACTACGAGCCCGTGCCCGGCTTGCGACTCTACGAGACGCCCGGACATCCGCGGGTCACTGCTCTGTCCTGGTGGAGCCAACCGTGGGGCACACGCCGATGCTGTTCGGGTTCGATGTTGTGTACATGCGCGCGGCGCTCGAGAAGGCAATCCAGCCGACGTTCCACCTCGATCCGGTGACCGGGCAGCGGTCGATGAGCCGCCTGAAGGCTCTTGCGGCCGAGCGTCAGGCCGAGATCTACCTCTGCCACGACGCCGCGATGCCTGGAGCACCTACCGGCGAGCGCCCGACTGCTACGAGCTCTGATGTGGGACCTCCCGTGCAGGTGCGGCTCGTGGGCGGCGGGAGGTGCGGCTGGCGGGCGCAGCCCCGCACATAGGACAACTCGCCCCACCCACCACCCAAGGGAGGGTAGCTGCCCAACGCGCACAGAATCCTTGACATCTGTCACAGACGCGTCACGAGACTGTGCCAACTCTGCGCGGCCGTTCCCACACAGCCGCTTCTGCGTCAGCTTCGCATTGCCCGGGCAGCCTGGCCCAGACACAGCCAAACTCCGCTTAGCCGCGCAGCTTCGCACAGCTAGCTCAGATGCAGCTGCCGGTAACCCTCGTGGCTCACCCCAGGGAGGTGGCGCCCCGGATGCGAGAGAGGGCAGAAAGAGCGGCGAGGGTCACCCCCGTGCTGTCGCCCAGACCCGCTGCATCGGGTTGCCTCAGCACGTCCCTGTGGTCCGAGAAAACCTGGGTGAACAGCGTGCTGTAGCTCACCAGCACGCTGGACAACGGACGGAGCTGGCTGCTCGCCCTGCCTCGCCGAACGGGCGCTTCGCCGGCCCTGTCCCACCGTTCCTGCGCAGGAGACCCGCGCCCGGATTCGTCTGTCCGGCGCACTGTCCGACCCGCGCTCGCTAGACGGATGTCCGCGCTCCGGGGATTGCCCGGAGCACGTCGCTATAGCCAGAGGGATCGACGACGGCATCGATCACGACCGGGTCTTCACCAACCCCTGAGCTGAGCGCGCGCTCAAGCTCGGGCACCGAAGCAACGCGGTGGGCCGCGACGCCCAGGGCGCGCGCGGCTCCCGCAAAGTCGATGTCTCGGTAGCGAACCGCGTTACTGCCTCCGTGGGCCGCTTCGTCCTGCTTCAGCTCGATCATTCTGAGCGCGCTGTCGTTGAACACGATGACGGCAATCGGGAGAGCAAGCCGCGAGATCACCTCCAGTTCGGCGAGGGTCATGCCAAGGGCGCCATCGCCGGTCAGGCAGACGACGCGTCGCCCTGGTTGGGCGATTGCCCCACCGATCGCCGCCGGCGAGGCGAAACCCATGGTGGCCAGACCGCTCGAGATCAGCACCGCGTTGGGGTCGTCGGTGTGCCAGAGCGGCATGGCAACCAGCATGTGGGCACCTGCGTCGACCGTGACGAGGGCATCGCCGGCGACGTCTCTCACGGCACGCACGACCTCGTGCGGGCCGCGAGTCCTGCAACCGGTGCCTCCAGGAGGTCACGCTGAGCGAGGTAGCCGGAGCGCAGCTCGGCGGGCCCTCGGCTCCGAGCCACAGCCTCCTGGGCAAGGGGCAGCAGCTCGGCGAGGGGGCCGACCACCTCCGACACGGCCCCGAAGTAGTCGGCGTCGACGGCCCATTCGCCAAGGAGGACGACCGGCGCGTCGTAGCTCCAGGGCGCCGCGATGAGCTCAACGGGGTCGAGCCCGATCCCCACGATCACGTCGGCGGCGTCGATGACCGGCGCCTCGATCGTCGCGCCGGTGAGCAGGCCGCAGGCGTTCGGCCACGACTCTGGGATGGCTCCCTTGGCCTTGTAGGTCGTGAGGACCGGGCAGGAGGTGCCGTGCACAAGCCGCCTGATCTGCTCATGTGCGCCCCGCGTGCCGACACCGATTAGGAGGACAGGCGACCTCGAGCGGCCGAGAAGCTCGTGCGCCTGCGCAAGAGCGGTTGGCGATGAACGCGGCCGTGTGGTGGACGGTCCCGGATCGGAGGGGTCCCTTGGCGCGACGTCGAGGTGAATGACCCCGGCGGGCGGGGTACGTGCCAGCTCAACGGCGTCAGCGGCGAGCTCCTCGGCGCGATCGTGGCCAATGCGCATTGATCGCTTGGCGATCGGCGCAAAGAACGCGCGCTGATCGATCCGCTGGTGGGATATCCGGCCGGCCTCTGAGGGGCTGACCGAGTCGGTCACGACGACGAGCGGCTGGCGGTCGAGCTGCGCTTGGGCCACGCCGTTCGCGGTGCTTGCAGCGCCGGGGCCGCGAGTGACGACACAGGAGCCAGGACTTCCGGTGAGCTCTGCGTAGGCGTCTGCCATCACCGCTGCGGGCGTCTCGGCGTGGGCCAGAACGAACTGCATGCCCGCCTCGACGCCGGCACCGACCATGTCGAGGTTCGCGCCCCCGCCCGGAACGCCGAACAGCGCACGCGTCCCTGCCTCGCTGAGCGACCGCGCGGGCAACGGTGCGACTGGCGGTCTCACTCATCGGTGGCGGATCTCCCGGGTGCTCGTCGGGTGGCCCTTCCAGGTGCGGGTGCTCCCCCAGCGCTCTGCTGAAGCGGGCGAGCGCCGTGCGGCGCGCCGGTGCAGGCTACAGTTGGTCATCGCACGAGGAAGGGACGGGCTGTGGAGCATTCGCTCAGCAACGATGCACTGCGGGAGTGGTACCGCGAGCGGGGCTTCGGCGGGCGTGTTGGCTTTGGCCAAAGCCCTGCGCTGCTCGTCATCGACATCGCGCGAGGGTGGCTGGATCCGTCCACCTCAATCGGCTCCGACCAGAAGGACATGCTGGAGAACATCCTCGCGGTCCTGCGCGCCGCTCGCTCGGCCGACGTCCCTGTCATCTTCACAACCATGGGCGGTCTCGGAGACTCAGACGAGGTGTTCGACCTGAAGCTTCCCGGCTCCGCGGCGGACGTGCGCAACCCGGAGCTGATGCAGCTGGAGCCGATCCTCGAGCGCTCGCCCAGCGAGCCGGTACTGGTAAAGCCCCGCCAGTCGGCGTTCTTCGGAACGCGGCTCGTCGGGCAGCTGATCGGCCTGGGCGTCGACACCGCTATCGTCGTCGGTTCCAGCACGAGCGGCTGCATCCGCTCGACCTGTGAGGACGCGTTCAACAACAACCTCCGAGTGATAGTGCCACGCGAGGCTGTGGGAGACCGCTCGGTCTCCGCGCACGAAGCTAACCTCTTTGACATCGACAACCGCTTCGGCGATGTCATGCCCGTCGGGGAGGTTCTCGGGTGGCTCGCGGCGAGGCAGACCAGCGGCGGAGGCGCGGGCGACGGCTAGCTCTGGCATGAAGTCTCGACAGCATTCTCGATAGAGAGGACCCCCGTGATCGAGATCGATGGACGCGACATTCTGACCACGCTTACCGAGAAGGTCGATCCGCGCCACGCCGCGGTCATCGTGATCGACATGCAGAAGGACTTCACGACGCCTGGCTGCTTCTGGGACAAGCTGGGCCAGCTCGATGCGGAGGCGATCAGCGGCCTCTCAACTCGGCTACGCAGCTTCCTCGACGCGGCGCGGGAGCACGGCGTGCCGATCGTGCACGTGATGGCCAACTATGACCCGGAGCACATGAACGGGCCGATGCATGAACGGCTCTACCGGCACCGGATCGGCCGCTACTGCCAGACCGGCACTCTCGGCATTGAGTTCCACGGGGGCCTTGAGCCGCTGCCCGGCGAGCCTGTCGTCGTCAAGCACCGCTTCGACGCGTTCTTCGAGACGGAGCTCGACGCTCTCTTGCAGAGCCGGGGCGTTAAGAGCCTCATCCTCACCGGCGTTGCCGTCCATGGGTGCGTCGACTCGACGAGCCGTCATGCGTACTTCAAGGGTTACTACGTCGTGTTCGGGGCTGATCTCACCGGTGGGGCGAGCGCGGAGGTACACCAGATGACGCTCGACTCGATGGATCTCATGTTCGGCGTCTCGGCGACGGCGGACGAGATCGTTGGTGCATGGCAGCCAAGCGCCGTCCCAGCCGGGGAGCTGACGTAGATCAGCGGCTCCGTCGATCAGCGGCTCATGTCCCCAGGGCGCCGTCTCGTGCTCGCTGAGGTGTTTCTCCAGGGCTGCCACGCGATCTCCGTTGCCCAGCTGCAGGGGAGGCCCCCTGCAGCCGCTCGTCGATCTCAGGGGATGAGGTCATAGCTCTCACAGCTGTGTGAGGCAGGCAGCTGACCTGTTGCGGAGCCCGCTTGCTGCGGTCTACGCGTTCATCCTCGTCACGAACGTCAGCATCACGGCGTTCTTCGCGCTCGCGCCGACGTTCCGCGCTGAGTTCGCGCTCAGCAAGGTCGAGACGAGCATCCTGTTTACCGCCACCGGTGTGGTCACGCTGCTGCTCGCGCTGCCGATGGGCATGTTGGCCGACCGGATCGGGACGCACCGGGTCACGGTGGGTGCCGCGGTCGTGCTCGTGGTTGCGTCGGTCACGCACGCGGTTGCCGGCGATCTCTGGACGCTCTTCGCGGGGCGCCTGCTCTTCGGCGTGGGAATCGTCGCGATGTTCACCGCCGGTGTGGCGCGGCTTGCCCAGTCGGTTCCCAGCGAGCGCCGTGCTCGAGCGATCGCCGGTGTCATGCCGGCAGCGGGGGTTGGCGCGCTCGTTGGGCCCTACCTCGCGGGCGGACTGACAGATGCGGTCAGCATCGCGCTTGCCTATGCAGTGCTGGCCGGTCTCGGGGCTGCCGTTGCGATCTGGGTTGCGCGCGCGCCGCCAGCGAGCGGCGACACCGGGATCGAGCCCCCGTCGCTGGCCGCGGTCAGGATGGCCGCGCGCGCACCGGTTGTCGCCGCGGCGGCTGTCTTGATGGCGCTGGGCGTGGTCGTTGACATCGTCTCTGGGCTCCTCGCGCCCCTGCAACTCGCCGAGAATGGGCTCTCGGCAGGGGAGATCGGCGCCGTGCTGTCGGTCGGTTGGATCCTCTACGTCGCGACGGCCCTCATTGTGACCCGCCATGCCGAGCGAACCGTGAGCCTGGCGGCTGGCGTCGTGGCCGGGCTCCTGATTGCGGCGGCGATGGTTCCGCTCGCTGCCTCCACCGGGACCGTTGCGCAGGCTGGCGGCCTCCTGGCGCGCTCGGTCGGTCTTGGCCTGGCGTTTACGGTTGCGTTCCCACTAGGCGCTCTCGGTGCTGTCGCGGCCGGAACCGGAATCGGAGCTGCGAATGGCCTGCTGATGCTGTCGGTCGGTCTCACGAGTTCCGTTGCGCCAATCGGCAGCGCAGGCCTCGCCAGCGTCGCGGGCGATCGCGCCGTGTACGTCCTGATCGCCGGGCTTGCGTTGTGCGCGAGCGTCCTCATGATCCTCGTCAGGATCCGTGTGTCGCATCGGCCACGCTCCATCTCGCTCGAGTAGCGGGGCGGGCGGGGCTGAGAGCCTGTCCGGATTGCCCGGTCTGGGCGGGTGTGAACGTCACGGGACGGGGTTGGTGACCGGCCGGGGGGAAGGCTTTGCAGCCTGACTGCTCGGTGTCGCGTGCGCGAGGGTTGGTGCTGGCTGGGGAGAGGGCTTGTGGCTTCCGTGGAGCGTTGGCCTCGGTATGGAGCGCCGGTCTCAGTGGAGCAGGTGGCGGCAGATCACCCCGCGGTTCCCGCGCAGGTGTTCTCGCGTGGGGGCGGGGCAGGGGGTGAAGGCGCAGGTTGTGCGAGGGCGAGGCCGCGCGGTCGCCGCGAGGCGTCTCACTCTCAGATCGCCATAGAAGAGCCCGCCCCCCCACCACCCGGGGGAGGGTAGCCCACAGGAGCGCACGGCTTCTGTTTGTGGTGGGTTTTTGCAGGGGTTTTGTTAGTGGGTGGGTGTTGTGT
>JAPOVR010000176.1 GCA_026708005.1 Actinomycetes bacterium
TTCCCCGACCCACACCCCCACACTCAGAGCGGACCAGCCCCAGGAGAGCACGTCACTGTGCACATTGTCCCAGTCCAGGCTGGGGGCGTCGGCCGGGGGTTGGGGCGGCAAGGCTCCGATTCTCGAGGCTCCGATTCTGCCTCGGGTTGGGCAGATTCTGCCGGGCTGAGGCCGGGCAGGTTCTTCTCGCGCGGGCGCTGGGCTCTCGGGCGGGCGCCGGGCCTACCTGCCCAGGCTAAGAGGGCCTCCTTGCGTGCCGGGCCTCCAGACGGGCTGAGGCCGACCGAGGCCGAGCCCTGACGCCGGCTCTCAAGCGGGCCTACTCAGGATAGCTCGCGGCTTGCCGCTGGAGGGTTGGCCGGCTTTGACTGGTATTCAGCGCGCTTAGCGCAGCAGCCTCGCATTCAGCCGGTCTCGCGCAGTCGTCCTCGGCGGTGAGACCTCGACCCGTCTGTCCGCAATCTGTGAGGTCGCGGCCGTCTCCCGTGTGTTCGCAAAGGTGGCTCAGTCGCGTGAGAGCGCAGAGTTGGCACAGCGCAGAGTTGGCACAGTCTCGTGACGATGTTGCGACAGTTCGTGCGCAAGCCGTGCGCTTTCCTGGGCTACCCGCCCTCGTGTGGTGGGTGGGGCGGGTCTGTACTTTGCGGCGGTTCGGCGGCTCTTCTCGGCACCTGGCCTCTTGCGGCAACCGGGTGCACCCGGCCCCAGCGCTTTTGTGCCGTCGTCAGGCAGCTGCTGACGGCGTCTGCACCCGACCCAAGCACCGGGTTCCAGCCAAAGCTTCAGCCATGCTGATCGGACTCGGCTTGACAGCGGTAGCGCGGCGCGAAAGCTCGCTACCGTGCGGGCGTGGATCTGCTGGGCATCACCGACTGGAACACGGCCCCTCGGATTCTCGTCGAGCCCGCCGTCGGGCGCCGCGGGAGTCCGCGCTTCGAGGTCAATGCGTACGGCGACGACGGAAGTGCGGGTACGGTGTCGAGCTTTCCGACCCTTCAGGCTGCCGTCGAGTTCGCTGCCTCGATCGCCGACATCGCGACTGCGAAGCAGCGCCAGCAGGTCTTCCTCGGGTTCGTGCTGCCGGGGTCAGAGCGCCGCGTCGACCTCCGTCGGCTGCTCGAGCCGATGCCCGACCGCGAGCTGCGGGATCTCGTCGAGAGCCGAGAGATCGCCGAGTCGATCATCGCGGCGCGGGCAACGCTTGCCGCGTGCGGGACCCCGGCTCGATCGCCTAGCGAGCGTCGCCGGGCTCGCTCGCGCTGGCCTTGGTTTCGAGGAAGACGGCGAGCGTCGCCGTGAAGCCGTGCACGAAGGTTCGGCCTCCGATGGGGCCGATCTCACCTCCGCAGAAGAACCCTGCGATCGGCGCTTGGTCAAGCCGCTGTGTGACGGCTGCTGCGTCGTGATCGCCCTCAGCGAACATGTGGCTGCCGCGGCCGTTGCACGTGAAGAGCAGCGCTCCCGCCGGGCGAGCCTCGGTGGCGGCGATCGCGTCGTCGAGCGCGCGGTCGAGGTCCTCACGTGCGCTCGTCGCGTCACGCACGTGGAAGCGCACGGTCTGTCCGGTTCGCACTCGCTCGCCGACCGACAGGCTGCCCGATTCGCGGTCGGCGCCGAGGATGCCTCGCATCAGGAAGTCCCCACGTCCGTAGGCAGGCTTGTTCTCGTCGATGACGAGCCCCGCAAGCAGGCCCTCTGAGGCGAGTTTCCGCTCGCGTTCGCTGAAGGTTCGGAACTCGCTCTGGAGGCGCTCCAGTGCGGGTTCGCCCGCCAGCTCGTGAATGACGTTCGCCTCCGCGGAGGTCACGACCGCCTCGCGTCCGACCGGCGCGCACCCCTGGGAGACCACCGTCGCGACCGAGACGTCTGCGATCGCCATCCCGACGGCCCCGTCGCGGTAGATCTCGTCATCGAGAATCAGGGCCTGCGTACCGGAACGGCCGCCGCCCGTTGCGAACCCGCCAACGAGCGGCACGCCCGCGTAGGCCGTATCGTATACCTGTAGCACGGCGTCAGCTGGAAAACCGAACGGGTCGACGAGCATCGTGACGAGAATCGGGTCGCCGAGGAAGGGCAGTGCAATGCCAGCCTCGGTGGCATCCGGCTGGTACGCGCGGCCGCCCTCGACGTAGAAGGGCGTGAGCGTCGCGGCCGGCAGGCTGGCGGCCCAGACGGCGACAGCCGGGCCCCGCTGGAACTCCCGCGATCCCGCGAGCACGCCCTGCGAGACGCAGCCGACGATGTGGCGGGATGAGATCGATGTCCGGGCCGCGTCGACCGCAGCGGCTGGGTCGCCCAGATGTTCCGGCGTGAGGAAGACGTAGGCGAGATCAGGCACAGCGCCGGCAAGCTGCTCCTGAACCCCGGCGCACGCCTGCCGGGCTGCCTCGCCGGTGTCTGCATGCGTGGAGAACGCGGCGCCGATGCTGGTCACGGCTTGCCCTTATCCTCGCTGTCCTGCGGCTCCTCGACGCGCCGGTTCCACCAGCCGAGCACGTGGGAGAAAGTTGCCGGCATCGCTCCCTGCAGCGCCGCCGGCAAGCGGTAGAAGCCCGGGACGAAGACCTCGCGCCGGTTCTGTGCGACCGCCTTCAAAACCGCATCGGCGACCTCCGCCTCGGTGAGCACGAGATGCCGCGCCCACGGGTGGTTGAGGATGCGGTCCTGCGGAAAGCCCTCCGTATGCGCGAAGCCCGGGTTGACGGTGTGCACCCGAATGCCACGGGGCTCGAGCTCGAGCGCGCTCGCGCGTGAGAACGCGATCTGCGCGTGCTTGGCGGCCGCATACGGACCGCCGGCACCGCCGGCGACCGTGCCGGCGACCGACACGACGTTGGCGATGTCCGCCGGCGCGTCAGCTTCAAGCAGCGGCAGGAACTCGCGCGTGCACCAGACGGTTCCGAGGTAGTTGATTCGGATGATCTGTTCGATTCGCTCGGGTGGAACCGTGAGGAACTCACCGCAGCCGGGAATGCCTGCGTTGTTGACAAGCAGCCGGATACTGGGGTGCTGCTCCGCGACGCGCTGCGCGGTCGCCGCGACCTCCTCGCGCTCGGCGACATCGCAGATCTCGGCCTCGCCGCCAACCTCTCTGGCCACCGCCTCGAGGCGATCCCGCCTGCGGGCAAGGAGCACGCAGTGCCAGCCACCCGCAGAGAGCTTGCGGGCGAGCGCTGCGCCAATGCCGCTCGATGCGCCGGTGACGACGGCCACCCTGGAGCGTCCTGCGCCGCCGCCCTCGAGTCTCATGCGGTGATGTTAGTGGCTCGTGGTTTGGTCTCGATCTGATCCTGAGGTCTCGATCTGATCCTGTGCGCCCGCGCGTGGCCTGAGCAGCCGTGCGAGGCGCCAGTGCTCGTGTACGGCATGAGCGCCTATGTGTAGCGGCAACCGAATGGCCGGGTGAGCTCGGCGAGCTGTCGCTTGACGAGCTGCCTCGGCGCGTGCCGTTCGTGGGGTGCCGCCGTACTCCATCCTCGGCGGGGGTCGTGGAGGCGGCAGGGCCGCCGAGAGTTGGCGGCGTAGCCACGCTGCGGGTCGGGTTCGTGCATAGGCCGACGGTAGGACGCGCTATCGGGCGGGTCCGTGCATGAGCGGCCGGGCGGCTTTGTGCGAGGTGGGTTCATGTGCGGGCTGACGGCCTTCTTCAGGCCGAGCTCGCCGAAAGCCGCTCCCGGGCAGGTCAAGTTCCTGTACGGGCTGGCGGCGCGGCTGTGCAGCGGGGCAGCCGCGCAGAGTTGTTGCAGTCTCGTGACGCTTCTGTGGCAGACCGTGCGCAAGCCGTGTGCTTTTCTGGGCTATCCTCCCCCGGGTGGTGGGTGGGGGGCGGGCTGCCCTTCGTGGCGGCTATGCGCGGCGACCCGTCGTGGTGACCGTGACGGCCGCTCGGGTGGCAGCCTGCGGCGGTGGCCCAGCGACCGCACGGCAGCCGTGCGCAGGCCCGCGGCATACCTGACGATCTCGCCAACGTCAGCTCGCGGCGGCCCAGCAACCGGTCTCTCACCGAGGCTTCGCTGGGCAAGGTGGCTTGGCGGCTGTACCTCGCACAGCGTGCACGGGTTCACGACGTCCGCAGAGTGGGCGAGCAGCTGGTTCAGCCCCTCAGCCGGTCAGGATCCACTGTTGCCCGGGCCGATCCACGAGGGCCTGCGGGCGGGAGCATCCCGTCCTCCCGTCGCCGGGCTTGGCCCTGAACCAAGGGCCCCACGCACGGGCGGGTGATTGGCGCTGGCTGTGCACCGCTCCTTTGTGCGCCGATCCTTGTCCTCTACCCTAGCAATGCTCTGAGCAAATGCTCGCGGGTGGCCTCACGCGGGTGGCTGCATCGCAGAAGCTCTGTAGGTGCCCTTAGCTCGGGCTGCTGGCGGCCCCGAGTGCGTCGATGTGCCTGTGCGACTCGTTCCCTGCGAACACCTCGAGCGTCGTGGCGTTGATGGCAACGGTGTCTTCGATCGGATCGGCATACCCGCCGGCAAGCGTGACCACCGCTGGGATGTTGGCTGTCGCGAGCGCGTCGCGAACGAGCTCATCGCGGCAGGCCAAACCCTGCCACGTCAGGGCGAGGCGCCCAAGCTGGTCGCCGATGTACGGGTCGGCCCCGGCGAGGTAGAAGCACACCTCGGCCCGCGAGCGCCGGATCGCCTCTGGGAGGAGCGCGCGTAGACGCGCCAGGTATTCGTCGTCTCCTGTGCCATCGCGCAGATCCAGCTCGAGGTCGCCGGGAACTCGCTGGAACGGGTAGTTGCCGAAGCCGTTGATGGAGAACGTGAAGACCCGGCAGTCGTCCCGAAACACAAAGTGTGTTCCATCGCCCTGATGCACATCGAGGTCGATGATGAGGATCCGAGAGACGCGGCCGCCCTCATGCAGAAGGCGAGCCGCGACCGCAACATCGTTGAAGACGCAGAAGCCCCGCCCGGAGTCTGGATACGCGTGGTGCGTCCCACCGCCCAGGTTGGCCGCGACGCCCTCGGCGAGCGCCGCGCTCGCCGCTGAGATCGTCGCGCCGACGGAGCGTCGCGAGCGCTCGACCAGCTGGGGTGACCACGGCAGGCCCAGCGCGAGCTCCTCACGGCGCGTGAGCTCGCCCCGCTCGACATGTCTTATGTACATGCGCGCGTGCGCGAGCGCAAGCTCGTCCCACGTGGCGGCTCGGGCATCGCTGACGACGATGCGCTCGTTGCCTTCGACCTGCGCACGCAGGAGGCGGTACTTCTCGAGCGGAAACCTGTGCCCGCGGGGGAGGGGGTACTCGTAGATGTCGTGGGCGAAGGCTCTCATTGTCAGCCGGCGCAGACGTGAGCAGGTCCGCCTCGGTGGCTGGTATAGCCAGCGTCGATCGACGGAAGGCGAACCTTGGGCTCCACGCTCCTCGCACGCTACCGCGCAGCCGGCTCCCGCAGCAGGAGCGGGGCGCGTTCGAAGCACAGCCGGCTCGGCCTGCCGGGGGAGGCGGCCCGCACCTGCGGCAGGGCGTTGACGTCCGTGGAGGCGAGGCAGACTCCATCCCATCGTGCATGGCTCGTGCGCGTAGAATCCACTGGCTATGTCCTCGCCCTTCGCTGGCAAGCGCGGTCTCGTTCTCGGTGTCGCGAACAAGCGCTCGATTGCCTGGGCGATTGCCGAGGAGCTCGCGGGTGGTGGTGCGACCCTCGCCTTCACCTACCAGGGTGAGCGCATCGAGAAGGCTGTGCGCGGGCTTGCCGAGCCGGTTGGAAGCCCGCTCGTGACAGAGTGCGACGTCCGTTCCGACGAGGACATCGCGCGCGCCTTCTCGGAGGTGGGGGAGGTCTTCGACGGGCAGCTCGACCTGCTCGTGCACTCTGTTGCGTTCGCAGCGGCTGAGGATCTCGAGGGCCGCTTCGCCGACACGCCCCGAGATCGGTTTTGGCTGGCGCTCGACGTGAGCGCGTACTCGCTGGTCGCGTGCGCGCGCGCGGCCGAGCCGCTCATGGAGGCGGCGGGCGGTGGGTCGATCATGACCATGACCTACCTCGGCGGCGAGCGGGCTGTTCCCCACTACAACGTGATGGGCGTCGCCAAGGCAGCGCTCGACTCCTGCGTGCAGTACCTCGCCTGGGATCTTGGGCGGAAGGAGATCCGCATCAACGCTGTCTCGGCCGGCCCCGTGCGCACCCTGGCCGCACGGTCGATTCCTCGGTTCGGAACGATGGAGGAGATCGTCAACGAGCGCGCGCCGCTGCATCGACCCATCGCCGCTGCGGACGTCGCGCAGGCCGCCGCATACCTTCTCTCAGACGCTTCGCAGAACGTGACGGCAACGACGCTTTACGTCGACGCTGGCTACCACGCGATGGGCATGTAGGAGGTCCCGCCCGCGGCCGCTCGGTGCCGCGAAAGCCGGGCCCTCTCAATCGGTCATGTCCGAGTCTGGCTGCGCTGGCGGCATGTGGCGTGGCTGAGGGTTGGGCGCTGGGCCTCGACGATCATGTCGGCAGGCCGGGCGCCGCGGTCTGCCCTCTGCTCTGCACGCCGTGTGCGTGCCGCATGGGAGCGAGCGGCTGATGGCGCGGTGACGGATCTGCGCGGTTGGCGGTTGTGCCCGCGCTGCGGCGCCGATCTCGCCCGGGATTCTGAGGCCGTCCGTTGTCGCGCGTGCGGGTATGCGGCCTATGCGAGCCCCGCGCCGACGATCGGTGCGATCGTCCTCGATCGGGAAGGCGCGCGCGTGCTGCTCGGGCGCCGAGGGCGCGATCAACATGCAGGCCTGTGGGATACGCTCGGCGGGTTCGCCCACGAGGGTGAGGATGCGCTCGAGACCCTCGCGAGGGAGATCAGGGAGGAGACGGGCGCCGAGATCGAGCCGCTCGCGTTCATCGGCGGCTTCGCCGACCGCTACGGCCCGGACGGCGGCGCGACGCTCAACTTCTACTGGACCGCGCGGCTCGTCTCTG
Source organism: Actinomycetes bacterium (assembly GCA_026708005.1). Taxonomy (GTDB): domain Bacteria; phylum Actinomycetota; class Thermoleophilia; order Gaiellales; family Gaiellaceae; genus JAPOVR01. The sequence goes on from JAPOVR010000176.1 coordinate 6,915, forward strand.
GCGAGCCCGCCGCCGATGACGTGGTCGAGCTTCGCTGGTTCCCGGTCGAGGCGCTGCCGCCCGACGAGGAGATCGCGTTTGCGAACACCGCTCGGGCGCTTCGGCAGTTCCAGACGATGACGAGCTCGGCACGGCCGACGCTCGGTGTTTTCGAGGTGCAGCTGGTCACCCGCGACCTCGACCGCCTGGCCAGGTTCTACCGCGATGTCCTGAAGCTCGCCGTGACGATGTGGGACATCACGCGCGGCAGGGTGCACTTCGGCCTGGCAACGGGACAGCTGATACTGGCGGCTGCGGAAGGTGAGGAGACCTCGCCCGACTGGCCCGGGCTGCCCCCGCCGCTGCTCGTTCGTGCGGATGCGCGCGGCCCCACCCCGCGCGAGCATGGCGCGGTGCACTTTGCGCTCCAGGTTCTGCGCAGCCGCCTGTTCGAGGAAGGCGAGCGCCTGCGTCGCGAGGGGCTGGACGTGCGCGGCCCGTTCCGCTGGCCGGATGGCTACCAGTCGCTCTACTTCCGCGATCCCGACGGGAACGTCGTCGAGCTGATCGCCTGACTCGTTCGGCGCTGGCGGTGCGCCGGGCGCCCAGGCGTGGCGTGCGGCGAAGGCGTCGGCTGGCGGTGTCGGCGTGCTGCAGGAGGGGCCGGTCGATGGGCCGAGCGCAAGGAGCGGCCGCCTGCTTCATCACTGGCAACTCAGTCGGGCGCCGCCGGGCCTCACCGCCGCCGAGCCGAGCCGGGCCGCCGCCGAGCCGTGCTGCTGCCGAGCCTCCGCGCCTGGCCGCCGCCGCTAAGGGCAGCCCGCCCCCCGCCCATCACCCGGGGAAGGGTAGCGCGGCGGGGCGCGCCGTTTGTCACAGAAGTGTCACGAGACTGCGAGGATTCTGCAGCACCGGCCGCTGGTGGTCGGGCTCGCCGCACACGGGCTTGCCGCGCATCCGCTTGCCGCCTACCGGCCCGTCGGAGATCAGGCTTGCCATCGACCGGCCGAGGTCGGGCCAACCGGGCCGCCGCTCCTTGTCCCGCCCGTCGCCCTCGGCTCGCAGGCCGCTGTCCTACCAGCCCGGGTCCCCGGCCTGCTGCCCTTAGCCTGGCCCGCCGCCTCCGGCTCACCGCTCAGGGCCTGCCGGCCCGCAGCCCCGCCTGCGGAGGTCGCGCATCACCGTGCTCCAGGGATTGAGCACCTGCCCTTGTCATCGCCCCGTACCTGTCCCACGTACTGCCCGCGGACGGAAGCCGCATTCTCGCGCCCGGGCGAACGAGCGTCGCGAGACCGTACCTGCCCGCGTACACGTACCTGCCCCACGTACTGCCTCACGTGCAGAGGCCATCGACGGAGGCCGCATGATCGGGCAACGGCAAGGGTTGCCTTTCGATACGGGTTGGCTCGCCAGCCATCGCCCTCGCGTGACCGCCTCGCCAGCCACCGCCCCCCCGCGACCGCCTCGCCAGAGAGCCGCTCCGCGCGACCCGGAGATCCACGCCCAGCTCTCTCTCCTGCACGGTCTGGCCTCCCACCCCGGCCTCCTCTCGCGGCCCCCGTGGCACGACGCGCTTCGGAAGACGCGCTCAGGATCTCCACCTAGACTGAGTCGATGCCGTTTGATCCCTTACCGTCTGTGCCCGACCACCCGGCACTCGAGCGCGAGATGCTCGAGTTTTGGGACAACGAGCGGATCTTCGAGCGGCTGCGTGAGCAGAACGCCGGAGGGCCGACGTTCAGCTTCATCGACGGGCCGATCACGGCGAACAAACGAATGGGCGTCCACCACATGTGGGGACGCACGCTCAAGGACGTCTTCCAGCGGTACAAGGCGCAGCGCGGGTTCGACCAGCGCTATCAGAACGGCTACGACTGCCAGGGACTCTGGGTCGAGGTCGGCGTCGAGCGCGAGCTCGGTCTGAACTCGAAGGCCGAGATCGAGGGGTACGGGCTCGACAGGTTCGCCCGCAAGTGTCGCGAGAAGGTCGCGTGGTCGGCCGAGGCCATCACCGAGCAGTCGCGGCGGCTCGGGATGTGGATGAGCTGGGACAGCGACTACTTCACGTTCTCCGACACGAACATCGAGTACATCTGGCGGTTTCTCAAGGCGGTGCACGAGAAGGGCTGGTTGGTCCGCGGTCAGCGCTCGACCGAGTGGTGCCCGCGCTGCGGCACGTCCATCTCTCAGCACGAGCTGATCGGCAGCTACCGCGACCAGGCCGACCCGTCGATCACGGTCCGGTTTCCCCTGAACGACGCGCCGGGCGAGGCGATCCTCGTGTGGACGACGACTCCGTGGACGCTGCCGGCGAACGTGACGGCCGCGGTCAGCCTGGACGCCGACTACGGGTGCCTGGCGGGGGGCGACTGGGTTGCCGTCGAGCGGTACCCGAACGAGCGGTTCGAGACCCGTGTGAAGGGCCGCGAACTCGTGGGTTCCACCTACACCGGTCCGTACGATCACCTGCCGGCGGCGTCGGGGGTCGAGCATCGCATCATCCCGTGGGATGAGGTCTCGCTCGAGGACGGCACGGGGATCGTGCACATCGCTCCGGGCTGCGGCAGCGAGGACTTCGAGCTCTCTGTCGCGCACGACCTGCCGGTGCTCCAGCCCGTTGACGAGGCCGGGCGCTTCTACGACAGTTTCGGCTGGCTCCATGGGCTCTCGACGGCCGAGGCTCGCGATCGGATCATCAGCGACCTCGACGAGCGCGGGCTGCTCGTCCACGCCGGTGAGATTCAGCACCGCTACCCGTTCTGCTGGCGCTGCGAGACACCTCTTATCTTCCGCATCTCGACCGACTGGTTCATCCAGGTCGAGGAGATCCGGCCCAAGCTGCGCGCGGCCAACGACGATGTCTTATGGGTGCCCGATCACTTCGGGAAGCGCATGGACGACTGGCTCGTCAACATGGGCGACTGGAACATCTCCCGCAAGCGCTTCTTCGGCCTGCCGCTGCCCTTCTACCCGTGCTCGTGTGGGCATCTGACAGTGATCGGCTCGCTCGCCGAGCTCCGGGGGAAGGCAACCGCGGGCCTCGAGCAGCTCGAGGAGCTCCACCGGCCCTGGGTCGACAACGTGACGATTCGCTGCGATGGCTGCGGCGATGACGTCAGGCGCATCACCGAGGTCGGCGACGTGTGGCTCGACGCCGGTATCGTGCCGCTCTCGACGCTCGGCTGGCGGAACGACGAGTGGGTCGACGCCGGCAACGGGACCGGTGCGGCGGAGGGTCTGACGAACGCGCCGCTTCCCGACCATGCCCACTGGGAGCGGTGGTTCCCGGCCGACTGGGTCTCGGAGATGCGCGAGCAGATCCGGCTGTGGTTCCACTCGATCGCGTTCATGTCGATGGCGCTCGTCGATCGTCTGCCGTACCGCGCGATCCTCTCCTACGAGAAGCTCCTCGACGAGGAGGGTTGCGAGATGCACGGCAGCCTCGGGAACGCGATCGACGCGGACGACGCCTTCGAGCGGATGGGCGCCGACGTGATGCGGTGGATGTACTGCGCGCAGCCGCCCAGCCAGAACCTCCGCTTCGGCTATGGCCCCGCTGAGGAGGTCAAGCGAAAGCTCCTGACGCTCTGGAACTCGGTCTCGTTCTTCGTGACCTACGCGAGGATCGAGGGGTTCGAGCCGCGCCTGTCGGACCTTGAGACGGGGCCCGCCGACGCCGAGTTGCGCCCGCTCGACCGCTGGCTGCTTGCCCGCATGCAGGAGTTCATCGACGAGGCGACCGAGTCGTATGACTTGTACCTGACGGTCGGCGTGGCCCGGTCGCTCGACGTGCTCGTCAGCGATCTATCGAACTGGTACATCCGCCGCTCGCGCCGGCGCTTCTGGGAGGAGTCAGACGAGGCCGCGTTCCGCACCCTCTGGTACTCGCTAGTGCAGGCGGTCCGCGCCGTGGCTCCGATCATGCCCTTTCTTGCCGATCACCTCTGGCGCAACCTCGCCGGCAGGGCGATCGACGGCGCGCCGGACAGCGTCTTCTTGGCCGGGTGGCCCGAGCCAGCCGACGTGCTGCGCGACGAGCAACTGCTTGCGGACGTCGCGGTCTCGCGGCGAGCGGCCGAGCTGGGACGCTCCGCGCGCCAGGCGTCGGCGATCAGGCTGCGCCAGCCGCTTCGCCGTCTGGTTGTCGCCGCGGGCGATCCGGCCGTGCGCAGCTCGGTGGAGCGCAGCGTCGAGGAGCTGCGCGGCGAGCTGAACGTCAAGGAGGTCGCGATCGTCGAGACGCCGGCTGAGGTGACCGAGCTGCGCGTGCAGGCAAAGCTCGACGTGGTCGGCCCGCGCCTCGGTAAGGAGCTTCCCGCGCTTCGGGAGCTGCTGGCTGCGGGCGACTTCGAGCTTGCCGGCGGCGTCCTGCGCGCGGGCCCCCACGAGCTCGCGCCGGGCGAGTACCTGCTCCAGTACGTCGGACGCGGCGGCTGGTCAGCCGCCCACGACGGCGATCTAGTGGTCGCGGTTGCGACCGAGATCAGCGACGAGCTGGCCCTTGAGGGGCGGGCGCTCGATGTGATCCACGAGATCCAGCGGATGCGCAGGGACGCAGGCCTTGAGCTGACCGATCGCATCGAGATCGCCTACGGCATCGACGACGGCCTCGATCGGGTCTTCGCCGCCCACGGCAAACGCATTGCGAACGAGACGCTCGCGGTCAAGGTGGCCCCAGGAACGGGCGAGCGGCTCGTTATTCAGAAGGCGCCCTCGCGCTGAGGCGCCGAGAGCCGCTGGGCGGCCCCAGGGTCGCTCGGGTGGCCACCGGGGCCGGTAGGAGCCTCGCGTGGGAGGCTGCCGAGGTGGCGCCATCTGCAGCGCCGGGCGCCCCGGCGTTGCCAGAGTGGTCAAACGTCGAGGGAGAGCCCGCCACTGGGGGGTGCTGTGGCGGGCTCTCCGTACTGCTCACCACGGCTCAGTTGGCCAGGTTATGCCGCGGTTCGCATCGCCCAGCGGGGGCAACCTAACCGATCTGGGGCTTCCCGTCCAGTCGGCCGGCTTGATCCGCTCCTGCCGCGAGCGCACCCGGCTGATCGAGCCTCCAGCTGATGAGGGCTGGGGCTCTTGGTGCGCGGGCAGGCGCTGCTTGGCCGGAGGGAGGGCAGGGTTGGAGCTACAATCGATGCGATCGGGACGTGGCGCAGCCTGGTAGCGCACCTGCTTTGGGAGCAGGGGGTCGCGAGTTCAAATCTCGCCGTCCCGACTCAGGACACGGGATGGGCTGCGATCGACGGCGTTCGCCTCCGTTTGCCTCTCGAGGCGCCGCGCGGCGGGCTACGGCAACGCACCGTTGGCCTTGCTCCACAGCCTTGGTGGCAGCTGACGTCAGGATGCCTTCGGGCTCGTACTCTGCCTTGGTCTTCATCGACAGCAGCCGGCCGAGGTCCTCCTCGACCATGGCGCCGTCTCTGCCGGCCTGCTCGAGGAAAGCGAGAGCCCGGTCGTGGTCTTGGCCGGCGGCGCGCCGGCGTGGGAAGCTGAGCTTTCGACCCGGAGGCCGGATCTCTGTGGCCTACCTCCCGTTGGACCATGAGGCGAAGCGCGCGAGCAGTGTGCGAGCAAGATCTGCCGCCTGAGCCAACGCCGGCCCCGAGATCACACTGACCAAGGCTAGGATCCCGTCACCGAGACTGAGCAAGGGTCCGAGCGAGGCTACTGTCGATCAGGGTGGCTGACGGGCGAACCGCCAGTGCAACACCCGCCGACGACAAGGGAGGTCGCATGCCTTTCGCGATGGTGAACGGTGCTAACCTCTACTACGAGCTGGTGGGGAAGGGCGAGCCGATGGTGCTCTTAGGTGGCTCTGGCTTCGGCCGGCAGAACGTGGAGCCGCTGATCCCGTACCTCGAGAGCCGGTTCACGATGCTGTGGTTCGATCAGCGTGGGTATGGCCAGTCGGATGGCACGGGGCTCGAGGCGGGAACGATCGAGATCTGGGCGGACGACGTTCCGGCATTGATGGACGCGGTCGGCTGGGAGACGGCTCACATCAACTCCACCTCCTTCGGCAGCATGGTCGCCTTGGCGACGGCGATCCGGCATCGCGAGCGGTGTCGAAGCCTCGCCATCCAGGGGTTCTTCGCGAAGCCCGATGTTCCCCGCCAGCTGATGTTCGAAGGCTGGGACGACCACTCCCGCGGCTCGGGCTTCAGTCGCGGCTTTGCGGCTCACCTGGCCTTTGATGCGCTCGAGCCCGACTTTCTCGAGGACAAGCCGGAGACGGTCGACGAGATAGCGGGCATGCTGAGTACCGGGACACCGCTCGAGACGTGGTGGGCCGCCCATCAGGCGATGCACGACCTCGATCTGGGGGATGGGCTCGCGGACTGTCCGGTCCCGACCCTCGTGATTGCCGGCGAGTTCGACCGTGTCACACCGCTGGACACGCTTGCATCGGGGATCGGAATGCGCAGGACCGCCGAGCTGCTCCCGAACGCCGAGCTGCTCATCTTCGAGGGCGCCGGGCACGTGACGATTCTCGAGCGCACGGAAGAGCAGGCCCAGGCGGTCATCGACTTCATCGCGGCCCTCCCAGATATGGAGGCGGCGACATGAGCGGGAGCGACGTCGGTGGGTACGCTGTCTTGACCGATGCGATGGCTGCGGAGTTGGAGTCGCGATTGCACGGCCGGATCATCAGGCCAGACGACCCCGACTACGACGAGGCCCGCTCTGTGTACAATCGCATGATCGATCGTCGTCCGGCGTTGATCGCACGACCTGCCGGCACGGCTGACGTGGTCGCCTGCGTTGCGTTTGCGCTCGGCCACGACCTGCAGGTGTCCGTGCGCGGCGGTGGTCACAGCGTTGCCGGAAGAGCGGTCTGTGACGACGGGCTTGTGATCGACCTCTCCGACATGAACGCGGTTCACGTCGACCCGGTGCACAGGGTCGCCCGCGCCCAGGGCGGGGCCACGTTTGCGGCGCTCGACCACGAGACGTGCGCGTTTGGCCTTGCGGCCGTGGGCGGCGTCGTCTCGACGACCGGTATCGCAGGTCTCACGCTCGGCGGTGGCATTGGTTGGCTCCAGAGCAAGTACGGGTTGACCTGCGACAACGTGCTCTTGGCCGAGGTTGTGACCGCTGACGCACGCGTGGTCAAGGCGAGCGCGACGGAGAACGAGGATCTGTTCTGGGGTCTGCGAGGCGGTGGCGGCAACTTCGGCATCGTCACGTGGTTCGAGTACCGTCTCCATCCAATCCCGGACCAGATCTTGGCCGGCCCGCTCCTGTACGACGGCGACAAGGCGAGCGAGCTGCTTCGCTGGTACGGGGATTGGACGAAGGCCGAGCCGGACGAGATCACGTCGTTCATGGTTTTTCTGAACGCGCCGGCGTGGCCGATCCTGCCGGAGCGCCTCCATGGCAAGCCGATGGTCGGGCTTGCTGTCGCGTACTGCGGGTCGCTCAAGGACGCAGAGCGGGCCTACCAACCGATCAGGCAGGCGGCGGAAGCCGAGCTGGACCTGATCGAGCCTGTGCCTTACACGAAGCTCCAGACCATGTCCGACTACGACTGGAGACCAGGCCGGCTGAACTACTGGAAGCCGTCGTTCCTCCAGCCGATGAGCGAAGGCCTTGCCGATACGATCGTCGAGAACGTCGGCTGTTTCGTTCCCCCTGATCTCGGTGACGAGTCCGCAGACGTGATCCCGGCGCAGCCGACCAACTGCTTCGAGATCGGGTACATGGGCGGCGCCACCAGACGGGTGGGGGAGAACGACACGGCGTACAGCCGCCGTGACGCAGACTACCTCATCAACGTCACCTCCGTGTGGGAAAAGCCCGAGGAGAGCGAGCGGATGATCGCCTGGGCACAGAAGTTCTCCAAGGCGCTGCGTCCCTTCGAGGTCGGCGGCGGGTACGTCAACTACTTCTCCTCCGATGAGGGCGACGAACGGGTTCGAGCCACCTACGGGCCGGAGAAATACGCGCGCCTCGCAGCGCTCAAGCAGAAGTACGACCCCACGAACTTCTTCCGCTTGAACCCGAACGTCAAGCCGAGCGATGGCTAGCGCTCCTGGACGAGTTCAGGGGAAGGTCGCGCTCGTGACCGGAGGCGCTTCCGGTCTCGGACGCTCGCACGCGCTCGCGCTCGCCGGCGAGGGGGCGGACGTCACCGTCTTCGACCTCGGAGACAGCCACCGGGACGCTGAGCCGGGCTACGCCCTGTCCCGGCAGGCCGAGCTCGACGCGACGATCGCGGACGTTCGCGCGAACGGCCGCCGTGCGCTGGGACTGACCGGGGATGTCAGAAACCAGGAGCAGCTCGACGCCGCGGTCGCGGCAACGCTCTCAGAGCTTGGCCGGATCGACATCCTCGTCGCCAACGCCGGCATCGCGCTGATGGCCCCCGCCTGGGAGATGCCCCGCGAGGAGTGGGATCTCCAGCTCGGCACGAATCTCACCGGTGTCTGGCAGTCGTGCAAGGCCGTCATCCCCCATATGATCGAACGGCAGTACGGCCGGATCATCCTCATCTCGTCGACCCTGGCGCTGAAAGGCACCAAGGGCTTCGCAGGCTACGCGGCAGCCAAAGCTGGGGTGGCAGGCCTTGGGCGCGCGCTTGCCGTCGAGCTGGCGGAGCACCGGATCACCGTGAACAGCATCTGCCCGAGCACCGTTCCCGCCGGCAGCGGCCGCGGTCTCGCCTACCGCCACGGACTGGACTTCGACAGCCTGCTCAAGGACATGCTCGACTTCCAGGCAATCCAGGTCTTGCTCGAGCCGATCGACATCTCCAACGCCGTTCTCTTCCTCGCCTCGGACGAAGCGCGCTATCTGACAGGGGTCGTGCTCCCAGTCGACGGGGGCACAAGCGCCATGTAACCCATGTAACGGGAAGAGCGAGAGCCGAAGCCGGCGGTCGTGCTGCGCGGCGAGGCGGGGATGCTCGGCCGCGTGGGCCTCAACCCGCTGGCATCGGACTTGCGTGCAGCCCTCTCAGCTCAGAACAGCACCGGCCTGGTGTTGCTGGCGAAATGCTCCTCCCGAGGTCCTCAACGAGAGTCGCATGCGGACACCGCGCCGCGTTGCTCCCGTCGACGTCGAGGGCGCCGATCATGGCGCGGTTGCCGCCTGATCCACGACCGGCCGGAAGCTCGGCA
>JAPOVR010000148.1 GCA_026708005.1 Actinomycetes bacterium
GTATCCAGCTATCTGCTACGTAACTGCCACAAACCCGCTACGCGTATTTCGCCAACGCCTCCTAGAGGGTCGATTCCACGGGATGTGATGCCAGGCGCCTCGGGCCCGGCGCGTCCGGCATCCCGGTCGACGCGATCTCGTAGCGTCACCGATCGTGCCCTCGAGCACAACGCCGGCTTGCACCGAGCGGAGGCAGTGGGGGCAAGCGCGGCGCCGGAGGCTGACCGGCTCCTGGCCGGCGGGCCGTACACTAGTGAGATCGACCTGCCGCACCTGCTGGAGGGAAGCATGACACTGAGGATCAACGACGAGGCGCCTGACTTCACCGCTGAGACGACGGAAGGCACGATCAACTTCCACGAGTGGATCGGGGACGGTTGGGCTGTCCTCTTCTCGCACCCCAAGGACTTCACCCCTGTCTGCACGACCGAGCTCGGTGCGGTGGCGGGCTTGAAGCCGGAGTTCGACAGGCGCAACGCGAAGGTGCTCGGCATTAGCGTCGACGGCGTCGGCGACCACGAGGCGTGGTCGAAGGACATCGAGGTCTCGCAAGGGCATGCGATCAACTACCCGCTCGTCGGCGACCCGGAGCTAAAGATCGTCAAGCGCTACGACATGCTCCCCGCCGATGCGGGCGGCACGGCCGAGGGTCGCACCCCGATGGACAACGCGACCGCGCGGGCGGTGTTCATCATCGGCCCGGACAAGAAGATCAAGGCCACCCTCACCTACCCGATGAGCACGGGGCGCAACTTCGCCGAGATCCTCCGGCTCCTCGACTCGGTTCAGCTCACCGCGGCCGAGCAGGTCGCCACGCCGGCGAACTGGGAGGACGGTGACGACGTCATCATCCTGCCGGCGATCTCCGACGAGGACGCGAAGGCGAAGTATCCGGATGGCTGGCAGCAGCCGCTGCCGTACATGCGCGTCGTCGAGCAGCCGTCTCGCAGCAGCTAGCTCGTAGAGAATCCAGCCTCAACCCGGCTCCGAGCACATAGCCCTGAGCTGGAGTGCTGGCTGGCCGCCGTCGCTGGCCGGGTTCATGGGCCGCTGGCTGCGAGCTGGGCATGGGCTGCTGGCTGCGAGCCGAGAGCTGCCCGCGGTCCTCTAGCCGAGTCTGCGGGCCGGCGCTGGCCGCGAGTCGTGGGCCGAGAGTTGCTCATGGGCTTCTTGCCGGACGCTGCGGGCCGGCGTTGGTCGTAGCCGCCGCTGGGAACCATCGGAGGGGCCGTGCTGACGGCAGGCTGCTAGCGGTGAGCCGGAAGCTGCTGGTGGCGGCCACTGCAGGGAGCTGCTAGCCGGAGGCCCTGGTCGCGGGCTGTCAACCGGGAGCTCCCGAACGGGCGGTGTCGATCGGGAGCCTCCGGACCGGTGCTGACCGCGGGCTGCCGAAGAGAAGCCGCTGGCCGTATCTGGAAGCCAGGTCGGTGCCCTCGCCGACCGGTGGTGCCGAGCGGATCTGGCGCTGTCTCAGATTTGGTACGGTTTCGTGACGCTTCTGTGGCAGATCGTGCGCAAGCTGTGCGCATATCTCGGCTACCCTCCCCCCGGGTGGTGGGTAGGGGGCGGGTTGTCTGTTGCGGCGGCTGACGAGGCGGAGCTGAAGGACTGGCGGCCCATCAGGCGGCGGAGTGGCTCTCGGTGGCCTCGCCTGGTCTGGCGCTCACGCAGGCCGAAGAGCGGGTGCCTGACGGCCCGACTGCCTTGGCGTCCCCACGGCGTCCCCGCGAAAGTGGGCACCCCCCGTGAGCGCCTCAGCCGCACAAAGTGCCTATCGGCACGCCCAGCTTCCGCACTCCACGGACAGGCATGCCGTCTCCGGCCATCCGAACGGCGGTATTCGCACTCATCGGCTCCGCTCCACGAGAGCCGTGCTGCCTCCGGCTGGGATCACGGCCGCCTTAGTCCCCGAGCCCCGAGGCCTCCCGACAGCCGCGCCGCCGCCCGCCGCCAGAAGCGCTCAGACGAGCGGCCTGGCTGAATTATCCCGCTAGGGGGAGCAAGGGAAAGCTCGACAACGCTTTCGGCCGCGCGCTCGCGGCGCCAAGGGCCACGACCCCGCTTGTCGGAGGGAAGACGTCGTCGTCCCACTCGATCGCGAGAATCCGCCGCGGGTTCTCGACGAGCATCTTCACGAGCGCGTCGTCGGAGACGCCATCGCGGCGCAGCCAGGGGACGATCGTGCGGAGGATATGCCCATAGCCGTTCCCCCCGTACTTGCAGAGGTCCATCTTCAGCGCGACGTCCTGGGAGAGGACGAGCTGGTCGACGTAGCCTTCGCCGACGAGCGTGGCGATCGCCTGGACCCGCCAGCTGTCGTGTCCCCAGCTGAGCCCACCGAGCTCCTCGGTGTAGTACTCGCGGCCGAAGCAGTCGTACTCGACGACCGCGCCGCGAGCCAGCACAGCGCGGTGGTACTCGAGGTCTGGGACGAGATCCATGTGACCCATCACCATCCGCTGCGGCTCGACGCCTTCGTCCTCGAGGATGTCGATCACGCGAAACGCGCCCTGGCCTCGGAGATCGAGGTGGACGCTGACCGCAACGCCCGTCGCGTAGGAAGCGCGGCCGGCAGCGCGAAGTACCTTCTCCTCCTGCGCGGTGATGTCCCCGTGCTTCTCCTGTGATCCCTTGGGGACGCCGCTCGTGCCGATCTCGCCGATGATCCCCGAGCGAAACGGCGTGCCCTCGACGCCCACGGTGACGTCGCGGGTGAAGATCTCGGTGAGCTGATCGACCGAGGCGTCGCGGACCCAGTCAGGGTGGGCGTTCTCCATGTAGCAACCGGCGCCCATGACCACGTGGAGGTTGGAGGCCCGGGAGATGCGGTGCAGCGCGCGCGGATCACGGCCGATCCCGATGCAAGTCGCGTCCACGACGGTCTGACCACCCTCGTTCGCGAAACGCGCAACCTCCTCGCAGGCGAGCTCCTCGTCGCCGAGCACCATGTTGTCGAGCGTCACGCTGAACGGCCGTCGCCGCAACAGCGCAAGCAGCTCCATCGTTACCGGCGCGTGCAAGAGGCTTCGAGTGGACGCCTCGGTTGGGTGCACGAAGTTGCACGACAGATCGACTAGCAGGTGCTCATGCATGAGCGTCGGCCCGACCTCGTTCGGGTCGATCGGCCCCCGTACGGTGAGAATCTTCTGCACGGCTCCTCCTCTGCCAGCGTCCCAGCGGGTGGGGACTCTCTGCTCTGACGGAACCATCCTTGCGCATCTGCGCCCTGGCAGCGCCTGCGCCGCGTCTTGGCGAGGTGCCCCGCGCGGGCCACCGCCCGAGCTCAGCGCTGCTGCCTGCGCCTGTCGGGCCCGGCGAGCCGCTCCGGAGCGACACGCCTCGACTCGGGATGCTGATGGCGACGACCGCCGTTAGGATCATTGCGCCGCCGGCAAGCTGGAGTGCCGTGAGCGACTCGTCGAGGATCGCAAACGCCAGGAGGACCGCCACGAACGGCTCGACGGTCGAGAGCAGGGACGTGTTACCCGCTCCGATATGGCGCACCCCGGTCCAGAACAGAATCATCGCGATGAACGTGCCGATGGTCATCACGGCCGCTGCCGACCACCAGCCGGTTGCGTCGGAGGCGAAGGTGACACCCCGAGTCAGCGCGATCAGCGCGAGCACGACTGTTGGGCCGAGCCAGACGAGCGGCAAGAGATCGAACGCCGAGACTGAGTGGCGAAGCATCAGGTAGCGGCCGGCGACGACGTTGATGCCGAGGCAGATGCCGGCAAGGAGCCCGAGTGCGATCCCTGCGGCGGGCGCGGAGCCTGGCACGCCAACTGCGAGCGCTATGCCGGCAACGCCGAGTGCCAAGAGCACCAGCCTGCAAACCGTCAGCGGCTCTTTGAGAACGAGGCCCGCACCGACGGTCGTGATCAGCGGGTAGATGTAGAAGATCAGGATGACGAGCGAGACGGGTGCTCGCGAGAACCCGTCGAGCAACCCCCACGCCGTTCCGAACTGCAGCGCTCCCAGCGCAAGCGCAGCGGGCACGAGGCCGGGTGGAAAGCGCCAGGCCCGCCGGATGAACGCCAGCACCCAGAAGCCGAACGCGGCGCCCGCGAAGCGCAAGAAGACGAGCGACGCCGGCTCGCCCCCGTGCTCGTAGTAGAAGGCGCTGAAGACGCCGTTCGTTGCCAGGAAACAGGCGCCGACGAGGACGATGACGAAGCCGACGCTTCGTGGCACCGAGCTAGGTTCTCATGGATCGGCGGCAGCCCGCTGGCCGAGAGACCGGGCGCCCTGCACGACCCGGACGGAACGCTCGTCGCTCGCGTAGCACCAACCCCTGTCGGATACGCTGGACGATCACCCGGCACAACCTAACGAATGCACGGTGGGGAGGGGCCGTAGCGCAGCTCACGCCGCTCGTCACGCGGTGGACCCATGGAGCCGCCTCTCCACCAAGGCGCTTGCCAAGCGCACACCAAGCGTGACCCTGCCCATGAATCTCGCGGGGCCGCTCCACGAGCAGCCCGGGCAGCTCGCGCGCACCAGGCACCCGAACAGTCACGATCCAGGGCAGCGAATCGAGCCGCGCCGCTTGCCGGCGGCCTTGCACACTGGTGCAGCTGTCCAACCAGGTTCGATCGAACGCGGGAGGTCTCGGCCCACATGCCAGCACCGGTCGTCGATGTCCGCACGCATCTGCTGCCCCCTCGCTACCTCGAGCTTCTGCGCAACCGCAGAGAGCCGCCGATGATCGCTGCCCGCGACGGCAACGAGTTTCTCGTTCATCTCCAGGTACCCGCCCCGGGTCCGCGACGGCCGCGCCTGGAATGCCTCTCAACGAGACCTTCTGGAGCACTGAGGCGAAGCTTGCGTTCATGGCCGAGTCGGGAATCGACGTGAGCGTGCTGAGCCTCGGCAACCCGTGGCTCGATTTTGTCGCGCCCGAGGAGGCAGTCGAATACGCCACGGCGCTGAACGAGGACTTCGATCAGATCGCCGCAGGCTCATCAGGTCGGTTCTTCGCGCTCGGGGTGCTCCCGACTGCCGCCGGGGCGGCCCCCTGCGCAGCGGAGGTTGACCGTCTCGCTGCGCACCCACATATGCGAGGGGTCATCCTCTCCACGCGCGGCTGTGGGGATGGTTTGGGCGACGCCGGCCTGGATCCCGTCTGGGAGCGGCTAGCGGCGCACGACTTCGTGGCGTTCATCCATCCCAACTAAGGCATCGGCAACGAGCACTACGCCGGCTACAGCGTCTCGCTGCTGATCGGGCTGGGGTTCACGTTCGAGACGACGATCGCCGCAGCCAGGCTCGTGCTGGGTGGAGCGCTCGATCGGTTTCCGTCGCTCAAGCTCATGCTCTCCCATGCAGGCGGCGGGACACCGTTCGGTGCCCGTCTCGACGCCTCCCTCTCGATGAACCCCGCTCTCAGGGGGCTGCCGGCTCCCTCTGACGCCCTGCGGGGAGCCATCCTCGACGCGGTCGTCTACAGCGACGATGCACTGAGGCTCGTGCTCGAGTTCGGCGACTCGAGCAGGATCGTGTTCGGCACCGATCATCCGTTCCTTATCGCCGGTGTCGACCATCTGCTCGCCACGATCGACTCGGCTGCGGGGGCTGGCAGCGAGCTCGCCGTCGCAATTCGCGGCGCGAATGCGGCCGCGCTCTTCGGTCTCGGCTAGGTCGGCCGCGAAGCCGTCGCGAGGCCGACTACTCGAAGCCTTCGAGCTTGCGCCAGTTCGCCGGATACACGGCGATGAACGTGCTTGCCCACGCGGCCCTGTAGATCATGAACGTGCCCTTCGGCAACCAGATCCCGTCGCCCGGGTTGATCTCGAAGTCGCCCTCCTTCGTCTCCAAGAGCAGCGTCCCGTCGAGGCCGTAGATGTACTCGTCGTAGAGCACGGTCCACTCGTGCTCGCAGTCTTCGAACGTCACGATGTTGCAGGCCATGGTGTCGCTCTCGGCAACGCCGACATCCCGAGCGATCCGGATCGCGGGAGCCTCGGCGAGGGGCTCGAACGTGCGCGACCCGTCCCTGATGAACTTGATGGGTGACATCTCCGCTCCTTCTAGTTGTCGCTTGCAGAGCTCGGGCGCAGCCTGCGCGCGGTGGGCTTGGGCGGGGGCTTCGATTGCCGTGCGCCAGGCTAGCGGCTGCAGGCTGACCGGTAGATGGCCGTGAACCGGTTCACGACCGCATCCCAGGCGTAGCGCGAGCGCACCTGCGCACGGGCGTTGCGGCCGCGAGCTGCGCGCTCGTCGGGACTGTTGACGAGAGCGACAAGCGCATCGGCGAGGGCACCCGGGTCGTCGGGCTCCACCAGCCAGCCGTTCGGCGCAGCGGGGACCGTGTTCACGAAGGAGGGCGGGCCTCCGGTTCTGGTCGCGACGACCGGCAGCCCGCAGGACATGGCCTCGAGGAAGACCTGCCCGAAGGGCTCGTTGACCGACGGAGCGACGAACCCGTGGGCCGCCGAGAGTCCGAGCGGGAGCTCGTCGTGGCCGCGCCAGCCGGTGAAGAAGACCCCGTCGACCGATTCGCGCTGCGCGACGGCGTGCGGGTGCTCTCCTTCCCATTCCCCGGGCGAGCCGCCCCAGACGACGAGCGGGGCGGGTTGCGCGAGGCGGCGGCGGGCGCGTGCGTAGGCGCGCACGAGCAGCGGAACGCGCTTGAACGCGAGGAAGCGCCCGACGAACACGAGCACCGGGATCGGGTTCCCGGCGGGGTCGGAGAACGCCTCGAGCTGCTGCGGCAGGTAGCGGATGCTCCCAGGCTGTCCTGACTCATCCCAGCCCTGCGGGTCATCGACGAGCCACCGTCGCAGCAGGTCGAGCCGCTCGCTCGCGCCGAGTGGCGTCTCGGCGAAGAGGTCGGTGTCGACGCCGTTCGGGATCACCTCGATCAGGCGCTCGGGGACGCCGAGCAGCCGGACAGCCTCAGACGCGTCGTGCGGCGAGATGCAGATGATGCGTCGGCTGCGCGCGGCCGCCGCCGAGAGCCGGACGGCCCACGCACTCCCGTGGGCGTACTGCTCGAGCCTCGTTCGCTCGAGCAGCTCGGCCTGGTCGGCCGAGATCGGCGTGCCCGAGCCTGGTCGCTGCGTCCTGCCCGCGAGCGCGGCGAGCGTCGTCCCCCGCGCCCGCGCGATCGCTTCGAGGCGCCCGATGCGGTCGAGCATCTTCAGATCGGTGCCGTGGAGGTGGGTCACGACAGGGTGCTCGGGGAAACGGCGCGCCACGGCATCGTGCATCGGCGTCAGGTGGTGGAGGTGGATGAGGTCGACGTCGGCGAAGCCAGCGCGCTCGAGCACCGCCGCCCATGCTTCGATCTGTGCCTCGGTCTGCTCAGGTCCAAGCGCTGCGAAGACCGGGTCGGGCGCTCCCTCGCGGTCCTCGAACGACGGGTGGAAGGGCATCGGGCCGGCGAGGTGGTCTGCGCCATGCTCGAAGCGCTCGCGAGCGGGCGTGTAGTCGGCCGGCTCGACGTGCAGTCCCCGAAAGAACGTCGCGGCGTGCGTCGGCTCCCCGGCGGCGCCGAGGGAGCCCGCCGCCAGACGGACGTCCCATCCGGCCGACCCGAGCGCTCGGGACAGGTAGCGCGCGACCTGCGCCGAGCCGCCGCGCGGAGAGAACATGAGCCCCATGCCGACGCGTCCTGCGGTCACTGTCAGCCGCTCCTTGCGTCCTCGCGCCTGTGCGCCTCGCCTAGGCGGCTGCCGATGCCCGCACGGGCCGCCGATCGCGCGGGGAGCCCTGCTTCCGGCCGAAGGCGCGCAGGCCGGAGCGGGTGCGAGCACGACGGAGTCACTCGCGACGCGGACGGGCTCGAGGGCCTTTGCACGGCGCGACCGTATCGTCTCGGCTCGCCCGAGCGCAAGCGCTGGGCAGCCGCCGGCCCGCGCCGTCGCCTTAGCCCCGCCCGGAAGCCTCGTGAGCAGGATGGTGGGTCTTCGGCAGATGCCGTGGCTTCGGGTCCGCAACAGCGCGTTTCGGCGCAAGCGGCGTCAAGGCGCGATGAGGTAGACGGCGCGGGCGAGAAGCTGCGCGTCGGCTGCGGTATCGTGGCGCCCCTCCGTGCCCCGAGCCCATTAGCTCCTGAGCCTCTCCTCCCTCGGCAGTCCGGCTGGGCGCGGTCTGGGGTACGGCGACGTGGCTGAGCCGTCATGAGCGCGCCCGACACACTGCTCGTGCGCGGGGGGCGAGATCCTGTCGCTCGACGGCTGCCTGGTTGCTGCGGACGTTCTGATCGGGGACGGTGTCATTGCGTCGGTCGGTGCGCTCGACGGCCTTGAAGATGTGCCGGTTCTCGACGCGTCGGGCTGCATCGTGGCGCCAGGGCTCGTCAATGCCCACATGCACTCCGGCGAGAACTTCAACCCGGGGCTGTACGAGAACCTGCCGCTCGATTTGTGGTTCGTCCGCTTGCACCAGGTCACCCGCGACCGCCCGCCGGAGGCCGACGAGATCCACGTGCGCACCGCGCTCGGCGCGCTGCTCATGCTCCGAAGCGGCACGACCTGCGCCGCAGACTTCGTCTTCGAGGCGCCTGAGATCACGCTCGAGCCGCTCGAGCCAATCGTGCAGGCATATCGGGATCTCGGAATCCGCGCCACCGTGATCCTCGGGGTTGCGGACAGGTCGTTCCTCGCGTCGCTGCCGCTCGAGCCGGCCGAGCGGGCCGAGGCACCTCCCGAGGCTTCGGTGCCATCGGCCTCGCGCATCCTCGAGGTCGCGGAGGCGGCAGTCGACCGTTGGCGCGAGCCCGCCGGTCTCACCGGCATCGCTCACCGGCATCGGGCTCGGCCCGTCGGCACCGCAGCGCTGTAGCGACGAGCTCTTCGAGGGCACCCTGGCGCTCGCGCACGAGCACGGCCTCGTCTGACAGACGCATGCGCTCGAGACGAGGACGCAGGCCTACACAGCCCGCAGCTGGCACGGGAAGTCGTTCGTCGAGCTGCTCGGCGAGCGTGGCCAGCTCGGCCCGCACGCGGCGCTCGTGCACGCGATCTGGCTCACCGACCGCGATGTCGAGCTTCTGGCCGACACCGGGACGTCGGCCGTCCACTGCCTGACGAGCAACCTCCGACTGGGCGATGGGATCGCGCGCCTTGCCGCTCTACGCCGCGCGGGCGTGCGGACGGTGCTCGGCACCGACGGCCGCGGGTGCCATGAGACGCTCGACATGATCGAGCTCGTCGGGATGACGGCGCTCGTTCACAAGGTCAGCGGAGAGAGGTTCGAGCTGTGGCCGTCCGCGGCAGATGTGCTCGCAATGGCGACGAGCGAGGCGAACCGCTGCGCTGGGCATGGCGATCGGCTGGGCCGGATTGAGCCTGGTGCCTGCGGAGATCTCGTTCTCTATGGGCGAGACTCGCTCTCGCTGCGGCTGCTGCACGATCCGATCCGACAGCTGGTCTACGGCAGCGCGACGAGCGACATCCGGGCCGTCCTCGTTGCCGGCCGGGTCGCGTTCGAGAACGGGCGCTTCCCCGGCGTCGACGTCGAGGCGCTGCTCGCGCGGGCCGACGCCTACGCTCGCTCGGCGCTCGAGCCCTCGCGTCCTCAGGACCTCAGCCGCTTGGAGCGGATGGTGCGCGGGGTCTACGAGCGCGCCGAGCGCACCGACCTCGGCCTCGACCGCTACGTCGGCCCCGGCGCCGAGCAGCGGGGGCCCGAGTAGCCAGGCGTTGCGGGGCAGCGCGCGGTGCGTGAGCCCCGGCTAGCTGAGGTTGAAGGCGCGCCGGGCGTTGGCCTCGTAGATCGCGACGGTCCGCTCGGGTGAGAGCGGCAGCTCTTCGAGGCAGTCGAGGGTTCGCTGCGGCTCCCAGAACGGGTCGTCCGTTCCGAACATGACGCGGCTGTCGCCGAAGAACGCAAGCGCGTTCGCCAGCGCCGGCGGCCATGCGCAGACGGCGTCGGTGTAGAGCAGCCTGATCGACTCGCTCGGGGCGCGCTTCGCCTCTGAGCCGGTCACGAGCAGCTCGAACTGGTAGTCGATCCTGCCGATCAGCTGGGGAAGTAGGCTGCCCGAGTGGCAGAGGATGAGCTCCAGCTCGGGGTGGCGGTCTAGACGCCGTCGAGGATCAGCCGCAGCGCGCACGTCGTCGTGTCGAAGAGGAAGCCGACCGTGGTGATGAGCGGGTCGCCTCCGAGGCTCGCGGCCGAGAGCGGGTAGGTGGGGTGCAGCACGATCGGCACGTCCACCTCTTCGGCGGCCGCGAACACGGGCCGAAGCGCGGCGTCGTCAACGGGCGCACCGACGACGTTCGAGTAGATCATTGCGCCGCGGAGGCCGATCTCCGTCGACCGGCGAAGCTCCTCCTCGGCCGCATGCGGGACCTGCATGGGGAGCGCCGCAACCGCGGCGAAACGGTCGGGGTTTGCCCGAGTAAGCTCGGCGAGCTCGTCGTAGACGGCGCGGGCAACAGCAGGCGCCTCGGCGGCGTCGAGCCAGTCGAGGCCTGGGACGTTGACGCCTAGGATGGAGAGGGAGATGCCGAGCTCGTCCATCGCCGCGAGCTTCGTCTCGAGGCTCGACGCCGCATAGCCGAGCCTGTAGGTGATGCCTGGGCCGTACGTGAGCAGGCGCGTCCCGTCCTCGGTGCAGATCCGGGGTGGGATGTTGCGGCGCTCGAACGCCTCGACGGGAGCCGACGGGAAGTAGTGGGTGTGCATGTCGATTCGGCAGTTGGCCACGCCGGATCTCCTCGCAGCAACGCCTCAGGCATGCGCAGTGTAGGAGCGCCAAGCGGGTTGCTCGGTCAGAGAGCCGCGGCGTAGGATCACGGCGTGCCCGGGGCTTCCCACAATCAGCGCGCCTTTGCGCACGGCCAGTTTCGTACCGACTACGAGCATCGGCCCGATGGGCACGAGCTTCGCCGGCGGCGGGTCGCGCGGGCGCGCGGGCACATACAGGCAGCGGGCCTCGATGCGCTGCTCGTCTGGAAAGACGAGAACGTCCGCCATCTGACGGGACTGCGCGCCCAGATCATCGCCGGCAGGAGCGCGCTCCTGAACGGGTGCCTGCTGCCGCGGAGCGGGGAGCCAATCCTCTTGGCCTCAGGCGGCGAGCTCGATCGGGCTCGGCTCGTGATGCCGTGGATCGAGGAGATCCATGCCGTGCCGATCATGGAGGCCCGCGGTCTGGTGCAGGGGGCCGTCGAGGAGACGATCGCCCCGCTCCTGCGCCGGCTGGGAATCGACTCCGGTCGCGTTGGGATCGACGAGGGAGCCTTCTGCCTGTTCGAGGCGCTAGGCGAGGCGCTTCCCTCGCTCGAGCTGGCGGATGGCGACGCGGTCATGCAGTCGGCTCGGCTCGTGAAGTTCCCCGAGGAGATCGCGTTTATCGAAGAGGCCTCCTCGATTGCGGAGGCTGTCACCGAAGCGGCTATCGATGCGGTTCGGCCCGGCGTGCGCGAGGTCGACATCGTCGGTGAGGCAATGCGCGCGCTGTACCGGCTTGGCGGCGAGCTACCGCATGTGGTCACGCCGTTCGTCGCCTCGGGCGAGCACATGTCGCCGCCCAACCGGTTCGCCTCGGACAAGCTCGTGCGCGAGGGCGATCTCGTGTGCATCGACATCGGGGCGATGTGGGGCGGCTACTTCTCCGACCTCGCTCGCACGGTCATCTGCGGGCTCCCCTCCCGGCGCCAGCAGGAGATCTACACCGCGGTGCACGAGAGCCTGGCGGCGGCGACGGCCGCCCTCGTTCCCGGGCGCACGAACGACGATGTCGCGGCGGCCGTTCGCCGGGTCGTCGCGGCGCATGGTCTCGAAGAGAACCTCCTGGGCCTCTTCATCGGCCACGGGATTGGCGGGGGCGCCAACGAGCCGCCCTACATCGGCGAGGATCTCGCCGGCGCGGAGACCGTGGAACTGCGGGCGGGAATGGTCGTCGCTGTCGAGCCGCTGGTCTGGGTGCCCGGGGTGCGCGGCGGCGGGGGCGTGCGCCTCGAGGACACGATCGCCGTCGCCGCCGGCGGCGGGCGGGCCCTCACCCGAACCGCCTTCGACGAGCGGCTACTGCTGTAGGTCTCCCCGTCGAGCGCGTGCGGCGGGGCAGGCCGACCGGCGGGGCAGGGCATGTGCGCCCCGAGGGAACGAGACTCCCGGCGCGCTTGCGCCCGCTGGCCCTCTGCGTGCCCGGCGGCTCTACCCGGGGAGAGCGCCGACCTCTTCCTCTGCGGCCGCCGCTGAGCCGGCGTCGAGCCGTGCGAGGATCTCGTCCGTCGACCAGACGTAGCAGAAGTTCTTGTCCAGGTACTCGAGCGCTCTGCGGTGTCCCTGAGGGCTCATCGCTGCGCAGGCATCCTCGGCGAGGGCAACGTCGAAGTCGAGGTCGCCGGCGTCGCGGGTTGCGCCTTCGACGCAGCTGTTCGTCCAGACCCCGGTCATGACGAGGGTCCGGATGCCCATGTTGCGGAGGAGGTGCTCGATGTTCGTGGAGTTGAAGACGCTCGAGCCGCTCTTGTTGAGGAGGATGTCACCCTCCTGCGGGGCGAGCTCCTCGAGGATCTGTGCATCCTTGGAGCCGAGGGTGCAGAAGACACCGAAGGCGATGTGGCGGCGGGTTTGGTCGGAGCCGTCGCCGCGGACCGAGACGCAGCGGGTGTAGAAGATGGGGGCGCCTCGCTCGCGGAATGCGGCGGTGAGCTTCTGCACGTTCGGCACGAGGATCTGCTCGATGCGGTCGATTGTTCCGGCGGCGTCGTCGCTAAGACCGGCCTCAGCGAGCCGCTTGAAGAAGCCATGGTGGCGGGCAACCTGTTGGTACTGGAGGTCGATGACGATAAGCGCCGTCGACGACCAGTCCATCGTGAACTCGGGGATCTCGCAGATGTAGTGCCACGAGGCGAGCCCCCGCGTCTCCTCGCTCGACCTTTCGGCGTCGCTATCAGACATCCGAGCCTCCTCTGTGCCGCTCAGCCCCGTGCTGGCGATGGTAACTGTATAGGTGGTGAGCCTCGATTCATGAGCAGGCGACGATGCATGCAGAGGAACATCGGCCTCGGCGTTGCGCTGGCCGTCGCGGCGCTCGCGCTCCTCGGCGGCATCCTCGCCGCGTGCGCTGGCAGCCAGGAGGGTGGCCAGGGGAGTGACGGCGCCCAGCCGGCCGAAGGCGGCCAGCCGGCCGAGCCGGAGCCCGCAGGCGCAGCGGCGGGTCGAGAACCGGCGAGCGAGAGAGCGGGCCAAGCGAGCACCGAGGCGCTGCCCGCCGCCGAGGCTCCTGAGCCGGCTGCCCCTGAGCCAACTGGCGTCCTGCCACAGGAGCCGCCGAGTGCTCCGGTCGACTCCGCGAGCGAGAGCGCGCCAGAGCTCGATGCAAAGACCGAGCGTCTGATCGCAGGCTCGGGTGCGCACATCGAGGAAAACCGCCGCCTGGCGTTGCTGCTCGCCGCGGAGGCATACGGCCGCGAAGCCTCGGTCGAGACGGTCGCTGCGCTCGAGCGTGCCCTGGCGGGCGCGCCCGACTTCCTCGGGTACCTTGGGAGCGGCTCGAACACCTACGAGGACCTGGTGTTCTCCGAGGCGGCCGACCACCTGGTCGCGGTCAGCGGCCGGTTCCTCGAGGGCTTCCACCTCGCCAGCGGAACCCTGTCTGCTCGGACGGTGATTCAGGATTCGTCCGCCCCGGGGTCGCTCAGCGCGGACGGTGGGTGGGCCGTGGTCGTGCTCGATCCGACGACGGCTGTTCTCTACCGCACGCGGGATGGTCAGCTTCTCAGCACGGTCAAGACGGGCGAGACCGTCTCTGCTGCTCTGACGGCGGCCGCGGCCGCGTCCGGCGGCGACCGGATCGCGACAGGCCACGAGGACGGGACCATGGTCGTGTGGGACACCGCAAGCCGAGAACCCGTCACGGAGGTCGCCTCGCATGCCGGGCCGATCGGATTGCTGCGGTTCAGCCCCGATGGCTCAATCCTCGCCGTGGCGACGACCTCTGGACTCGAGACGGCTGAGGAGCCGGAGCGGCTGGTGCGCCTCTGGGAGGCGAGCACGGGCGAGCCGCTCGGCGCTGGCCTCGATCCGAACGGCGGGCTCGACCGTCCGAGTGCGGCCAGAGCGGTGTCCTTCGGCCGTGACGGACAGACGATCAGCATCGCCGCGCAGGGGAGCATCCACACGTTCGACCTGGCCACCCTTGAGGTGACGATGACGGTGCGCCTGCCTGCGCCGATCGGCGAGGGCGAGCGGCTGCGCGGCTTCGCGATCCTCGACGACTCGACGCTCGCGGTGGGGCTGTCGGACGGCACCGCGCTCGTGCTCGACACCGGCGAGGGCTCCAGCACGGCGCTCGAGCCTCAGATGGGCGATCTGTGCGCCGTCGCCGGCTCGCCAGACGGATCTCGGCTGGCACTCGCCGGGGAGCAGGGCATCGCCATCTACTCGCTCGACGGCACCCAGCTTCTGCCAGCAGCGTCGTCCGCTACCGAGCTCGACCCCGACGAGCTGCACGACCTTGCCTGCAAGGCGGCGGGCCGGAACATGACCCGCGCCGAGTGGGACGAGTGGGGGCCGACCGACACCAACTACCGCTCGACGTGCGGGCAGTTCCCGATCCAGAGCGCGAGCCGATCATAGATCGCTGACAGATCGGAGCGGCCGAAGCGCAGTCTTCCCGTTCAGAGCCGGCCGATTCGGAAGCGGCCGCTCGGTCGTTTCGGTCAGGCCTGGGCCACGCCCCAGATCTCGACCCCCATGCCACCCGCATGCATATGCGGCTGAGGGATGGTCGTCATCGGTGGCAGCGGTCCTGAGACGGCGTCGGCCACAGCCTCGACGAATCGCCGCGTCTCTGCCTCGGTGCCGGTCGAGGTGAAGTAGCAGACGAGCAGGCTGAGGTCGGCGCTCGTCGCGTCGAAGCCGTTCAGGATCGCCTCGATGTGGCCAATGCAGAGGCGTGTCTGTGCGGGCAGGTCGCCCGGATGGACGACCTTGCCTGTGTTGGTGCCTGGCTCCCAGGGGACCTGACCGCCGGCCCAGATCATGCCCCGCAGCCGCGATCCCTGCCGGTAGGGAACCGGAATCGGCCAGTCCCAGACGCTCTTAGGCCACGAGTCCTCGCGCGGAATGTACTTGTCGAAGCCCCACAGCTCGCGCATGGCGAGCACCTCGACCTTCGTGAGGGCCCCCTCGGGCCAGAGCACGTGACACGGAGCGATGGTTGCCACCGCGGCGGGCTCACGGAAGTACGACGCGCGGACCTCCGCCATCCGGGCCCATCCCTCGAGCGTCGTGCCGAAGTAGTACCCCTCCTTCTTGATCACGTCCTGGAACGAGGCGCCGAGTCCGCCGAGGATCTCGCCGAGTCGCGACTGACCATGCGTGTCTGCACGATCTCATCGCTGCTCACGACCGTCTCCCCGTCCTGCGCGACAGCGGTCTGACCTCGCACCGCGATGAGCTCGCCGGCGCGCAGTCCGTCGGTGATGGCGGGGTGGACGAACGAGGCGACGCTCGACGGCGGGACGTCACGGACGACGCTTCGGATGTCGTCGAAGGCTCGCCAGCCTGCGCTCGCGATCGCCTGGAGCTGGATCTCCTGACCGGCCCACGGCTGATGCGGGACCGGGTTGGCGGTGATGACCGGCCCAGGGAGAAGGCCGAAGGCGTCGGCGAGCGCGCCGAGCACCGACCACTCGCTC
>JAPOVR010000119.1 GCA_026708005.1 Actinomycetes bacterium
CCCAACAACCCACACCCCCACCCCACAAACCCCCACACACACCAAGAGACAGGCCACACGCCAGCCAATGTGTAGCATGTATCCGTAGAAGCTGCCGCTGCTCCTGTGGGAGATCGAGGAGCGGTGACCCTAGGAAGCGTCCGGGTCTGAGAACCGCTCGCGCTCCGGTCCGTTCTTCCTGAGGTAGCGCTGGCCGTTGGCGAAGGCCGGCAGGTCGGAGGCGTCGATAGCAATGTCCTGGCCGTAGCCGGGAAGGTGTTCCCGCAGCGACGTGGCTACCCGGCCGAGGAAGGCGTCCAGAAGCGGCTTGTGCGCGCGGAGCTTCCTGGTGAACCGGTAGAGCGCGTGCACAGATAGGCAGCCACCAATCGCTTCCTGGAGCACGGGATGCTCGGCGATCAGCCGGGCGGTACGACTCCGCGTCGAGATCGCGTACACGCTCTTGGCGAGGCAGGCTCCAACCAGCGACCGGGTCGGGTAGCCCTTCCTTCCCGTCCAGCGGAGCCCCTCGAGCTGTTTCGCTAGACTCCCTAGAGGTCGGCCTGTAGCGCGGGGTCGGCTGCGGGCACGTAGCTCTCATCGACGCCGAGCTCGCGGCGGACAATGTTGGCGCCGAGGGCAACCGCCACGGCCTTGTAGAAGGCGACCATGCGATCGCAGCCCTGTCTGCCAAAACCACAGTCTGAGGAGAGAACGAGGTTCTCGGGCGGGATGAACTGCATGGCGTCGCGGACAAGGTCGGCCACCTCCGCGGGGGTCTCGACCTGGAGCGTCCGGTGGCTGACGACGCCGATGGCGAGCTTCTTCTCCAGCTTGTCCCTGTAGGGCGCGAAGAGCTTGAGCTCCTCTGGTCTTCCGTCCTTGAGCTCGATCGTCCAGACATCGGCGTTCAGCCGCTCGAGGTGGATCTCGATCGAGTTGGCGTACGACGTCTCCTCCTTCGCGTAGCCGCGCTGCATGTTGGGGTTGCCCCAACAGGTGTGGACCCACACCTCGACCCCTTCGAGACCCGCCACCTCGTGGTTGAAGGCGTCGACGAGGAAGTCGATGAGCTCGGTCTCCTTGGGCTGGAAGCAGGCCATGAAGTGAAGGAGCGGCTCCTCGACCTGGATCACCGTGCAGCCCGCTGCGGCGAGCTTGCGCAGCTCGGTGTTCATCGCGGTGGCGAGATCCCAGATCAGCTCGCGCCTGCCATCGTCCTTGTACACGCCCGCTCCATCGGTGAGCAGCTGATGGACGCCTTGCGCTGAGACGGTCCCGAACCGTACGGGCTTCCTCGTCCTCGCCTGTGCGAGGCGCCAGATCTTCGCATACTCGAGCGGGCTGTCCTCGTTCGGCTCGATCTTCCCGACGACACGGGGCCATCTCCAGCCAGAGAGGATCTCGTAGAGGATCGAGCCGGGACGGTGCTGGGGAATCATCGGGTCGTCTCCGGTGAGGCGATGGTCGCCCCGGAGGCCGCTCCACCGCTCGAGTGGATAGCGGTGCCACGCATGGCCGCCCAGGTCCTCGTCGTGGAAGTAGTCGCCGTGCGTCAGGATGTCGAGGCCCGCGCGCTCCTGGTCTGTGAGAAGGGCGGCGAAAGCGTCCGTGAGCTGCTCGCGAAAGACCACATCCTTCATGCAGGTCGAGAGCGGCTGTCCCGCCAGCCGCGCGTTGTACCACCGTGGCCGAGGCCAAGAGCCCGTAATCGTCGTGGGCAACATCACGCCCTCGGTCGCAGTGAACATGGCATCGGCCTCCTACGGCTGTCGTGATGGGGACGATCCTAGCGCGAGGCTCGCCAGGGTCTTCGCTCTCCGACCGAAGAGTGCGTCATGCTGGGCGGAAGCTTCAGTTCGGCTCGTTCTCCAGTACCGTCGCTACGGGCGGACGTCCCCCCCGGCCAATCGCCGCTTCAGTATGTTGCAAGGCAGGTCGTTGCAGCGTGCGTGCGGGACTGAGGAGGGAGCTCGTGCCCCGATATGAGCTTGAGGAAAAGGCGGCGATCGTGACGGGTGCGGGCCGCGGCATCGGCCGAGCCACTGCGCGGCGGCTGGCCCAGGAAGGCGCCCGTGTTGCGGTCACGGATCTCGACGAATCGACGGCCGCAGCCGTTGCTGACGACATCACGTCGACCGGAGGCCGAGCATTCGGGCTCCGGGTTGATGTGACGCAGAGAGATGACATCGACGGCATGGTGAAGCAGACGGTGACCCGTTTTGGCCGTGTGGATATCCTCGTCAATAACGCCGGTCTCGGTGCGGTGGCGAGCCTCCTGGACACTGCTGAGGCGACCTGGGATGCGCTGATGGCTGTGAACGCCAAGGGAACGTTGCTCGCTTCCCAGGCAGTGGCACGCCAGATGATCGAGCAAGGAAGCGGTGGCCGGATCATCAACAATGCGTCAGGCGCAGGGAAGATTGCTCCCGGCAAGGACATTCCCCTCGGTGCGTATGCCGCGAGTAAGCATGCGGTTGTGGCTTTGACAAAACAGATGGGCGTCGAGCTGGCCGCGCATGGAATCCTCGTGAACTGCGTGTGCGCGGGGATCGTCGATACGGCCATGTGGGATCTGATCGATCGGGAGATTGCCCGCCTTCAGGGCGTGCCTGAAGGATCGATCAAAGCGCAGGCTGTCGCGGGTATCCCGCTCGGCCGCATTCAGCAGCCTGAGGATGTCGCGAACTTCGTCGCCTTCCTCGCCTCGGGGGACGCGGGCTATATCACTGGCCAAGCCCTCAACGTCTGTGGTGGTATCCTGCCCCACTAGTCGCAGCGAGTGAACGAGGAGCTCGGTCTCGCCAGGAAGACCGCGTCGCGTGCCTGGCGAGGTCCGCTGTGCTCCTGGCTGGCTGCTCGGAGAGCCCAGGCAACGAGCGGGGAGCGACGTTCAGACCGAGCGAGATCGCTCGCGCTCTGCGTCCCCGTTGGCCTGCGCAGCCTGCTGCGGTGAGGCTCGGCGTCCATCTGGGCGCCGCCGCAGGTACCGGCGATGGCCGGGATGACCGATGCGGGTCTGGCCGGGCGCTCGGTGCTGTGGCTCTCGTTCGTCACGGGTTGAGTGGGCGAGTCGGGGCCATGGCTGCTTGTTGTCCGGCATTGCGCTCTCACGGCTCGGAGGGGTCGTTCCGTGCGAACCAGAGCCGCTCGGCTGTCTCGGAGGTGATCTGACGCACCCCGCGCCGGTCAAGGCCCCAGCGCCCAGGCGTGATCAGCGCGAGATCCCTTTGGTACGCACGGGAGCTCCCACACACCGGGTAGTTCGACCCCCACATGACCCGGTCGGCGCCGTACGAGCCGATCAGCTCGGCGACAAGTCCGTCGAGCGCCATGTACGGGTACTCGCAGAACATCGACTGACCTGAGAGCGTGACGAAGACGCGATGCTGCGCGGCAAGCTCGATCAGCTCCCAGCCGGTCGCCACGCGGTCATCCTCAACGCGCGGACAGCCAAGGTGCGTGATCACAACCGTCGCGTCTGGTTGCTCAGCTGTGAGACGGCGTATTGGTGCGAGCACTCGGGGGATACCCTCCGGCGAATAGACGACGAGCGTGAGTCCGAGCGCGACCGCCTCGGCGGGAAGCGCGAAGTTCTCGAGAAGCGTGTCGGCCGTGACCCGCAGGCCGGCGAAGCTTCCCGCGGCGTGGAGTTGCCGCAGCTCCGACCGCCAGTCCGGGCTGGCCGAGTCGATGAGGCAGACCGCTGCGAAGCATCCGGGGTACCGGTCGACGATCGCCGCGAGGTACCCGTTGTCGTACTCGCCGAGATGCTGGCACAGCACCGCGCGCTCGACGCCTGCCTTCCTTATTGCGCCGAGGACGTCCTCAACGGGTCGATACTTCGAGATCCCGCAGTGGCAGTAGGCGTCGATCACGGCCCAGTCTCTGCGCACAGCTGGGCATCGTGAAGCGCCCGCATCGCCGGCAGGACCGACTCGATTGAGTAGTCGCTCGCCGCGCCGTCCATGATCGTTGCGACCATCTGCCTGTTCTGCGGAACCAGGTCTCGGATCGGAGCCGCCACGATGATCTCTCTCCCTGCTTCGTCGAAGAGGGCGCCGTCGCGGAAGGTCAGCAGATCCTCATCCCCGATAAACCGAAGCTCCCAGACGAGCTCGGCCGCGTTGTAGGTAAGCGACTGGGTCACCACGTGCCTCTCGCGCGTCGCGAAGGTCACCGAGACGTCCATCGTCATGCCAAACTCGGGATGGTCCCGGCCGAAGTGCGCAGAGACATCGAGCGCCTCGTCTGCGCCCAGAACCCACATCGCAGCGTCGATTTGGTGGCATCCGTGATGCCAGAGCAGGTTGTCAATCCAGTTCCGGATACCGGCCCAGCTCTGGTTCGAGCGCCGAGGGATTGCGAAGAAGCCGTCGACCTGCGACACGCTCAGCTCGCCGGCGCCGACCCGACGCCGTACCTCGCGAATGGCGGGAAACGAGCGCATCGTGTGGCAGACGAGCAGCTCGCGCGCGGTCGCCCGGGCCAGGGCTCTGAGCCGCTCCGTCTCGGCGAGGCTCAGCGCGACCGGTATCTCGACGATGGCGTGCTTGCCGGCCTTCAGCGCCGCCGAGGCCTGCGAGGCGTGTAGGCCGCTCGGCGAAGCGATGAGCACGGCGTCCACCTCGGGGTCATCGAGTGCGTGCGAGAGATCCGTGGTGCGGTGGCTGAAGGCCCGCTCAGCGGCGAAACGACGGGCAGACTCAGAGGTCCGTGCGACGACCCAGCGCTTCCGACAGACGCCGAGCGCGTCCACCGCTTCCACGTGTGCCCCTGCGATACCGCCGGTTCCAACCAGACAGAGACCGAGGGACGAGCTCACGGTACCGTACGTGTACGAGTCGAGGACACGTTGTCCTGTTAGCGTCGCGACGGAATCACAACCCCGTCCCGGGGTGGCCGGCGCCTCGCACAATCTGCTGCGGAGCGGCTCCAGCCAAGGCCTCTGCTCGCGGAGAGCCTCGGCCGGGCCCGCTCCGATTCACCTTGCTCGCTCGATCGCCCTCCGTCTACCTGATTCGCCGATACGGACTTGCCGCAAATCCGTCGACGTTGCTCAAGTCGAGTACGACGTCGGCAAGGACCGTCTCGACGGGGGCACGCCAGCCGTTGAACCAGTAGATGGCGTATTGGAAACCGTAGAAGGCCTCGTCATATGTTGAGACGCCGATGGCTTTGACGGCGGTTCCCTCTTGAATCGCGGCCACGTTCCGCTCGACGAGATCGTTGATGACCAGCCTCAGATCGGGGAATCGCTCGATGAGAACCTCGGAAACCGTTCCTCCTAGGCCATCCTGCCACCACAGCGCCCCGACGCCTGGGTTCGCCTGCAAGAAGTCGGTTGCTTTCTGCTGCGCGCCTGCGACGTCGAAATCGTGACTCCCGAACCCCGCGTAGGTGACATTGGGGTAGGTCGCTGCCAGATATTGCTCGAGGGCATCGGCTCGGTCGATCTGGTACTGGATGCTGCCGCCGAAGGAGGCAACCGTGCCGCTCTCACCAACCTGTTCGACGAGAAGGTCGCCTGCCAGCGGCACCTGAAAGGAGTTCCCAGCTCCGATGAATGAAGCCCGAGGCTCACCCCAGGGAACCGCTCCATCGACAATGGGAATGCCCTTCTGCCAAGCCTCATCGTAGAACGGCTGCATCACGCTGATATCACCTGTATAGGCGAAGAGTCCGGCGGTCGTCGGCTGCGAAAGAACCTGTTGGAATGCCTGCGCCAAGGCCGTGAAGTCCGACTGCGTCGGCCCGACCATCTCCACCGTGACGCCGTAAATGTCAGCGATATCCGCCATCGCTGCCCGGTGCGCGTTATAGAAGGGGTCCTGTTGGTTTGCGGCCATCATGTAGTAGGCCTGATCTGAGAGATCGAGATTGACCTGCCGCGGCATCACCGCCTCCTGCGGAGGTGGCGGCGGAGGAGAAGGAGATGAGGGTGGTGGTTCGACGGGCGGCGGCGGGGCTGGTGGTGCGGGGGGTGCGGGTGGCGGCGCCGGCGTTGCCTCCTTGTCGCTGCCGCACGCTGCAAAGAGCGTTCCTAGGCCGATGGCGGTTGCGAAGGCCATACCCCCTTTGACAACCTGCGCGCGTGTGAGGCCTCGCGTCGTCAGCTCCTTGTCGAGCTGCGCCTCAAGCTCCTCTTGGCTCTTACCCTCGATCTCGAGCTGCTCGTCAGTCATGTCTGCACCCCCTCCTGGATCGGGTCATCAGAGACTTCACCCCGGCGGTTGAAGTACTTTACTCGCTGCTTGGCTGTTCGTTCTCTCTCTCTCTCTCTCTCTCTCTCTCTCTCTCTCTCTCTCTCCGATGCTCCTTGCTCCTACGACGGGCTCTGCGACGGGCTGCAACCGCTCAAGCTTACAGTTAGCTGATGGCGAGGCGACAGGCGGCGGAGCTCGCGCCTCCAGCCTCGTCCTTTCATCGCCGACTTCCCGTGGTCAAATCGCCCCGGCCCCGGCTTCGTCTCGCTCTCTGCGCAGGAACGCATCGGCTGCAATCGCGACGAGCAGCACGACGCCGCTGATCGATTGAATCCAAAGCGGATCGATGCCGAGGAAGAAAGCCGCGCTGCTCATCATCTGCAGGAACAGCAGGCCGAGCAGCCCTCCGACGATCGAGCCCCGTCCGCCGCCAAGGCTTGCTCCTCCGATCACGCCGGCGGCGATGATCTGGAGGGCGAAGCCGTCAACGGCGTTCGGCGCCGCCGTTCCGATTCGCGCTGCGAACACGACCCCGACGAAGGCCGAGAGCAACGCGACGAGGACGAACAGGCCGATCCCAACGCCGCCAACCTTGACGCCCTGCCGCCGCGCGGCCTCCCGCCCGCCTCCTGTCGCGTAAGTATGGAAGCCGAACTTCTGGAACTTCAGGATGATCGCCAAGAGAACGACGAAGAAGAAGGCATACCAGATGGGGAAGAGCAGATCGGCAAACTGAAGGCGGCCGACCGCATGGAACGAGTCCGGGAAATCGTACGGATAGGAGCCGCCTGTGAGGCCCAGCGCAGCACCGCTCGCGGCCCACCACGTCGCGAGCGTCGTCATCAGCGGGTTCAGGCCGATCTTCTCGACAGCGATTCCGTTGATGAGGCCGATTCCGAGGCCGACGGCGAGTCCTGCGAGCACGGCGAGCAGTGGACCAACGCCCGATCTCTCCATCAGGAGACCCGCCGTTATGCCCGAGAGAGCGGCCACACCATCGACGGAGAGGTCGAACCGCCCTGCGGCGAGGAGCATCACCATGCCCGCGAGAATGATCGCCTTGAACGAGAGGTTCTCGAGGATGATCTCGAAGTTCGTGGCCGTCGCGAAGGCGGGAACGGTGAGGCCGACACCGAGCACGAAGGCGCCGTTCAGCGCAATGAGCGCCGTCACACGTGACTTCAACACACTCTCGAGGCGCGCTGTCACGACCAAGCGTGCCATCGTGCTCGAGGTGACGCTGGTTCCACGATTCGCCTGGGCTTCACCGCCGACATCGCCCTCTGGTACGCCGGCGGCTGCTGGCTTGGCGCCGCCGTGTCCGCGTGGGCCACGAGGGTCGTTGCCTCTGCTCACCGGCTCTCGGCGACGTCATGTCATCGCTCTTCGCCGGACGCCGATGTCGCACCCGTCATGAGGCTCACGATCTCCTCGGTCGTGGTCCCTTCCCTGATCGCGGTTCCGGCTTTGACTCCGCGCCGGAGGACGGTAATTCGGTCTGAAACGCGAAACACGTGCGCGAGGTTATGGCTGACGATGACGATGGCGTGCTGGGGCGTCTTCAAGCTCTCGATCAGCTCGAGCATCGCCTCCGATTCGCGCACTCCCAGCGCAGCGGTCGGCTCGTCCAGGAGGAGCGCTCTTCCTCCCCCGTGGATCGCCCGCGCGAGGGCGACCGCTTGACGTTGCCCACCTGAGAGATCGGCCACGCTCGCTTCGATGTTGCGGATGTTCATCTGCCCGAGCGATTCGAACAGGTCTCGGGCGGCCCGCACCATCCTTCGCCGCTGAACAAAACCGTATCTCGTCGGCTCGCGCCCGAGGAAGATGTTCTCTGGGATTGGCAGGACCGGCACGAGGGCGAGATCTTGATAGACCGTCGCGACCCCGAGATCGAGGGAATCCTGCGGGTTATCTAAGTTCACGCGCCGACCGTCCATATAGATCGTGCCTGCTGTCGGCTTGATCGCTCCGGAAAGGATTTTGAGTAGCGTCGATTTGCCTGCGCCGTTGTCGCCAACGAGTGCGTGAACCTCCCCTGGGTTCATCGCGAAATCGATGCCGTCGAGGGCGCGGATGCTGCCGTAGGACTTTGCCGCGCCCCGTACTTCGATAACAGGCGTACGGGCCGTCTCACCGTGCTCTGATTTGACAGACGACTGCATCGAGCTACGACGGGCTGCGGTCGCGGTCAGCGAGCCTGCGGCTGCACCGGTGGGCGGTCAGTGGCGCCGCGGCCGGGGTACGGCAAGTGGCGCTGCGGCTGAGGCGGAACGCTGTCGGCGTCTCGGCGTGATGCAGCCGGGCGGCGACCGCTCGCCCACGTCGCGGACGGCTGAGCATCGATGCACGGGGGCCACCGCCGGGCTTCGTGAGGAGCTGAGAGGACTGCATCGAAGGTTCCTCAGCCATGACGAGACGGGGAACGGCGAGGCCGCCTACCTTAGCCAACCCGACGAGGCGGGGCAAGACGTGTGCTGCTCCGGCCGTGGGGTTGCTCGTTCCAGCGAAAGGCATTGCGGCTGCGGAGACAGCGCCCACGGCGGGCGGCGCGATGTGCCCGCTGGCCGGCTGAAGCTCCTGTCGGTGATGTCCGCGCTGCAGATGAGGCGCCGATCATGGCGACACGGCCGGGCCAGGTCGCTTAGCCATGCGTCCCGGCGTCACCTCCACCGAAGGCGGCGAGGCCGCCGCGGGCGGCGTTGAGGAGCAGGAAGTAGTCCGTGCTGTAGACGAGGAAGGTGAACCCCTGCTCCAGCCTGCGCGGAACCTCGTCGGGCGCGCTGAGGCCGATTCCCACCGCGACGTTGCGGTCGCGTCCAACGGCCAGCGTCCGCTCGATGATCTCATCAGCCTCTGGATGAGGGAGGTCGATGGGGTTGAGCCCGAAGGAGAGACAGAGATCGAAGAGGCCCAAGAAGAGGACGTCGACACCCGGCACTGACGCGATTTCCTCGAGGTTCTCGACGGCCTCTCTCGTTTCGACGATCAGCGTCACGAGCATGTTCTCGTTCGCCCGTGCGAGGTACTCCTCGTAGTCGAGCGTGTACCTCGACGCCCGCAGGGGCCCGAAGCTCCGCACCCCGTCTGGCGGGAAGCGCGTTGCGGCGACGATTCCCTCGACCTCGGCCGAACTTCTGACCAGGGGGACGACGACCCCAAGCCCTCCGATGTCGAGCGCCCGCTGGATGAAGACCGGATTCGAGGAGGGAACTCGGACAATCGGGATCGCGTCGGTCCCGTTCATCGCCATCAGCATGTGCTCAACCTCAGCCGAGTCAAGCCCGTTGTGCTCGGTCTCGATCACAAGCCAGTCGAAGCCAGCATGCGCGAGCAGCTCAGCCGCGTTAGGGCTACCGAGACCGAGGAAACAGCCAATCGTTGGCTCGCCTGCCCGCAGTTTCTCCCTCACCCAGTTTGCTCTCACGCTCGCGCCCCCCTTTCTGTTGTGTGCCGTTGATCAGCCGGTGCCCAAGGTGCCGACCGCGCCGACCGGCGCAGCGTTCAGCCCGTGTGCTGCTCGCCACCCTACGGCACCCGGTCCCACGGCTCGGCTGGCCCCCGGCGGCCTGTTCATCGCGCTGTCTCTCCGGTTGTGGCACCGGTGGTCGCCCCAGGCAGCGGGTCGTCAAGCTCGCCCCGCCCCCACGCGGCGACCAGCGAGCGGGCCTCAGCGGTGATCACGACGTTTCGCTGGTAGAGGCGGTGCCCCCGCACTACCTCGATCGCCGCCTCGGCCCACTGCTCCGAAGGCGTCGTCTCCCACGCGGTTCCGTCCTCCCAGGCAGAACCGTCCGGGAAGCCCTGTGCCTCGAGGAACGCCGGCCTGAGCTCGATGTGGGCGCGGCAGTTGAGCTCGAGATGGTGGGCGAGCTCGTGAATCAGGGCCGACTCGAGCTCTGCCGCCGTCCCCGGGATCTGAAGGACCACCGTGCGAGTGTCAGGCTCATAGGCGCCACGGCTGTCGAGGCCCCAGGCTCCGACCAGCTCGACCGGCGGCAAGCAGTCACGATGGGCTGAGAACGCCTCATCGAAGCGAAACCAGGCGACGGCGGCGAGATCCCGTAGGTCACTCGGGGTGTTCTCCCCGAACCGAAGCTTGGAAGCACCGTCGCCGCCGCAGCTCGAGGCGAGCAGACCGGAGGCGATGAGCGCTGCCGACAGCCCGACCGTGGCCCTGCGTCGCCCGGTGGTTGCGCCGGCGCTTGTGGCATGCCTTGGCCGGGGGGGCAGCGCACTCGAGCGGATGTCACCTCGCAGCCCCGGTGCACCGACACATACCCTCGCCATCGTGAATACCCGGCTCCAGGTTCGCGGAACGAGCGCCTGCCTGAGAGCTGCCACAGGTCGCGCGCAGCATCCGGATAGCAACGCCGCTCGAGTCGCGGCCCTCGCCCCCCAGGGGCGAGTCCTGTGCTCAACGGCAAGGAGCGCGTGCGGCAAGGAGGATTCCTGTAGCGCCTTCGCTGCTGTCTCGTTGGTCAAACGGCGCCCAGCTCAATGGAGTCGCCGATCAGCAGCACCCTGACCTCGAACGGGCGCTCGCCTTCGTGATAGAGCTCGAAGAAACGGAAGATGTCCCCGGTGTGGTTTCGCCAGAACTCCCAGTGGAATGGGAGCAGCGTCTGCGGACGGAGCTTCCCGGCCGTTGCCAGCATCTCTGCCTCGTTCATGTACCACGTTCGACCGAAGGCAAGCAGCGCGCAGGTCAGCTTGTGATTCTCCCCGACCTCGCCCAAGGCGGGACCGTCGGACGTGTCGCCCGAGACGAACAGCTCTGTTCCGCCCGACGAGAAGACGAAGGTGACCGCGTCAGGCTCATTCGGATCGTAGGACGGGTAGACGTCCATCGCAACGTCCCCGAACCGGAGTCTATCTCCAGGCTGCACGTCGCTGATACGTGCGCTCGCGATGCCCCACTCTCGCATCAGCTTCGCCGACGATCGAGGTGCGACGCAGGCGGCCTCCGTGCGGCCGACGATGGGCAGGAGCGTGTCCCTGTGGCAGTGGTCGACGTGGTCGTGTGTCGAGATGACCACGTCAGCCGCACGAACCTCATCCGGCTTCACGGGGATCGCCGTCGCCCGGTAGGCGTCCGGCACGGCGTCGTCGGGCGTTCCCGAGAAGTACGGGTCGATCCACACCGTCGTCTGGGGTGTGCGGTAAAGGAAGCTCGGGCCTCCCAGGGCCCACAGCTTCGGACTGTTCTCAACCCGCGCCTGTTCGATCTCGTCGAGAAACGACTTTGGCCAGTAGGCGACATCACGCATGGGTTTTCCTCCCGCATCAACATTCCCGCGTCACCGGCTTGAGGCGACGTGGAGTTCGTGAACGAACGCCGCGCGCTCTACGCTCGCGTCTCGCTTCCCTCGGCTGCTGCCGCAGGGGTGTCCGGTTGCCGGAACGGTACCTGCATCAACTCGAGCACAAAGCCATCTGGATCCTTGAGGAAGACGACATCGACGATGCACCACCCGAGATCGAAGCTCACTGGCTCCGAGACGAACTCGACTCCTTGCGCTTGGAGGTCACGGTAGGCGGCGTCCAGGTCCGGAACGCCGAAACACACGTGGGCGTGCGCGATATCGCCTAGGCTTGCATCAGAGACGCTCCCGGCTGGTTTCAGGTACTGCTGGAGGTCGACTATGATCCCCGGCGTCTCGGGTGCCGCCAGGCGGACGACGTCCATCTCGACGCCGGGCTTGCCTGCCATCTTCGAGATCGTCTCTCCCTCAAGCCGGTGGCGCTCGACCTCCTTCATGCCGAGCAGATCGCGGTAGAACGCGAGCGAGCGCTCCATGTCGCTTACGGTCACGGAGACGTGGTCGAGAACGCTGACCGACATGTTCATGACACTCCTTCCATCCCAAGCTCGACGTATTCGCGCGGATTCTCGACTGCTTCCTTGAGGAAGGCGGCGGCGGCAAACTCGTCGACGGCACGATGATCAACGCACAGCGTGAGCTGGATCATAGGCCGCAAGGCGATGTCTCCGTTCACACCTGAGGGAATCTCGCGGATCGTCCCCACCGCGAGGATCCCGACTTCGGGCGGGTTCAGGATGGCGGTGAACTGCTCGATGCAGAGGTTGGTCAAGGTGAAAGTGCCGCCCTTCACGTCCCGAGGTTGCAGGCCGCCTGCCCGCGCGCCGCTCGCGAGATCGGTCAGACTCCGCTGAACCTCTGCGAGCGTCTTCTGGACGATGTCGTCCTCCGTCGGAATGGTCTGGTCCTCGAGGACGGGAGCGAATGGCACGGGGACGTCCATGGCACCAATCCGCTCGACCGGCGCATCGAGAAAGTAGAAGCTCTTGCTGGCCACCGCCGCCGCCAGCTCAGCCGTGGCGCCGAACCGACGGTACCCCTCGTCAATCACGATGCAGCACGACGTTTTCCTCGCGGAGTTGATCAGCGCGTCCTCGTCGAGCGGTCTCAGCGTTGGGGGATCAATGACCTCGGCGCTGATGCCCTCGGTGGCGAGACGCTCCGCGGCGTCCAAGGCGACGCCGACCATGCCCGACGTGGCAACGACCGTGATGTCATCTCCCT
Source organism: Actinomycetes bacterium (assembly GCA_026708005.1). Classification (GTDB taxonomy): domain Bacteria; phylum Actinomycetota; class Thermoleophilia; order Gaiellales; family Gaiellaceae; genus JAPOVR01. The sequence continues at coordinate 12,734 of JAPOVR010000119.1, forward strand.
CCCGCTTGCGGTCGGCAACTCTGAAGGGGATTGTCTCCTCGCCGGTGGGAACAGCGCTGCCCTCGCGGCACATCAGCTTTTCCTCGAAGAAGAGGGCCGCCCACCCCCGCCCCAAACCACGATGCCCACAGCACCCACACCACCACAAACCCCCCGCACAAACACCGGGGCAAACCAGGCGTCTGGGCGGACGGTGCCATCCCGTCAGATACCTGCACGCCGTGCGCTGAATCGAGATCCGCGCCCTACTCGACCTCGTCGGAGAACACGATCCACCACTGGTCGCCAACCAAGCGGAACACCATCAACAGCCGCCGGGTATCTATGGGTGTTTTTAGCGTCAGATATGTTTCGTAGTCGCCGTCGGCGTTGACGGTGGGCGGGGTCTCCTCTGACACATCCAGCTTGACGCTGAAGCGTTCCATGAGCTCGACGTCGTGTCGGATGAGCTCCTCTTCCGCCGCACGGTAGTCCGGCTCCAGCATCGGCAACGCCCGGTCGGCGTCGTAGTCGTTAAGCGCCGTCCAGTAAGCCTCGACGATCGCGCGGACGGTTGCTACGTCTTCGGCGATGGTATCTGTGGGTTGCGACTCGCCACCGCACGCCGACGCGAACGCAGCAGCCACCAAACACAGCAGACCAACACATGTCAGTCTGCGCACGGCTATTCGCAAGTTGCTCGATACTCGAGAAGCGGGATCCAATACAACCACTCCTCGCCATTCCCTAAAACCACTAACTCCATGACACCATGGCCACAGGATTGCGGGTGAGTGCTTGTCTGGGTATGTCTCCCACCACGGTGCCAGCCAGCACTCTACTTGAGCTACATCGCTATCTTCAAGTCCAGTATGCAACCCTCCAATTGACCTGCTCTCCTGGGGCTGGTTCACCCTCAGGAGGTAGGTCATCGGGGAAGCTCTTGAAGAAGACTCTGGCGCTCCCTCCCGCCGAGCGCAGACTAGACGTGAGGGTCGCTTCGCCTCACAGAGGCCGTCTTGAGAGCGACAACACGGTTTCGCGCCTCTTACCCGACGCGACAGCAGACCATCCGACGGTATGGGGCCTCTCTGACCTTCTCCCCACCGGCCCGCCCTTCGAATCCGTCTCAGCCGCTCCTGCCCGCTTCCCGGCGGATCTCGCTGTTCAGGGCTACCGCCCAACACCGTGGCAGCCAGCGCGTTGGACGACTGCTCCCCGTCCGGTGTGCAGGCCGCCCACACTTCATCGCGACCTACATCGCCATGCAAATGCAGCTCGATGCCCCCATACCTACCGTCGAGAAGCCACCCCTGCGATGCTGCCAGAAGCTGTCTGGGCGCCCAAGACAGCTCCACCAAGACCGCGGGGGCACCCGGGGCCGGCTCTGCCCCCCGCGGGAAGCCACCAGCGCCGCCAGACAACCTTGCTGGCGGGTGCAAAAGGAGAGGTGTGACGGTGAAACCGGGGCTGCCCCCTGCCAGACAGACACCACCTGTCGCCGGCTCCGCCGCCGTCGCCGAGACCCCTGCCGAGCGCGCACTGGCAGCAACCGCTGCCCAACCCGCAACAGCGGGCTTGGACGGAAGCAGCGGGATCTGAGTGGTCGGGCAGCTGTGCAGCCGGATCTTGAGTGTTGTCTGCACACAGCGAGGAGAACTGTCCCCGTAACAACAAACGCCCAGCCCAACCCGCCCGCCGCGGCAGCGAGCCGGTAGAGCACCCGCCTGCCCGGGAAAAGATGCTGCTTTGCTCCGGCAGTGGGTAAAAGCTGGCCGAATCGTGGGTCACCACTCAGAGCCCCTACCAGCAACCCCGCATGGATACAGGCATCCCGCGTTTCGCTAAACCCTCCTAGGAGCCCGAACAAGCGATATGTCCGACGCCAGACACACCCCGGCCAGCGCCCCGACCCACGCTCTTGTTGCCTGTCCAGACGCTAACTTTGAACCAACTTGGGCTGGTCTCAGCCGGCCTGGGCGCACCTGGGCCGCTTAGGCGCAACGATCCATGCCTCGCAGCACCTCGAACGGTCGGACTCATAACCGACTCATAACCGGAAGACCGCTAGCTCGGATTGGGCTGAGCCCGCATCGGCTGTCTGTTCTACACGCACTCCTTGGCCGCTTCCGGGTTGGCTCTCTTGAACGGGTTGTTCCTCCCCGGAAACGCCCTTGTAGGGCAGAGGGAAGCCTGGGTTGCGTGACTTTACCTGCCTTGGCGCCTCGAAGCCGGGTCTCAGCCACCGTTACGGGCAGAGGACACAAAGTGCCTTCTGCTCCCGTGCATGTGGTTTGTGTCGAAGGGGCCACGGGCGGTCTGCTTTGCTCTTCCCTCTCTCTCCAGGTGGGGACGTTTCCCTCTCGGCTGTTTTCGCGGTTTAGGCGGGGGCGGCGGTGTTGCTGGCCGGGGTGGTGGCGGGGGTGTTGTTGTGG
>JAPOVR010000063.1 GCA_026708005.1 Actinomycetes bacterium
AGAGCGAAGAAGGATCCCGTTCGTGTCCACATGAGCGGGCTGCGCCCCTACCACACTCCGTTGGTGGCTCGTCGACAAGCTTTCGCCGGGGTGGCGTTTCTGCAGGAGTCTGTTACCCAGAGCGACGCCCGGGCCCGCGACACCGAGATCCGGCGGTGAAGCGTAGACCCTGGTACCTGGATTGGGGTAAAAGGTGACAGAATTTGGGGTAAACGACCAGAGGCAATGCTCACGAAGCCGCATGGATAGACGGCCATCGAGTTTCGCTAGACCCTCCTAGGTGTTGTCGTAGCCCCTCTCGGCCGCGCGCTCCATCGACGCGGCGAGCGAGCCCTCGAGGTTCGCCTGGATGCGTTCTTCGTTCCAGCGCATGCCGGCGACACAGCGATCTGCAAAGAGGCGAGCCGTTCGCCCCGCTGCCTCGAGCATTCCCAGCAGGTGCTTTGCGATCACCGGCTCCATCACGTTGAGCTCGAGCTCCCCAGACGCGGCTGCAAGCTCGACGGCCCGGGCGGCAGCTCTCGTCTCGTAGCTCACCTGGATGACGAGCTCGGGCATGACGGGATTGACCTTGCCGGGCATGGCAGAGGAGCCAGCCTGGACGGCCGGTAGCTCGATCTCACCGACCGGGCTGCTTGCGAGGTAGCGGAGATCCGCTGCAAACTTGGCCGCGACGAGCATCGCCCGCACGAGCGCCGAGGCGACCGCGACGTACTGGTCGTGGTGTGCGAGCGCGCCGTAGGGAAGAGGATCGGGCAAGAGCGGCAGCGCCGTCTCCTCAGCGAAGTGCGCGACGGCACGCTCGGCGAAGCCAGGCGGCGCGCCGAATCCCGTTCCAACCACCGTTGCGCCGAGTGGAATGACGTGTAGCGGCTCGACCGCAGCTGCGAGGTCACGGGCCGTGCGCACGATTGCCGCAGCCTGTGACCGGTGCACGGGGCCCGCCGGCACGGGAATGGCGTCGCGCAGGCAGGTCCGGCCGATGCGCTCCATGCTCCCGACCTCTTCGGCCTTGCGCTCGAGCACCGCGGCCAGGTGGCCGAAGCTCTGCGTCGCCTGTGCAGTGAGCTCGATCGTCGCGATCTGGAGCGCGGTCGGATAGACGTCGTTCGTCGACTGCGAGCGGTTGACGTGGTCGTTCGGGTGGAGGGGGTCATACACGCCCCGGCCGCCGCCGAGCAGCTCGTTCCCGCGGTTGGCGAGCACCTCGTTCACGTTCATGTTGGTCGAGGTGCCGCCGCCGCCCTGGACGACGTCGAGCGGGAACTGCTCATGCCACTCGCCGCGGGCGACCTCGCGTCCGGCCGCGGCGATCGCCTCGCCGAGCCGCGGCTTGAGCGCAGCGAGCTCGACATTCGCCAAGGCCGCCGCGACCTTGACGCGCGCTAAGGCTATGAGCAGCGCGGGGCGCTGCTGAAGGGTGATGCCGGAGACGTCGAAGTTCTTGCGGGCCCGCGCCGTGTGCGCGCCGTACAGGGCGTGGGCTGCGACCTCGACCGAGCCGAGCGAGTCGTGCTCGATGCGGGTCTTGCCGTCAGCCACGCGCGGACTATAGTCGCGGTGTGAGCAGCTCCCTGCATGCTGAGACCATGGTCGTTGACGGCCTCATGGTGTGCAGGTGGGACCAGGGGATTTTCGAGGAGATGCACGCGGCCGGGATCACTGCTGCGAACTGCACGGTGTCGATCTGGGACGACTTCCGCGAGACGATGGAGAACATCGCCTCGTTCAAGCGGTGGTTCGATGAGCACGACGACCTGATCAGGCCCGTTGAGACGACCGACGACATCCGTCGCGCCAAGGATGAGGGGCGCGTGGGCATCATCATCGGCTTCCAGAACCTCGGTGCGGTCGAGGGGCGGCTGAGCTATCTCCGGCTCTTCCACGAGCTCGGTCTGCGCATCGCGCAGCTCGCCTACAACACGCAGAACCTGATCGGCGCCGGCTGCTACGAGTCGAGGGACGGCGGGTTGACCGAGCTGGGGCGGGAGGTTGTGAGCTCGATGAACGAGCTCGGTGTCCTCGTCGACCTCTCCCATGTCGGCAAGCAGACGAGCAAGGATGCCATCGAGTGCTCGACGAGGCCAGTGGCCTATTCTCACACGTGCCCAGCGGCCGTCCACAATCACCCGCGCAACAAGACCGACGAGGAGATGCGCTTCATCGCCGAGCATGGCGGGTTCGTCGGCGTCAACATCCTGCCCTGGTTCCTGCGCGCTGACGGGGAGGCGACGCTCGCCGACTTCGTCGATGCGGTTGAGCACACCCTGAACGTCGCGGGCGAGGACCACGTCGGAATCGGCACCGATTTCATGCAGGGGCACGGCGCCGACTATCTGGCCTATCTCCGAAGCCACCAGGGCCGCGGGCCGCTCATCACCCCGCTTCCCGACCAGCCCCTGAAGCAGACGCCGGAAGGCCTCGAGCGGGTGTCAGACTTCCCCCAGATCACGGAGGCCATGGAACGGCGCGGCTGGTCGGAGGAGCGCATCCGCAAGGTGCTCGGCGAGAACTGGCTGCGCCTTCTGCGTGAGGTCTGGGGCGCCTAGGTGGAGGACCCAGCCGGGGGGGGGTGTTTCGTCCGAGTGCCTCTCGCCGCTGTCGCGGCAGCGGTTGGTGCCGTGCAGGCCGAGTCGCTGGGCCCGGTCGCTGTGCGCAGGCGCGTGGCCGCGCAGCCGAGCCACCGTGCCAGGCCTCCCAGCGGCCGCGCCGAGCCGCGGCGGGCTCTGCGCCTGGGCGGTGGGACGCTGCGCCTGGCTGCCCGGCCGCCGCGGCGGCGCCGTACTGACCGCCCACTCCCCACCCAGGGGGAGGGTAGCCGAGAATGGCGCACAGCTTGCGCGCGAGGTGTCACAGAAGTGTCATGAAAGCATGCCGATTCTGTGCAGCTGCCTTGTTCCGCTCGGGCACAGGAGCGGACGGCGAATCGTGGATGGCGGCTGGGGCCGCTGCGCGCGTGGGGCCACCGCGCAGCACCTGTGCGGGACCCGGCCCTGGCCGGCCGGGCTGCTGGACGCGTGGGGCCACCGAGCTCGCACGCTCGCTCGGCCAGCTCGCGGAAGCCGGGCCGCTGGGCGTGTGGGGCCACCCCTTTCGAACAGCTGGGCGCCGAGCTTGCCGTGCGGGCGTGCTGCGCGCACGTGGGGGCACCGGTCTTGGCGTGGCGGCTCGCGACCCGGGACCGGGGCTTGCTGCGCGCGCGTGGGGCCACCGCAGGCACGCGCCTCGTCAAGTGTCATGCTGGGACCGCCGCGCGCAGGCGGGGGCACCTTCATCACGATCGCGCGTACCTGCGCCTCGTCAGCTGCCGCGCGCGCAGACGGAGCCACCCCCGGCGATGAGGCGCGCCGAGTTGCTGGAGAAGACCACCGCGCGCGCAGACGGAGCCATCCCTCATGGATGCCCCAGGCTTCCGGGTGGTTGCCGCTTGTCTGTGGTGCCCAACGTCGTCGTGCAGCGTCATCGGGGTCCTTCCCACGAGCAGGTCGCCTCACCATCCCCAGCCTCCGAGGAAGCCCGACTGGAACGGCCCGCGTGAGGGTTTCCTCGTAGCAGCCGGGTGGACTCGCTTGAGCAGCTTCAGGCGGAGATCGTTGCGTGCCGGGCATGCCCGCGCCTGGTCGACTGGCGCGAGCGGGTTGCCCGCGAGAAGCGCGCCGCCTTTCGCAGCGAGGAGTACTGGGGGAGGCCGGTGCCCGGCTTTGGTGACCTCCGAGCTCGGCTGGTCGTCATCGGTCTCGCACCTGCCGCCCAAGGGGCAAACCGCACCGGGCGCATGTTCACGGGCGACCGGTCAGGAGCGTTCCTCTACGCGGCGCTCCATCGGGCGGGATACGCGAACCAGCCGGAGGCGGTGCATCGAGATGATGGGCTCGCGCTGAGGGGTGCCTACATAACGGCGCCGGTCCGGTGCGCGCCGCCGGCGAACAGGCCGACGCCTGCTGAGCTCGTTGCGTGCCGTCCCTACCTCGGGCGCGAACTTGCACTGCTTCGTGGGGCGCGTGTGTTCCTCGCGCTCGGCGGGTTTGGCTACCGGGCAATCGCGCAGGAGCTGGGAATCCGTCCGCGCCCAGCGTTTGCGCACGGGCTTGAGGTGCCGCTCGGCGACGGACGAACCGTCGTCTGCTCCTACCACGTGAGCCAGCAGAACACGTTCACGGGCAAGCTGACGGAGGCAATGATCGACGCTGTGCTCGAGCGGGCGCGCGCTCTCGGGGCCTGACTCAGCGACCGAGCAGTGCGGCAAGCTCGGTGCGCTCGCCGCTCGACAGGCTGTCGAGCGGCCGCGAGAGCGCGATGCCACTCTCGCGGAGCCGCTCGCCGAGCGGTTGCCGCCTCTCGCGGGGCACGGTGCACAGCACATCCGCGACGCTGAGCAGGGCGAGGTCATCCGGGAGGCCCCGAAGCACCTCAGAGGGCGTGAGCAGGCCGAGCCTGAGCGCTCGCCGCCTGCGCAGGCGGGCATCCTGCTGCTGTCTCGTGCTCTGCTGTCTTGTCGGGCGGAGAGCACGTCGCGCGAACGGAAGGCCTGAGCGCACCATGGCCGGTCAGTAAACCGGTCGCGGCGGACGGCCTGTCAGCTGCCGTCGTGGTGCTTGCCTGTGCGTCGGCCCTCGGGCCCGTCCCAGCGGTGGAAGACGAGGGCGGCGTTGTGGCCTCCGAAGGCGAAGCTCGTGGTGAGCGAGTGGGTGACGTTGGCGGGTCTGACGTCGTTTGGGATGTAGTCGAGTCCACAGTCAGGATCAGGCGACTCGTGGTTGATGGTCGGTGGGAGCAGGCCATAGCTCATCGCGAGCACGCAGATCGCAGCCTCCGTTGCGCCTGCCGCGCCGAACATGTGCCCGGTCATTGACTTCGTCGAGGAGATCGGCGTCGAGCGAGCGCCCTCATCCCCGAAGACGAGCCTGATCACGTTTGTCTCGGCGGTATCACCGACGGGCGTCGACGTTGCGTGGGCGTTGATGTAGCCGATGTCATGCGGCGACACACCGGCATCATCGAGCGCCAGGCCGATCGCGCGGGCCGGGCTCTTGCCGGTCGGATCGCTGGCGGTGATGTGCTCCGCGTCAGCGGAGAGGCCGAAGCCGAGCAGCTCCGCGTAGATCCGGGCCCTACGTGCCTGCGCGTGCTCGAGCTCCTCGAGCACGAGCACGCTCGCTCCCTCGCCCATCACGAGCCCGTCCCGGTCGCTGTCGAAGGGCCGCGAGGCGCGCCTGGGGTCGTCGTTGCGCTGCGAGAGCGCGCGCGCGGCTGCGAAGCCCGTGATCGCGAGCGGGTTGATGACCGCCTCGCTTCCGCCGGCGATCATGACGTCCGCGAGGTTGTTGCGCAGGTACAGCGTGGCATCGGCGATCCCCATCGTCGAAGCAGCACACGCGGTGCACGCAGCCGACACCGGCCCCATGGCGCCGAGCTCGATCGAGACCCAGGCTGATGCCATGTTCGGGATCAGTGCCGGGAGCGCGAACGGGCTGACGCGGTCGGGGCCGTCCGAGTCCATGGTCCGCGCCCCTTCGAGCAGGGTCTGCAGCCCTCCCATCCCGGTTGCCACAGCCACGCCAACGCGTTGAGGTTGTGTATAGCTGCTGAGCTCGAGCCCCGCGTCGGCGGCGGCCTCGCGCGCCGCGGCGACCGCGAGATGGGTGTAACGGTCGGTTCGGCGCACTGTCTTGCGTTCGAGCACGACCGTCGGATCGAAGTCAGGAACCTCGCATCCGAAGCGAACGGGCAGGTCGCTCGCGTCGAAGAGCGTGATCGGCCCGGCCCCGCTCCTGCCTTCGATCAGGCCTTGCCACGAGGTCTCGCGGTCGGTCCCGAGGGGCGTCACCATGCCGATGCCGGTCACGACCACGCGCCTCGTGTGGTTGCTGGCTTCTCGGGTCACCATTGCTGGCTCCATCAGTAGCGGAAAGCGAGGAGTTCTGTTGGCACAAACCGCGCGAACGGCCGCTTCTGGGCTTCCGGCGAGCTGCGGCGGCGGCGCGAGAGCGCGGCTTTGCAGACTGCGAAGGCGCGTGGGCGGGCTCCTAGACTGCCGGGTGCATGTGCGGGCGGTTTACGAGCACGGCCGAGCGGGCGGCGATCGCTGAGCGGTTCGCTGCGAGGCTGCCCGAGGCTCTCACCGAGCGGTACAATGTGTCGCCCGCGCAAGGCGTTCTCACCAACCGCCGCGGCGAGGGCGACGAGCGGCTTGCCGACATCATGCGCTGGGGCCTGGTCCCGCACTGGGGTAGAGATGCCTCGATTGGCTACAAGATGATCAACGCGCGCGCCGAGACCGTCGCCGAGAAGCGCACCTATGGGAAGCTGCTTACCTCCCGGCGCTGCCTGATCCCTGCCGACGGCAACTACGAATGGCGCCGCGGTTCCGGCGGGGGGCAGATGCCCGTCCGCTTCACGCTCGCGGCCGGGGATCTGTTCGCGTTTGCAGGCCTGTGGACGAGCTGGGTCGACAAGGAGACCGGCGAGCTGCTCGACTCGTGCACGATCGTGACGACCACGCCGAACGAGCTGGTCGCCGGCGTCCACAACCGCATGCCCGTCATCCTGCCGGCCGCGAGCGAGGACGGCTGGCTCGACCCTGAGCTCGCGCTCGCCGACGTGCTCGCGCTGCTCGTGCCGTACCCGGCCGATCTCATGCGCGCGCACGCGGTCTCCCGGCTCGTCAACGCGGGGCGCAACGAGGGACCGGAGATTCTCGTGTCCGATCCCGACGACGAGGAGGCACGGGCGCTGGTCACCTCGCTCGGTGGCGCGGCGGGCGGCTCTCATGCTGTGGCGCCCACGACTGCTGCACCCGCAACGACGAGCACCGAAGCGAACGCAAGCCGCACCGAGACTGCCTCGAGCTCTCGGAGGAAGATCACGGCGAGGACGACTGTCCAGATCACGAACGTGCCGACGAGCGGTATGACGACTGTGACCTCGCCCCGGTCGATCGCCTCCATGAGGGCGAGGTAGGCGCCGCCGAAGAACGCCCCGCCGACGAGAAAGGGGCCGGCCGACCGCCGGATCTGGCGCAGCGGCTTCTTGCCTCGGCGGGTCATGAGCACGAACATGAGCATGGCAGCGGCCGCTCCGGTGATGAGACCGGCGGCCGCCCCGAGCCCCGAGAGGTCGGTGTCGAGCGCGATCCAGCGTGCGACGTTGTCTCTCACGCCGAAGAGAAGGACGGTCGAGGCGGCCCACAATGCGCCGACGGCCCGGTAGTTGGCCGGTCGCTTTCGCTCGTACGCCAGCAGCATCGCGCCGCCGACGATCAGCAGCATGCCGAGGATGATCGCGGTGCGGAAGGGCTCGTCGAGGAAGATCATCGCGCCCACGGATGAAGCGAGCGGGATCGCGCCGACGATGACCATGGCGCGGGAGACTCCGATGTCGCGCACCGCGTAGGTCCACATCAGCTGGGTGACCCCCGGAACGACGGCCCCGAGCGCGATGAGCGGCCAGATGTCGCCCCAGGCGATGTCGCCGATCTGGCCGGCGGCGAGCACCGCGAGAACCGCGACGACAAACCCGGTCAGCTGGGTGTGGAGCGCCCCGAGCTCAGCGTCCGGCAGCTGCGCGAGGCCTCTGCGCAGGCCGATACCCAGCCCGCCGAAGAGCAACCCGCAGGCTAACGCGATGAGAACGGCGTCCAGTTCCGCTCCTGCTCAGCGGAACCTAGCTACCGATGATGTCAAGGAACTCGTTCCGGGTGCGCGCGTTGTCCTTGAACGTTCCTCGCATGGCGCTCGTCACCATCGAGCTGTCCTGCTTCTGCACGCCTCGCATCATCATGCAGAGATGCCGGCCCTTGATAACCACGGCGACGCCGTGGGGCTCGAGTGTCTCCTCGATCGCGTCCGCAATCTGGTTCGTGAGACGCTCCTGCACCTGGAGGCGCCGCGCGAACACATCGATGATGCGCGCGACCTTCGAGAGGCCAATGATCTTGCCCTTCGGCAGGTAGGCAACCGAGGCCTGACCGAAGAACGGCAGCATGTGGTGCTCGCACGTCGAGTAGAACTCGATGTCTTTCACGGTCACCATCTCCTCGGCGCCCTCGGCGTCGAAGATTGCGCCGTTAACCACCTCGGCGACCGAGCTGGAATAGCCGCTCGTCAGGAAGTCGAGCGCCTTCGCCACCCGCAACGGCGTGCGCTCGAGACCCTTGCGCGTTGGATCTTCGCCGAGCTCGACGAGCTGCTGGCGCACGAGCGACTCGAGCCGCGGTGCATAGACCTCGTCGAAATCGTCGGTGTCATCGAGGCCGCGGAGGGTGTAGGGCGAGCTGAGCTGGATCCACGTGACCGCTCGAACCTCGCCGTCGCTTGCGCCGAGCTGCTCTGCGAGCTCAGACATCGTGAGGCCGAGCGTCGGATGCTGCCAGCTCGGAGCCGCTTCCGCAACGGGAATGGCGATGTGGGCGGCTGTGGCCGCATTCCGGCCAGGGATGCTCCATCCGTCGAACTTTGCGACCAGCCGGTCGTAGTACGCGATGTCGAGGTCGATCGTCCGCGGTGCGTCCCTGTCGTCGGTCCGGACGCGACCGAGCTGCGCCTCGATCGCCTTGAGCTCGGCGCGAAGCTGTCTGGGGCCCAACGCCGTACGCACGAGCGCCGCAGCGTTGTGGAAGTCGGGCGCGCCGTTTCGGCCTCCGGTCGCGGGGCTCTCGTACACCCGGCTGACGTTGCGTACATCGATGTCGGGGTGACGCCGTAGCAAGCGCACAGCCTCGGGCAGGTACCGCTCGCGCTCGATGTTCGAGCCGAGGGCGATGATGCATTGGACGCGGGCAGGGCTTGTTGACATCGGCGTTCTCTGGTGCCTCAAACGCGCCGTCGACAGATCGTTATTCCCACCGAGCGGGTGTGCCGCAGGGCGCCTGGCTTCTCAAGCCGTAGCTCCACCGCCTGCACGCGCGGCTCGGTGTTGAAGATCACGTCGACGAGCTCTTGGGCGAGCCGCTCGACCAGCATTGGCCGCCCGCCTTTGATCTGGTCGATCATCGCTTTCGTGATCGTACGGTAGTTCGCTGCATCGGCGATGTCGTCGCTCGCGGCGGCGGTCGTTGAGTCGACCCCGAGCGTCGCGTTGACGAGGATCTCCTGGGGGGTGATCCGCTCGTCCGCCTTGATGCCGACGATCCCGAAGACCCTCAAATCGACGATATGGATGCGATCGAGCTCCATGGGCAGGGACGCGGCTAGATCAGGTGACCGCCGCCGTCAACGCGGACGATCTCGCCCGTCACGAAGTCGTTGGTCAGCAGGGCGATGGCGGCTGCGGCGACCGGGCCGGTTCCGCCAACGCGCTCCAGCGGGAGCTCGACGGCAAGCCGCTCCGCATACGTTGCGTCAGCGCCCGGCGGGGGCAGGATGACGCCGAGAGCGACGGCGTTCACGCGAATCCGGGGCGCGAGCTGAACCGCTGCCGTCCGTGTGAATGCATCGAGAGCGCCCTTGGCGACGACGTAGCTGAAGTGATTGCGGTAAGGCGTTCGAGTGCGCGCATCGGTGATGTTGAGGACGGCGCCGTCAAACGAGTAGGGCAGCGCCGCCGCGAATGCCTGGGTCAGCATCACCGGGGCGGTGAGCGTAAGGTCGAGCGCTGAGCGGAAACCCGCCAGCGTCACGTCGGTCAGCGTGTCCGCGGAGAAGCCTGACGCGCTGTTCACGAGGACGGAGATCGAGCCGAGCTCGGCGCGCGCCTGTGCGAGGAGCGCGTGGGTCGAGGAGGGGTCGCCGAGGTCTGCTGAGCCGCACGCTGCGAGCGGGCCGAGCGCACGAGCCTCAGCCGCGGTCTGCTCGGCCGACTCGGCTGAGCGGCGGTAGTGGATGAACACGTTGGCGCCGGCGCCCGCAAGCGCGAGTGCCAGTGCGCGTCCGACGCGCCTTGCACCGCCCGTGATCAGCGCGTTGCGCCCGGCGAGCTCCATGCAGCGAGGCTACCTCCTCGCGCTCTGCCGGCACGGCCGAAAACATGGCGCCGGCGGCGTGACCTTCTGCGGGCGGGGTCTGCTCGCGCCGGGGCTGTAGCACCACGTGGTCTTGGCGGCACCGGTGCCCGGCGGCTGGCTAGCCTGAGCGCGTGCCGAACGCGAGGCTTCCCTTCCCGCCGATGGAGGCAGAGCTCGTCAGGGAGATCCCGGACGGGGACGGCTGGCAGTACGAGCCGAAGTGGGATGGCTTTCGCGGGGTGCTCGAGAACCTCGACGGCGAGCTCAACCTCTGGAGCAGGAACGAGCGGCCTCTGCTGCGGTACTTTCCGGAGCTGCGCGGGCTCGGGAGCATGCTGCCGCCGAGCTCGGCCCTCGACGGCGAGATCGTGATCGAGCGTCATGGTGCGCTGGAGTTCGACGTGCTCCAGATGCGCCTCCATCCGGCCGAGAGCCGGATCAACCGCCTGGCTGGCGAGATCCCCGCCCGCTTTGTCGCTTTCGACGTTCTCTTCTGGGCTGGCGTTCCGCTTCACGAGCTGCTGCTCGATGAGCGGCGGGCTCGCCTCGACCAGCTTCCGCTTGATCGCTCCCCGGCCAGCCGCGACCGAAGTGTCGCGCTCGACTGGCACGAGCGCCTCGAGGCTGCCGGCTTCGACGGGATCGTCGCGAAGCGGCTTGACCAGGCCTACTTGCCCGGCTCGCGTGACGGCGTCGTCAAGATCAAGCGCCACCGCACCGCTGAGTGCGTCGTCGTTGGCGTGCGCTGGAGCGAGCCTGGAGTGGTCGCAACGCTCCTACTTGGACTCTACGACGAGGGTGGTGAGCTGCACCACGTCGGCTCGGCGGCAGCGTCCGCGGCGTCGAAACGCGCCGAGATCGAGGCGCGCGTCGTTCCACTGCTCTTCGGCGAGCCGAGCACCGAGCCGATCGGGCCGCCCAATCGCTGGCAGAGTCAGAAGAAGGCGCTGGCCTGGTCGCGCGCACGGCCCGAGGCGGTCGTCGAGGTTCGCTTCGACAAGTGGCAGGGCATGCGGTTTCGGCACGGCACGAGGCTGATGCGCTTCCGGCCCGACAAGAAGCCGGACGACTGCACGATCGGTCAGGTCATCCTGCGCCCGCGCGCGGGCGATCCGACCGTCGACTCTCTGCTCTCAGCTAACTCCTAGCGCCAACTGACAGCGTGCAGCGTCCGCTGCGAGACCTGAGGCCTGTTGTGCCGGCCGGCTCGTCTTGAGAACTGAGCGTGGGGGGCCCGGTGCGGGGGGAGGGGCTCGAGCAAGTGCGGGAGCGGCCAGAGCGAGTATCCATGGGCGCTCCGCGAGGTCGCCGGGGCAGCCAGGTTTGGGGGCCACCGCTGCAATTGGATCGGGCGGGAGTGGTCCTGTGCGGAAGTTGGATCTGGCGAACAGATCGCCGAAGAGCTTGAGGTGCCCCGGTCCGCGCGGCAAGGGGCCCGTGCGGAAGTTGGGCTCGGCCGGGAAGTGGTCTGTGTGGAAAGTGATCCCGTGCAGAAGTTGACACGGTTTCGTGGCATTTCTGTGACAGATCGTGCAAAAGCTGTGCACTTTTCTGGCTACTTCTGGGCTACCCCCCCGGTGGTGGGTGGGGGCGGGCTGCCCTTTCTGGCGGCTGAAGCCCGGCGGTGCGCTGCGACGTCCAGCACTCCCGCCGGCACGGCTCCTCCGCGGGACCGCCGGCGAGCTGGCTCGATGGCGGCGTCTCGCCCGACACGACACCCTTGTCTGGCGACACCCAGTGTTCCCGCCCGGTGCCGTGCTCTCACCCGACGCGCCCGGCGCGGCCCGCCAGCGGCGCGTCCAGTTCAGAGACGGCAGAGCTCTCGCCCGAGTCGCCAGACGCACTTTCTGCGCGGGCTCGCAGACGGCAGCGCGCCGCCGGTGGCCGCTGCAGGGCACGGCTCTTACACCTAGAGCGCACGCCGGGCCGCAAACGCCTGGCCGACCCTCCACGATCCACGACGGCCCCATGTCCCCGCCGACACAGCCCGCCAGCCGCGAGCCGCGAGGCACCGGCCACAGGCCGCCAGCGGCTGCGACATCGAGCTGGAGTAGCTCGGCCGCGTTCGGCGCAGCACGGCCTCCATGACCTGCAACGGCCGCACGTCCCCCGGCCGCCGGTTGCCAGTCGCCGGCGGCGTGAGCTGAAGCAACGAAGCTCGGTTCGGCGTAGAGCGGCCCGCGCGGGACAGAGCGCCCAGCGCGGCGCTCGTCACACGAGGCGCGCGTCCGCGCCGGCAGCCAGGATCATCCCGTCGAGAGCGGGACGCCACCCTCCAGCGCCGATCGGCTTGCTTGAGAACATGACCGCGCGCTTGGGGCTCGGCCGCTCGAGCCAGGAGAGGCGGGTGCCGCGTCGAGCGGCGACGAGGCGCTCGCCGTCGGTGAGGACCATGGTCAGGGCCGCCGGCTCACTGGCGCCGGCTCGCTTCGCCCAGTCGGCGAGCGTCTCGACGGCGTCGCGCACCCGCTCGACGAGCTGCGCGAGCGGGACCTCCGCCGGCTCGCGGAGGGCGACCGAGCCGAGCCGGCTCATGAGCCAGAGGAAGATCAGCTCGCTCTCGCCCTCGCCCGAGTGATGCGCCCGTAGGCGCGGGTCGGTCTCTCCCCAGAGGGTCGGCTCAAGCTGCTCGTAGGCTCCAAGCGCACCGTCGCGGGCAAACAGTCAGCGCCCGTCGGTGAAGACCTGCTCGGTGTGCGCGACGATGGTCGTGGAGCAGACGTCGAGGCTCGAGCCAATCCTCGGGGTCGCCGCGGCAAAGTGACCGACCCTCCAGTCGCCCGCCAGCGGCAGGTCAGAGAGGCCCTCGGGCGCGGCCGCGTGGAGCGCGAACAGCGCCCGCGTCACTATCATCGCCGCCTCCGGCGGCGTGTGCCGGCATCATCGCCCGGTGTGCGCCGACGCGAGCGCCTGCGCCGTCGAGGCGGCGCGTCGGGGTCGGGGGGCTCGGGCTCGAGCCTCTCGAACCGGGACAGGAGGCTGACCTTGCGCCGCCACATGCCCGCGCTCGGATCGCCGGCGCGGGCCACCCGCTCGCGCATGGATGTCAGTGTAAACCGCGACGGGTCGACGTCACCGACCTCGTGCCACGAGAGAGGCGCCGAGACCCGGGCATCTGAGGTGGGGCGGATCGAGTAGGCCGTTGCGGTCGAGTGGTCGCGCGCGTTCTGACCGAAGTCGATGAAGACGCCGTCGCGGTCTGCGACCCTCCAGGTCGTGGTCGCGATTCCAGGCACACGCTGCTCGACGCGCTCGGCGAGACCCTTCGCGAAGCGGCGCACCTCCGGGAACTCGAGCTCGGGCTTGATCGGGGCGAGGATGTGCAGCCCCGTCAAGCCGCTGGTCTTCGGGTAGCCGGTCATGCCGAGGTCGCTCATCACCTCGCCCACCGCGAGCGCCGTCTCGCGCACGCGCGCGAAGGGGTTGAGCGGGGCCCGGGTCGAGATCGATGAGCAGGTAGTCGGGCCGCTCGAGGTGCTCGACCCGTGTCGGCCAGGTCTTGAGGTCGATGCAGCCGAGGTTGGCGATCCACGCGAGGCTTGCCACGTTGGTCACGATCGGGTAGCCGGCCGTGCGTCCGCTTGGAAACTAGACGCGCGCGGTCTGCATCCAGACGGGGTGCGGCACCGGAATGCGCTTCTGGAAGAAGTGGTCGCCGCCGACGCCGTTCGGATAGCGCTTCATCAGCATCGGGCGGCGCGCCGCGTGGTTCAGGATCTGCGGAGCGAGGTCGAGGTAGTAGTCGACCACGTCGCCCTTCGTGAGGTCGAGCCCAGGGAAGAACACCTTGTCTCGGTTGGTGATCACGACGTCGCGGCTGCCGATACGCACGCGCCGAACCTACCAGGGGCTCCGCGCCTGTCCTTTGCAGCGGCACGGTTGGTTGGCGGCTATCGTTGGATCGCCTGCGGGAGTAGCTCAGTCGGCGAGAGCGTCAGCCTTCCAAGCTGAGGGTCGCGGGTTCGAGTCCCGTCTCCCGCTCTTAAGGGTTACTGTAAATCAAGGTCTTATGTTGTCTGTTAAGGAATCGGTGCCGTGTTTTGGTGCCCGGTTGGTGCCTTGGTCAAACTTCGATGCGGCCTCATAAACGCGGGAATCGAGCAGGTGAGCGTAGCGCTGTAGCGTGGTTGTTGGGCTCGAGTGGCCTGCGATCGTCCGCACCAGTTTGATGTCTGCTCCTTCCGCGATCAGCCGTGAAACCGCGGTGTGGCGGAGGTCGTGGAAGCGGTAGCCTTGCTCGGCTAGGCCGGCCCGCTTGAGGGCCGGTCTCCAGACGCGTCGGCTGAAGTTCGACGGCCAGAACGACCGGCCGTCGGGGTCGGTTCCGAAGACGAGCGCGCCGGTAGCCCAAGACGGGGCCGTCTGTGGCCGGCCGGCCGCTCCCGGACCTGGCC
>JAPOVR010000023.1 GCA_026708005.1 Actinomycetes bacterium
GCCCCGGATCGCCTGCTCAAGCGCCGCCTGCTCCACACCCAGACTCGTGGCGACACCGGCGAGCATCGCCTGCTCCCGCACGTCGCGGTCACCGCCCAGCGCGAACGCCGCCCCAGCCCCCACCACCCCAACCACACCCGCCACAGCCAACGCGACCGTCGCCTTGTGCTTCAACCAGCCCATCGCGGTCACTCCCTCCTTCGTGCGCTAACCGATACCCAACCGAGGCAAGCAGCCAAACCTAAACGCACCCTAAGAAACCGATTGAGAGCACGTTAAGCCACCCCAAGAAAACGGCAAGAACAGGTCGCCGCCCCCGCCGGGGCGTGGGCCGCGCGGCCTAGGTGCGCTTCCCCTTTTCGCTCGTGCGTGCGTGTGCGTGTTCGGGGATCGCGCTGCTCGCAGACTGGCAATCTGCGTGGTCCTCTTGGCGCTCTTGAATAGGCTGCGGGAACGCCGCAGGGAGCAGGAGACATGAGAAACCGGAGTTGCTGGGGCGGTCAGGCAGTCTCGTCCTCCCCCTAGGCGACATTGTCTTAGGGAGAGTGAGAGGGGGACCCTGATCTGGTGAGAGCCATGAGTGAGTGTTAGAATGCGGGGAAGGAGAGCTGACGCGGAGTGGGATCGATGAGGATGCCGTCGGCCTACACGAAGGGCTACGAGTCGGCTTGGGCGCTCGATCCGGAGAGGGCTCGGAACTACGTCGCTCATGCGGTCATCGGCGACCCCGAAGCCGACGAGCTGCTGGAGGAGCTTGGCCCTCTCGGCCAGAAGGAGTTGGGCAGGCTGATCCAGATCGGGATGGACGGCGACGAGCGCGCGCTACGGGACGTGCCGGCGGTGCTGCGGGAGTTCTTCGAGTCCTGCGCGGTTCCGCCCGACTGGCTCGACCTGCCCGGGCACGTCCCTGGTATCCGCATGTTCCACCGCAACTCGCGCCTGGTGCTGGGGGCGATGGTGGGCGGCACCCTGGTGGAGGGGTTCGCCACGAACATCGCCAAGTCGTTCTTCATAACGGGAAAGGTGCGTGATCAGGGTATTCGACGGCTGAAGCAGAACAACCGCCACATGGTGGAGATCTTCCTCCCCGGCGGCCTTGAAAGAGACGGCGATGGATGGAAGCTGTCCGTTCGCATTCGGCTGGTCCATGCGATGGTCAGGCGCCTGCTGGACGCCTCAGGGGACTGGGACCATGAAGCCTGGGGCACCCCGGTCAGTGCCGCCCACACGGGCTTCGCGATCACCGCTTTCTCGGCGAGGTCCCTGAAACACCTGAAGAGCCTGGGAGCCCAGTTCAACGACGAAGAGCGCGCGAGCTTCATGCAGGTCTGGCGCTACTCCGGTCATCTCATGGGCATCCCCGAGACGATCCTGTTCCGCGACGAATCGGATGCCCTGGAGACATTCAAGATTGGCCTTGCGTGCGAGCCCGATGCCGAGCTTGAGTCGATCTCCCTTGCAAACGCGCTGGTCAACTCCGCTCCGTTGATTGCGGGGGTGACCGAACCGGCCGCCCGCCGAAAGCTGGCGCACTACGTGTTCCGAGTCTCTCGCGCGCTGATCGGACCTCAGATCGCCGACCAGCTCATGTTTCCTCGCCACCCGACGTTCGGGGTGCTCTGGTCGTTCCGCATGCAGAACCGGTACGACGACCTCATGAACAGGCTTTTCAAGAGTCGTGCCCTAACGAACAACAAGCTGAGCGCCATGCTCGATGTCTCGATGGTCGACGATGCAGGGATCAACTACAGGCTGCCGGACCACGTCCATGCAGAAGAGTCCTCCAGGTGGTGATCCGGCGCTGTCATAGCGTTCGAGTCGCTGCGGACGCGCCGTCCTTCTCAGGATCCGGTAGTCATGCCTGAGTGAGCGCACTTCACAGGATTGGGCTTCATCGGCCGAGGACTCGAAGCATCGGTTTCGGTTAGCAGGCCACCTGTGCAGCAAATCCACCGGCCTAAGAGTGGACTCTAGAGAAAAGGAGTGACATCTTCGGGCCATTGCTGAATTGGTATCGACAGCGGGAGAGGTCGTCCCAACAGCAAGCCGACTAGCCTTTGCAAGAGTCTGCTACAGCTCTACCTCCCACCGAACAGTACGCAATTCGGTATGCCCCGGTCCGCCTAACAGGACTTGAACCCAGAAGCCTGCCGCGGGCACGAATCGGGCCCGATGCCAAGACCCCCAAGACCAAGACGCAGCGCCGCACACAGGTCTGCCTCTTCCCCACAACACGCCTACCCGCCCCCTAAGAGCCGGGCTTTAAACGCCCGCACCGAGAAAACAGACCCACGCCCCAGGCGCAGCCGGCCACCAGGCACACCCACCGACACCATCCAGCCCCCAGGGCCCACCACGCCACAACAGGCAACCAACCAACCCCCGCTCCAAGCCCTCCCGCCCGCGGCAGTCCCCAGACGGCCCGGGTTCTCACACCCCCCACCAAGAAGAGACCAGCCGCAGGAGGGTAGGTCACCTAGAGATGCCTCATCGCTGACCGTAGACACCAAGGCTCAGCGCCTCCAGCCCCAAAGAAGCAGGTGCTGCTTCCCTCCGGCAGTAGGCAAGAACTGGCGGAATCGTGGTAGCCGCTCTGAGCTCCTACCAGCAGACCCGCATGGATTCAGTCATCCCGTGTTTCGCCGGGCCCTCCTAGGTTGTCCTCCGCTAACGGATCCTGCGGAGGCACCACCTCCGCCTGAAGGGCAACTGCTGCCATCACACACCCACCCCGACACCGTGACTGGGCACGAAACTCGAGCGCACCCCAGCCGGGCAGGGGCCCCCCATCAACGTCGCCGGAAAGGGACGCAGCTAGATTATTCGGGCCGTTTCCGTGATGGCAACAACGCCCGGTTTGTGTCCGAACCGAGTCCGCACATCCCGGCGAAACAGGGGCACCCCTAAAACAAGATTCCCCCTGTCCATACGGGATCCCGCACCGCAAACACCCCCGCACATAATCGCACAGCTTCCGCACGACCTGTCACAGAAGCGTCACGAAACTGTGTCAACTCTGCGCCCCGCTGCTGCGCAACCGCCGCGCACAGGGCCCCGTGCGCAGAGCCCCACAGGGACGGGACTCACTGGACAGAAGGGACACGCCGGCGGGCGACTGCGGCGAGCCACCGCACTGCGATCAGAGCAGCGGCTGCGCCACAGCGGGAGCACGTCGGCAGGCAGATGAGTGGCCAACCCTCGCGGCCACGCCCAGGCCAGCGCCGCCCCGGTAGCACCATGCAGCCCCGCCCGAGGCTTCGGCAGGTGCGCGCGAGCAGGCCGCCGGCTGTCGCCCGCTAGGGCCTCGGCATTCCCAGCCCCGAGAGGCTCGGCTCGAACAGCGGGCCGAGGATCGCCAAGTCGCCCACGCGACCCAGATCAGACCGAGGCGAGCGGAAGCTTCTTCCTGATCCCCGAGCCAGCGCGCTCGTTGTTGACGATTCGCTTCGCAATCGACACGATCGCCTGGGACACCTCGGCGTCGGGCTCGGCGCAGACGATCGGCTCACCTGCGTCGGCCTGCTCACGTAGCCGTGGGTCGAAGGGGACCTTGCCGAGCAGGAGCACCCCTGCCTCCTGCGCCAGCGCTTGGCCGCCCCCCGAGCCGAACAGCTCGGTCCCGGCGCCCACCAAGTACGACATGTTCTCGACGACCCCGATCACCTGCATGCTCACGTTGCGCGCCATTGCCGCCGCGCGCGCCGCGACCTCCTGCGCCGCCGGCTGCGGTGTCGTCACCACCACCGCCTCGGCTCGAGGCAGCAGCTGGCCGAGCGAGATCGACACGTCGCCGGTACCGGGCGGCATGTCGACGATCAGCTCGTCGAGCTCGCCCCAGTGAACGTCGGAGAGGAACTGCTCGAGCGCCTTGTGCAGCATCGGACCACGCCACATCACTGCCGCGTTCTCGTCGAGGAAGAAGCCGATCGACATGACCTTGAGCTCGCCCCGCACCGGCGGCACGATCATCTTGTCGACGACGACCGGACGTTGGGAGATGCCGAGCATGCGGGGGATCGAGTAGCCGTAGATATCGGCGTCGACCACCCCGACGCGTCGACCAAGCGAGCTCAACGCCGCCGCGAGGTTGACCGTCAGGGACGACTTGCCGACCCCGCCCTTCCCGCTGGTAACCGCCAGCACACGCGTGTTTACATCAACGGCAATGCCCTCGCTGCGCGAGGAAAGGCTCCCACGCAGCTTGGTCGTGAGCGCCGCCTTCTCCTCTACCGTCATGACGCCGAAGGAGAGCTCGACGCGGTCGACTCCCTGGATACCCCCAACGTGCTCTGCCACCTGCTCTTCGAAGCTCGACCGAAGCGGGCAGCCCGCAATTGTCAGGGCGATCGTTAGGCGAACGGTGCCGTTCTCCACCTCGAGATCCCGAACCATGTCCAGGTCAGTGACCGATCGGTGTAGCTCGGGATCGATGACCTTTGTCAGGCCGTCGAGAACTGCGTCACGCACGTGCACGAAGACAGCCTATCCGCCAGAGCGTGACAGAGGATCAGCTCGTCACCGCGAGCGCAAGCTGTGCGCACGTGCTCGGCGAGGCCGCAGCGACCACCACTGAGCGTCGGCCCAGATCGAGCGGCGCTTGGAGAAACTCGCCCGAGGCAAGCTCGATCGCGAGCCCTTGCTCACGAACGAGAAGCTGAGCCGCCGCCACATCGACGCTGCGGATCTCGCGCAGGGAGCACACGCCGTCAACACGGCCAGCGGCCAGATGGCAGAGGCTCAGGGCGAGAGAGCCGAGGACGCGCAGGCGCTCTGACAGACCGATCAGGCTGCTGGCTCGCTGAGCGATCAGATCCGTGCAGGTGGCCTCGAGCGCGAGGATCTCGGGCGGGTCCTTCGGTGCTTCCGTCCTCAACGGCCGACCGTTGAGCGCAGCACCGCCACCGCTGGTGGCCGTCCACTCGTCACCTGTGGCGAAGTCGTGGACGAAGCCGAAGACGACATCGCCCATCGTCGGCCCATCCGCGACGGCGACCGACAACGAGTAGTAGGGGATCGAGCGCTTGGCGTTCACCGAGCCGTCGATCGGATCGAGGACGACCTGCCGAGCGGGATTCCGCCCAAAGCTGCGCATGCCCAGCTCCTCCGAGACGAGGATGAAGTCATAACCCTCATGGTGGAGCGCCTCGAGCCGCCGAGCGACGATCTGCTCGGAGATCGTGTCGACCGCAGCGGTCTCGTCGCCCCCCTCACCGATGCCGCCACTTCGCTCCCGCTCGGCCCGGGTGGGAGCCTCGGCGAGCGCCGCGCGCACCTCGTCGGCCGCCGCGCGGCAGAGGCCGAGCCATGGCGCGAACGCCGCCGTACTCACCAGCGCGGCGGCAAGCCTGAGCTGGTGTTCGCGAGCCTCGCGTCAGGCTTACCACGCATGGCGACGGACACGAGGGCAGTGGAAACGTGCGCCTCGGAGGACGAGGGAGTCGGACGCTGACAGACCTCGCTGCCCGCTCCGCATCCCAGAGCGCGCAGCGGATTGCAGGGGGCCACTCGGCCGAGCTTACCGAAGACCTCATCAACCGCGCGCTGACCGGTGACTGCGACCGGCAACCGCAATCTCACGCGGATGGTGCAAAGGTCCCCGCCAACGACGCCACGGGCGGTCGGGCGGAGGCGGCGGGCTGGAGTCCTCTCCGATCGGATCTCTAGACTCGCCGATCGTGAGCTACTCGCCAGCTATCGCTGGCCTCGAAGCCGATCGACTCGTCGACGGCGTCTACGCGGTTGCTCGAAAGCTGCGGCGTGCCACACGGACAGGCGCGCCGTACCTCGCGCTTGAGCTTGTCGACTCGAGCGGCAGAATCGACGCGCGCGTCTGGAGCGATGTCGAGGTGCTCGACAAGCGCTTCTCGGAAGGTGACGCTGTCAGGGTTCTCGGCCGCGTCGAGCGCTTCAACAAGCGCCTGCAACTCGACCTTCGGTCGGTGGAGGCGGTCGCCGACGCGGATCCGACAGCCCTCATTCCAACGACGACGCGGGATATCGCCGAGCTGGACGGGTTCCTCGAGTTTCTCGCTGATGAGCTGCCCCACCCGGGTCTGAGATCGACCGTCGAGGCGTTCATGCACGACGACACGCTGCGGAAACGGCTCCGGCAGCTGCCCGCAACACCCGACGGACATCACTCGTACGCCGGCGGACTGCTTGAGCACACGGTCGCGGTGGCGACCCTCTGCCGGGAGGCGGCGGGGCTTCATCGTCGCCTGCGAGCGGATCTCGTGCTGGCGGCAGCGCTCTTGCACGACCTCGGCCGAGCGCGAGAGCTGGATGCGGGCCCGCTCTTCGTTCCCACCCGCGAGGGCGAGCTGCTCGGGCACGTCCACCTCGGCCTGCGGATGATCGAGGAGCGCGCGCAGGGCCTCGCAGGAGATGTGCTGGCCGAGCTCCTTCATGCGGTCGGGTCGCATCACGACGCTCGGACAGCACGGACAGCGGAGGCGGCAGTATTGTACCACGCAAACCTCCTCGACGCTGCCGCGGCGGTACGTCCTGTCGCCGAGAGCGACAGCGTCAACCGCTGAGCCGCCCGTCCTGGCACGACCTCGGGGCAACGTGTCCCTCAACCGTCCGTGGTATCGCCATCGGCGAACGTGGACGCGTCTCGCCGAGCACACCCGCACAGGCACCCTGCAGCGGCGATTGCCCCGCCCGGCTAAACGGCTAGGCCCACCAGCGCATGCCCTGTCGCCGAGGCAACGGCAGCTACCCGTCTGGCTGAACAGCGAGCCCGGCTGCTGCCGTGGCTGTGGCGAGGACAACAGAGCCGGCTCGGTGGCCGGGTGGCGAGCTGCGGCCGCTCGACGCCTGATCCGGGCAGCTCGCGGACCGGCTCGCTGTGGGGCCTCCCTGACAGCTTGCGGGGCCGTCGTGCGGCCGGGCTGGGCACGCCTCCTGGGCAGACCCACCCTCCCACCCAGACAGGGGAGAGTAGCGGCTGCCATGGCAGCGATCTGCGCTGACTGCCTCCGCGGCGAGACGCCGACTGCTTCCTCGCACCCGACTGCCTCCTCTGTCGGATGCCGACACCGCGGCGGGCCGCGGGCGGTTCCCACCAGCCCAAGATGTAGACCGGAATCGGAGCGAGAGAACCACCCGGCACCTGGGCGAGAGCGCGCCAACCTGGCGGTCCCAGCCGCCGAGTCGGCGTCAGGTCGGGTCTAGACCTTGAAACGAACGCGCAGGACGTCCCCGTCTGCGACGACGTAGTCGCGTCCTTCAAGCCGCTGCTTGCCCTGCCGCGCTGCCTCGGCTCGGGATCCGAGTGCAACCAGATCATCCCAGCGGATCACCTCGCAGCGGATGAACCCGCGGGCGATATCGGTGTGGATCGCCGCGGCAGCTGCGAGCGCGGTCTCGCCCTGCCGAAGCGTCCAAGCGCGGGCTTCCGTCTCACTCGCTGTGAAGAAGCTCAGGAGTCCGAGCGCATCCGACAGCGCCAAGGCGATCTCGTCAATAGCCGAGGGGCGCCCATCGCGAAACTCGGCGGCCTCCTCCTCAGGTAGCTCGTGCAGCTCGGTTTCGAGCTTCGCATCAACGCCAACAGGGCCGTTCGTCACCCTGATAAGCGGCTTCGTTGTCAGCGGGTCGAGCGACGACGGCACCGCCTGATCGTAGTCGGCGATCGCTGCGCCCGCCTGGAGATACGCGAGTAGGCCGTCAAGCTCTGCCAGCTCAGTCCGCGGCGCCGACGCGCCGGACTTCGCATCGCTTGCGGCCTTCTCGCGGCGCCGCGCGACGTGATCGAGGTCGGCCACGCGAAGCTCGGCGCGGAGGCGCTCGAGATCAGCGTCAGGGTCTGCATCCGACGAGAACCCATCGAGAACCGCGAGGATCGCGTCGGCTCGGCGAAGGTTGCCGAGCAGCGCCGATCCCGTGCCGGGCACGTCCACGACCCGGATGGCAGCCGGCGTCATCTTCGGCGAGCCCTCGACTGCCGCGACCTGCACCAGACGGTCATCCGCCAGAAGCGCCATGCCGACATTCGGCTTCTCGGAGACAGAGGCATACGCGGTGATCTCCGCTCCCGCCTGGGTCAGGGCGTTGAAGAGGGTGGTCTTGCCGGCGTTCGGAAGCCCGACGATGCCGACCTCAAGCGCCACGTTCTCGCACGGCTAGGTGGTCGATCTAGTCCGTGCCGCCGAAGCCCACCTGGCTCTCGCGCGCGAACCGCTTGAGGTACACGATCTTGCGAAGGACGATGGCGTAGGTCGCATCCTCGCCCACGATCTCGTGCACTCCGTCCCCCCCATCCTCGAGCTGCTTCTGCAGCGCGTCGGCGGCAGCGCTC
Source organism: Actinomycetes bacterium (assembly GCA_026708005.1). Taxonomy (GTDB): domain Bacteria; phylum Actinomycetota; class Thermoleophilia; order Gaiellales; family Gaiellaceae; genus JAPOVR01. Next base: position 8,303 of record JAPOVR010000023.1, read on the forward strand.
GTGGTGAGAACGCTCGCGAGACCGCCGCCCTCAAAGCCGATCTCGACGCGAGCGCGCTCACCGGCCATTCGACACCACCTCGATCAGAACTCCGTGCTGCGAATCCGGCTGGATGAACGCCACCTCGTGACCACCAAGACCAGGTCGAGCCACCTCGTCGATCAGCTCGGCGGCGGAGTCCCGAAGCTGCCCGATTGCCTTGCCAACGTCTTCAACCTCCAGCGCGAGGTGATGCATTGCTTCCCCTCGCCGCTCGAAGAAACGCCCGACGGGCGTTTCGGGATCGATTGCTGCAAGCAGCTCAATCCGACCGGTGCCGACGCGTAGGTACGCCGCCTCGACACCCTGGTGGTCTAGGTGCTCGCGCAGCTCGAGCTGACCTCCATAGAGCCGCTCGTACGTGCCAATTGCCTCGTCGAGGTCGGCGACCGCCAAGGCAACGTGGTGGACACCGAGTACGTCCATAGCGCCCGATCCTAGACGGTGACTCGCCGGCTCTGCACCCAAAGGCCGGGCCGGGCATCTCTAGCGCGTGGCGAGCTCAGTGTGCTCGGCCTCAAGGCGCAGGCACTCGTCGCGAGCAACCTCGGCAACCTCCAGCTCGGCAAGGGAGGGCTCAGCCGTCAGGAGGGCACGCTGCAGCCACGAGCCCGGTTTGGCAAGCAGCCGAGCGAGCGGCCGCTCGGGATTGCGCAGCGTCCAGGCCAGGAGCTCCATGGAGGCGCCCACCGACACGATCGCCGCCAGCGCGCGGCCCACGGCGAGCTGTGTGTGCGACCTGGCAAGACGCTCAGCGATCACGTTCCCGACCGCGTTGGTCGCGAGCAGCGGCGCCACCAGGTGTGACCCGCAGCGCTCGTGGACGCGTCCCCGGGGCTCGCCGTGCTCCCAGCTTCCGATCGCCACGTGCTCGGCTCCGTGGTAGGACGCCACCTTCGAGCGTCGCACCGCCAACGCGAGCGGCGCGACCGAGAGCGCCGCCAGAATCAGCTCTGTTCGAGCGGACGTGAGCCCCCAGCCCTTGACGAGCCGCGCGGCGGTGAGACCAGCGGCGAAGGCCGCCAGCATCCGCCCGCTGCGATGCGGCAGATCGGCGCTCGGCATCGCACGTGCGACGACGGGCAGAACCGCCAGCGCCTCGCCGACCCGCGCGAGGTTGCGGATGAGCGGCGAGTTGGCGCCAGAGGCGAAGAGCGGCTTCCTGCCCGACACGACCCGTAGCTCGCCATACTCGTCGCGCACGGCGCACACCCAGTGCCGGGGGCTGTGCACGAGCACGCCGTTCCCGAGCGCCATCCCGCCGAGCCGAGGCCGGCTACTCATTCACGCAGCTCCACTGCAACGGCTGCCATGGGCAGCCGCCGGTGAGACCGAGCGGACGCGGCCAAGCCAACCGCGCGGGCGGCCGGGACACCGCAGCGCGCCTCACGCATGTCCATGGCGGGGGGCGCAGAAGTCTCGATCGGCCATCGCGCTGAGCATACTTCAGTCATGGACAACCTCTTCTCAGACGCCTCGGTCATGAGGGCGCGCGAGCAGGCCCCGCTCGCAGCCCGTCTTCGTCCCGACTCGCTCGAGGGCTTCCTGGGCCAGGAGCAGATTCTTGGAGAGAGGAGCGCCCTGCGCGCCGCGATCGAGCGCGACGAGCTCGGCTCGGCGATCTTCTACGGTCCCCCCGGATCCGGGAAGACCTCGCTCGCTCGCGTGGCAGCCGCGCTCACCGCCTCAGCGTTCGAGGAGCTGTCGGCCGTCTCGGCGACCGTTGGCGAGGTTCGAGCGGTGATCGAGCGCGCTCGGGAGAGGCTCGGCTCGGAAGTGCGCCGGACGATTCTGTTCCTCGACGAGATTCACCGATTCAACAAGGCGCAGCAGGACGCCCTGCTTCCGGCCGTCGAGGAAGGGCTGATCACGCTCCTTGGCGCCACCACAGAGAACCCCTACTTCGAGGTCAATGCGGCACTGCTCTCCCGCTGCCGGCTGTACGTGCTCAAGCCGCTGCCCGCCTCGGCGGTTGTGCAGATCGTGCGGCGCGGCGCTGCTGAGATCGGGGCAGAGCTGAGCGAGGAGCTGGTCTCGCTCATCACGCGCAGAGCCGGCGGCGATGCGCGGGCAGCGCTCAATACGCTCGAGCTCGCGGCCCGCACCGCCAGCGCACAGAGCGAGCCGATCAGCAGCGAGCTCATCGAGGAGGCCGCCACGAACCGCCCCCTCGTCTACGACAAGGCAGGCGACGCCCACTACGACTTCGCCTCGGCCTTCATCAAGTCGATTCGTGGCTCCGATCCCGACGCGGCTGTCTACTACCTGGCAGCGATGCTCGAGGCCGGCGAAGATCCGCGGTTCATCGCTCGTCGCATGATCGTCCATGCCAGCGAGGACATCGGCAACGCCGACCCGCGAGCTCTCCTGATTGCCGTCGCCGCCGCGCAGGCGCTCGAGCGCGTCGGGCTTCCCGAGGCTCGCCTGAACCTCACCCAGGCCGCCCTCTACCTCGCGGGCGCGCCGAAGTCGAACGCGGTCATCCGGGCGATCACCGAGGCGCGGGCCGATATCCGCGAGCATGGCGCGCTGCGGCCTCCTGCTGCTCTACGAGACACGCACTATCGCGGCGCTCGCGAGCTCGGCCACGGAGAAGGCTACGTCTACCCACACGCCGACCCGGCAGGCTTCGACGTCGACCACCTGCCGGACCACCTCAAGGGCCGTCGGTACTACGTGCCGTCCGGCCACGGCGAGGAGAGCCCCGCGGACGAGCCACCACCGTCAGGCTGACCAGGCCTGTTCGCCCTGAGAGCTCCCGTCGACGTCCGCAGCGAGACCGCCCCGCTCGCTCGGTTCCGGTGTCTCGGCCTGGTCTCTTGGTTGGCGCCAGAGCGGGGGGTTGGCGCCAGAGTGGGGGTTACCGCAAGGGACGTGCGGCCGGCGCGGAGTGTTGGGGCCGAGACGGCCGGTGGCCGCTTGGCGGTGGCGCAGAAGGTTCGTTGGGACAGCCGGGCAGGCCTGGGTTTCTTGTCTGGTCGTTCTCGCCGCTACTGCGGCAGCGGCGGCGCAGGCAGGCGGGACAAGAGACTCTGCCGCTTCAAAGAACAGCCCACCCCCCACCCACCACCCGGGGGAGGTTAGCCCAGAAAGGCTCGCAGCTTTCCCACGAGCTGTCACAGAAGCGTCACGAAACTGCTCCAACTCAGCCCGCCCCTGCGCACGACCGTGCTGTCCAGCCGAGACGCATCGCCCGGCTGGCGGATGAGCAACCGGCGCGAGCGCCGCCGGGCGAGAGCAGCTCCTACGGTCGACGCCTGCGACGGCGGCCCTCTCGTCACCCTTGGCTTCACCAAGGTCTCCCCGGAGCGGATCGCCTCAAAGCCACCGGGGTTGGAAGAAGACCCGAACGGAAAGCGTGCCCGTGACCTCTACCAGCCCCAGGCTGGAACAGCTTCGGACATGGCTCGCGACGGCGCCCCTTGCGTCACTTTCACTCGGGCTGAGGACAACGCGGAGCGCGCTGCTTGCCACGCCACGCTCTCAGATCCGCGCGGGGAGTCGCCGATGCCGCACTTCCGCGCCGAACCGAGCGCGGACGTTCGGATCCATGACCGCGCCGAGATTCCAGCCTGCCGTGCGCGAACGCCAAGGGGACTGGTCGACCTGGTTCGAGAGCAGCTCCGAAGCGCAGGGGTCGCGCGCAGCGCAGCGACTACACTTGGCCGGAGCGGCGAGGTAGCTCAGGTGGTAGAGCACGCGGCTGAAAACCGCGGTGTCGCCGGTTCGAATCCGGCCCTCGCCATAGCCTAGCGGTTTCCCGGATGTTCCCATGGCGCCCCATACCCTCTTAAAAGAGCGTCATATAGGTAATTATCCGTCTCTAACAGGCTTGCAAATGCCGTTCTATTCTGGAAATTCCCTGACCAAACATGGGGGAAAAGTGTTGGGAAGCAATGGGGAAGCTCACCGCCGCGGGGATAGAAGCGCTCTCGAAACCGGGCCTGCATGACGACGGCGGAACCCTCTACCTGAACGTGGCTGCCGACGGGTCGAAAAGCTGGATACAGCGGCTCACTGTCGGCGGACGCCGCCGAGACATCGGCCTGGGCGGGTGGCAGCTCGTGAGTTTGGCTGAGGCCAGGGAGAAGGCGTTCGAGAACCGCAAACTGGCGCGCGCGGGCGGCGACCTGCTCGCCGAAAAACGCCGGCGCAGGACACCGACCTTCCGCGAAGCCGCTGAACGGACGTTCGAGGCTCACAAGCCTCGCTGGCGCAACGGACAGCACACACGTAATTGGATGGGGAGTCTGGAGAAACACGCCTTCCCGACCCTCGGCGACACGCCCGTCGGCCGGATTGGCCAGGAGGACGTGCTGGGCTGTCTTGGCGCCCATCTGGGGCGAGAAGCAGGAGACCGCCCGCAAGGTCCCCGCCAACGGATCAGCGCAGTGCTGCGCTGGGGCATGGCGGACGGCCTTGTGGAGATCAACGTCGCCGGCGAGCTCATTGACAGGGCGCTGCCCTCGATGCCAGCCGTGAGGGAACACTTCCGGTCATTGCCCTACCATTGCCCTACCCTTCCGGTCATTGCCCTACCCCGACGTCCCCGAGGCGCTACGCGTCGTCGGGGCGTCCGGGGCGTCGCTGGCGGTGCGGCTGTGCTTCAGGTTCGTGGTTCTGACCGCGGCAAGAAGCGGCGAGGCTCGGGGTGCAATCTGGCCCGAGATCGACACCGGTGCACCGGAGTGGCGGATACCAGGCTCGCGTATGAAGGGCGGGTTCGAGCATCGCCAGTCGTCGTCCGACGCAGCGCTGGCCACGTTGGAGGAGGCCCGGAGTCTCGACGATGGCAGCGGGCTGATTTTCCCGAGCCCAGCGCGGCCAGGCAGGCCCCTGAGCGACATGGCGATGACGGAGCTCCTCCACGACGTTGGACTTGCGGGACAGACGACGATTCACGGTCTGAGAAGCAGTTTCAGGACTTGGGCCTCTGAGTGCACCGACGCGCCGCACGCGGTCATGGGGCTGTCGTTGGCGCACGCGGTCGGATCAGCCGTGGAGCAGGCGTACGCGCGAAGCGATCTGCTCGCGAAGCGCCGGGCACTCATGCAGCGCTGGGCGGACTACCTAGAAGGACTACCTAGAAGGATGTGGTGAAATAGACGAGCCGGGCGGATTGAATCACGACGGCGTCGGTGGGGAAGGCTGTTGAGGTTGGGGAGCCTGCTCACTACGGGAACGGCGATCGTGCTTGATGAAGCCTTGTCCGAGGTGGTTCTTAATGATCTTCACGACCTGCGTGCGATTAAAGGTGTGCATCACTGTGTGATGGACGCTCAGAACAGCGTCCTGTAGCTCGTTGTCATCTTCAGGGTCACCGATGGCGACCCCTTGTGCTAGCGCCGAATCTCGGGCGATACCCATGTCATGAGAGCGATGCTCATCGAAGTCCGCGAAGTATTCGGCTACGTGCTTCGCACGGGCGCGGGCATCTTGCGCGCTGCCAAACATGTACTGCTCGAGCCATTCTGCAACGAGCTGTTTCGCGAGGCGTTCGGCTGATTCTGCCGTCGCCAGTAGCGCAGGGGCATACGACTGGAGAATCGGCAGCCACACTCCGAGTCGGCGCGGGTCCTGAGAGCACTCGTCGCGGGCTTGTTCGAACCGTTGGATGATCAAACGGGCGGGAACCTGTCCCTGCGGTGTCAGTGACGTGCTCTCCTGGGGCTGGTCCGCTCTGAGTGTGGGGGTGTGGGTCGGGGAA
>JAPOVR010000105.1 GCA_026708005.1 Actinomycetes bacterium
GCTCACACCACCCCACCAACACAAACCCCCGCACAAACACCAGGGGCAAGTCAAGAGCCGGACGGCTCGGCGCTCGTGCCGGGGGACAGCGCGACCGCGGCTCTGCCGCGCCGGCCGCTTCAGCGGAACCGCGGCATCACCTTCGTCGCGAAGAGCTCCATCGATCTCAGTACCTTCTCGTGCTCCAGGCCGCCGAAGTGCATGAAGGCCAGCACGTCGGAGACGTCGCACTCATCCCGCAGCCAGCGAATCTTGTCGGCGATCGCCTCGGCGTCTCCGAACCAGACGAGGTCCTCTTCTACTAGCTGCTCGCAGGTGAGCGAGCGGATGTACTGACCCCACCGCTCGAAGAACCTGTAGGTCTCTGGCCAGACCGTGCCTTCGGGCAGCTCGAACATCCCGGCGAAGTCGTCGAGGAACCACTGCATTGGTTCCCGCGCCTCGGCGTGGGCCTGCTCGCTGCTGTCGCTGATGTACACAAAGGGGCGGGCGACGCGGTGCATGCCGGTCGTGCCGGTCTGCTCCATCGCCTCGGCGAGGCGCTCGAACATCGCCTTCAAATCGGGCAGCGGCGTGAGCGTCGTGCCCAGGATCGGCGTGATCCCCCGGCGCAGGCACTTCTCCATCGTGGACGGGCTCAGGCACGGCTGCCACAGCGGCGGGTGGGGCTTCTGCAGCGGCTTCGGTATCATCTCGCCCTCGGGTAGCTGAAGAACTTCCTCTCGTAGGAGAACGGCTGCTGCGTCCAGGCCGCGAGGAGCGTCCAGGCCGCGAGGATGATGTCGAGGCTCTAGTCGAAGCGCTCCTGCGCCTCTCCCCACGGGATGCTGTAGCCGTCCAACTCGCCCTTGAAGAGTCCGCGGCCGACACCGAAGTCCAGCCGGCCGGCCGAGAGCAGATCGACCGTCGCGTAGTCATGGGCGAGCTCGAGCGGGTTGTGCCAGGGCAGCACGCTGACGGCGGTGCCGATCCGGATGCGCTCGGTGCGCGCGGCGTTGTTGCCGAGCAGGACGTGGGGAGATGGCTTGCCGTGATGATGAAGGCGTGCTCGGTGACGAAGAGCCCGTCGTAGCCCAGCTCCTCGCCCCGCTCGATCTGCTCCATGCCCTCGTCGTGGACGCGTTTCATCGGGAGCCCTTCGGGGCTCTGGTTGATGACGAAAAAGGCGAACTTCATGCTCCTCCTCCCCGGCGGCTGCCGGATCCAGGTCTGCCGTGGCCTCGATCGTGAGCCGGCGGCTGCGCTCCCGTTGAGGTAGCGGCTACCGGTATCTCAGCGCTTTGATCTCAGCGCTGCGTGGATGCGCCGGGCCTGGTTGGCGGCTTGAGCTTACAGGCTCGCTTCGACGCACAAGCTAGGGGGCCGCTCGGCCGCTGCGACCACTTGTGCGCGATGCCAGGGCTCCTCCTGCGCAATGATCAACGCGACCATGGCCACCGGAACCCATGACACCGCTCGCGTGGTGCCCGACTGGGGGTTTGTGCTTCCTGACAGCGTCCGCGCCGCGCTCGTCCTGCCAGCCCGTGTGCGGCCAGCCCGTGTAGGCCGGGCCCGGCGAGAGGATGCACGTTGAGCGCCCGCAGGACGTTCGTCGACGACGCTGGCCGCACGTTGCGGGTTGGCCCTGAGCCCCGGCGTCTCGTCTCGCTCGTGCCGAGCATCACCGAGGCGCTCTTCGACTTCGGCTGCGGCGAGCGGGTGGTTGGGCGCACCGACTACTGCGTCGAGCCCGCCCACGCCGTCGAGAGGAAGCCATCGGTGGGCGGGACGAAGAACCCCGACGTCCACGCGATGCTGGCGCTTCAACCCGACCTCGTGCTCGCCGTCGCCGAGGAGAATCGCCCCGGCGACGTCCAGCGCCTCGAGCGCCACGGTGTGCCCGTTTACGTCTTCGAGCCGACGACCGTGCGCGACGGCATCGATCTGCTCTGGCGGCTGGCCGAGCTCCTTCAGTGCACCGCGGACGTGCGGCAGCTGCTCGGGGAGGTCGAGTCTGTCTACGAGGCCGCCGTGCGGGCGCGAGTCGCCGGCAAGGGCGTGCGTGTGTTCTGCCCGATCTGGAAGGAGCCGTACATGACGGTCAGCGAGGGGACGTTTGTCCACGACGTGCTCGACGTGTGCGGGGGTGACAACGTCTTCGCGCAGCGCCGGCGCCGGTTTCCTCTCGCTGCCGATCTGGGGCGCGCGCCGGAGCGCACGGGCGAGCGAGATGCAGGCCGCGATTGCCGCTACCCGCGCGTGACGCTCGACGAGATGGCTGCTCTGTGCCCGGAGGTGATCCTGCTCCCGGACGAGCCGTACCCCTTCAGCGCCGCGGACCTTGCCGAGCTCGAGCCCTACGCTGGCCTGCCGGCTGTACGCGACGGGCGGGTGCACCTGATCGACGGCAAGCTCGTGACGTGGTACGGCGTGCGGATCGCGAGGAGCCTGCCCGCGGTGCGGGCCCTGCTCTCGAACGAGGGCTAGAACCTGCCGCTTGGTGCTGTCGGGTGCCGCTGGCCGCCTGCCTCTCGGGCAAGTGATGCAGCTGCGGCGCCGCCATCGGGCAGCTGTGGCGCCGTCTATCGTCTTCAGCGTGAACGTCGTCATCTATGTGTCGGACGCGCTGCGGGCAGATCATCTCGGCTGCTACGGCGCGCGTTTCGTGAACACCCGCACGCTCGATGACCTGGCGGGTGGGGGTGCCCGTTTCGATCAGGCGATTGTCGCCGCGCCGTGGACTGCGCCCTCGCTGGCCTCGCTCGCGACGGGGCTCTACCCCTATCGGCACGGCTACCTCGGCTGGCAGGATGGGATCGGCACATCGCTCTCCACGGTGTTCGACCTGTTCGCCGCCGGCGGCTTCGACGTCGCGAGCTTCGTGTTCGATGAGAACTACCTCTTTCGCGGCTGGCCGAGCGCCAACGTCCTGGGGACGACCGAGAACCTCGACGGCGTCAGCGCCTGGCTGCGCCAGCGGCGCGAGCGGCCGTTCCTCCTCTTCGTCCACAGCTGGGCGACGCACCTGCCACCCGGCGTCGCGCACGGAGCACACACGCGGTGGCGTGAGGCGAAGATGGAGTACCTCTCGCGGCTGCAGCTCGATACCGCGGCTGGGCTCGAGGCCTGCCGGGAGCAGTATCGCCTGGCCGTCGAGCGGTCCTCTGAAGAGCTCGTGGCGTCCCTGCTCGAGCAGCTCGAGTCACACGGCCTGCGCGAGCACACGGCCATCGTGTTCCTCGGGGATCATGGCGAGTCGTGGGGTGAGCGGATCCCCGACAAGACGTCGATCGACGGGATCTACCACCTCCACGGCGCGACGCTCTACGACGAGGTCATCCACGTGCCCCTCATTCTCAGCGCGCCAGGTCGTGTCGAGCCGTGCGTGGTCGCGTGCCAGGTCAGCATCGTCGACCTGCTGGCCACGGTGCTGGAGCTGGTCGGGCTGCCGAGCGTCCCCTCAGACGGGATCTCGCTGCTTTCGGCCATTCGGGGCGAGGAGCCCGACCGCGCGGTGTTCTGCGCCACGAGCGACCGCGGCGTGCTCTCCCAGGTCGCGGTTCGCCGTCCGCCCTGGAAGCTCATCCGCCACCTTGGGGACGACCGCGAGGAGGCCTACCGACTCGATGCCGATCCACGCGAGCGTCTCGACCGGGCGGCCGATGCGCCAGAGGAGCTGCGCTACCTCCTCCAGCGCGAGCTCGATCGTGTCGAGCAGCACGAGCTGACCGACGAGCAGCGCTCGGCTGTCGTGGCCCGGCTCACGGAGCTCGGGTACATCTAGGCCCGCCGAGCGATGGGCGCCTAGCGATGGCCGAGCTCGAACGCCTCTATGGGGAGATGTACCTGATTCGCCGGTTCGAGGAGACCCTGCTCGAGCTGTTCGCGCAGGGCCGGCTGGTTGGCACAACCCACACCTGCATCGGCCAGGAGGCCAACGCGGTCGGCGTCGTCAAGGCGCTCGATCCGCAGCGCGACATCGTGTTCAGCAGCCACCGCTGCCACGGCCACTACCTCGCGTTCACCGACGATGTTCTCGGACTGCTGTGCGAGGTCATGGGCAAGGCGCCCGGCGTGTGCGGCGGCAAGGGCGGCAGCCAGCACCTCTGTCACGGCAACTTCTACTCGAACGGCGTACAGGGAAGCATCGTGCCGGTCGGCACGGGGATGGCGCTCGCCGAGCGCGAGCGCGGCAGCGGAGCCGTGACGACGGTGTTCCTCGGCGATGGCACGCTCGGTCAGGGCGCTGTCTACGAGTCGCTCAACATGGCTTCGCTGTGGTCGCTGCCCGTTCTCTATACGCTCGAGGACAACGGGTACGCTCAGTCGACGCCGAGCAGCCTCGCGCTGGCGGGCTCGATTCCCGACCGGGCCCGATCGTTCGGGATCGAGACGGTGGAGCTCGACACGAGCGACGTGCGCGAGGTGCATGAGCAGGCGCTCGCGGCGGTCCGGCGGGTGCGCGAGGGCCGCGGCCCGGTCTTCCTCCTGCTCCGAACCTACCGCTTTAGCCCGCACAGCAAGGGAGACGACACGCGCGATGTTGCCGAGATCGAGGCGCACCGCCCGGGCGACCCGCTGAGGGTGGCGGCGCCCGACCTCGACGAGAGCGAGCGCCAACGCATCGAGGAGGCCTGCGAGCTGCGGCTTGCGGCCGCTCTCGAACAGGCGATGTCGGCGGAGGCCGCCTGAGCTCGATGGCCGAGCGCTGTGCTCAGGTGCTGAACCGGACGCTGCTCGAGCTGTTCGAGCAGCGCGAGGACGTGTACCTGATCGGCGAGGACGTGCTCGACCCCTACGGCGGCGCGTTCAAGGTCACACGGGGGCTGAGCGACCGGTTCCCGGGCCGCGTGATCACGACGCCGATCAGCGAGCTGTCGCTGTTTGGGGTGGCTTCCGGCATGGCGATCCGCGGCTTCCGGCCGATCCTCGAGATCATGTTCGGCGACTTCATTGCGCTCGGGTTCGACCAGATCGTCAACGGCATCTCGAAGTTCCGCGAGATGTACGACGGCCAGGTCACCGTACCGCTCGTCGTGCGCACGCCGATGGGCGGGCGCCGCGGGTACGGGCCAACCCACAGCCAGTCGCTCGAGAAGCTTCTCTTGGGCGTGCCGAACATCCGGGTTGTCGCGCCGAGCGAGTGCCATGAGGTGGGGGAGCTGCTCGCCGAGGCCGTGCTCGACGATGACCCCGTGTTCTTCATCGAGAACAAGCTGATGTACGGGCGCCCAATGCGCCGGCGGGCGGGGGGCTACCTCGGTGAGCTCAGCTGCTGGGAGCGCGGCGAGCCCTACCCGTCGCTGACCCTCTCCGGCAACGACTTCGCGGGGGCGAGGGCCACGATCGCAACGTATGGCGGCATGGTGCCGATCGCGATCGAGGCCGCCACCGAGCTGATTCTCGAGCACGAGCTGTTCTGCGAGGTCGTTGCCCTGAGCCGGCTGCTTCCGCTCGACGTCGAGCCGGTTCTCGACTCGGTCTCCCGCACGGGCGCGCTCATCACCGCCGAGGAAGGGGGCCTGACCGGGGGCGTCGGGGCCGAGCTGGTCGCGCGGGTGCAGGAGGAGGCGTGGGATGAGCTGCGGGCGCCAGCACGGCGTGTCGCCGCGCGCGACTGCGCGATTCCGGCGGCGCCGACGCTCGAGCAGCGCGTGCTGCCGGCGAGCGAGGACATCGTCGCGGCTGTCCTCTCGCTGCAGGGCGTCGAGGTCTGAGGCGCGGTGCTTCCGGTCGTCGTCACCCGCGAGGACGCGACCACCGAGTGCGCGCTGGTCGTGGAGTGGCTCGCCGACGACCGTGCCGAGGTATCGCGAGGCCAGCCCATCTGCATCGTCGAGACGACGAAGGCCACGGTCGAGGTCGTCGCGCCGGGCGATGGCACGCTGCTCCAGGAGGCTGCGCTGGGAAGCGAGGTCGAGCTCGGGCATGAGCTCGCAGTCATCGCGCAGAGCACCGAGGAGGTCGAGCGCGTGCTCGAGCGTCGCGCGCAGCCAGTCGAGCGCTCCGCAGGCGCGCCAGGGAAGGTGACGAGGAAGGCGCGCGAGCTCGCCGAGCGTCACGGCGTCGACCTCACGGTGATCGACAGGCCGGGCTTCGTGACCGTGGATGACGTCGAGGCGCTCCTGGCCGAGGGAGGCGGTCTGCAGGTCGATGAGGGAGCCCGCCTGTTCGACGTCTCGCTGGAGGGAGTCACGCTTCCCGCAGCCGCCGACGGCGTTCCAGAGGGCTGCGGGCTCGACCCCGAGCTGATCGCGATGCTCCGGGACGATCCGGGGTCGTTCGGCGCGCTCGCCTCCAAGGAGAAGTGCGAGGCCTACCGACAGGCTGGTGCCCGGATCGGCGAGGACGTCGTGCTGGAGGCGGGCGCCGTCCTGATTACGCCTGCGCTCGAGATCGGGCCGGGCGCCCGTGTCGGTCGAGGAGCAAGCATCGAGTGCGAGGAGGCCGTCTCGATCGGGGCGCTCACGCACCTCGGTCAGGATCTCGAGGTCCGTTGCCGGCGTGTGGTCATCGGCGAGAACGTCCACGCCGGCCGCTCGATCCGCATCGGCGGGGGCGGCCACCGAGATCCATGGGCCGTCGCCGCGGTGGGCGACCTCACGTTCATCGGCGACGACGTCTTCATCAACGTCGCGCGCCCTGTGCTGATCGGGCGCGAGGTGTTCCTCACGCAGCGAGCGATGCTGGTGACCCACAACATCGGGCACTCCGTGCTCGAGGGCTTCGAGAATCGCTTTGCTCCGGTGGTGCTCGAGGACTACGCGCAGGTCGGGCTCGCGTCCGTCGTCTACGCGGGGTGCCGCATCGGTGAGCGGGCGATCGTCGGGTCGAGCTCCTACGTCGTCTCGGACATCCCGGCCGGGTCCTTCGCCGTTGGCGTTCCCGCCAGGGCGGCAGGCCGCGCCCAGCGTCCTCCGTCGCGCGCGCGCCAGCTCGAGCTGGCGCAGCGCATGCTCGAGGAGCTGCACGAGCTGCTGGCGTTGCGCGGCCACGCCGTCACACCGCTGCCGGACGGTGGGCTCGAGCTGCAGATCGAGGGGCGGACGGCCCGGGTTCTCTTTGTCGAGCGGCTCGAAGCGGACGCCCGCGTCGGTGCCGAGGAGGGCGAGACCGTGGTGATGGCCTTCGAGTTCGCCGGGGCGCCGCCCACGGGGGTGACCGTGCTCGACCTGCTGGAGCGCACGCTGCACGGCAGCGCCGAGGGCGTGCTCGTGGAGACCGTGCGGGAGTTCTGCCGCAAGCGCGGCATCAGGTTCAGCCCGGGGCCGTGGCGGTATCGCGGCGGGCTGATCTAGAGAACGACGCGGTACACCTCGAATACCTCGGCGAACTCGCGCCCGATGTCGATGGCGCGTGTGCGCGCGAGGTTGCGGATGTACTCGGGGTTCGCATAGTTGCGGTGCTGCTGGGACCTGTACTGGACGAGCGCGCTGACCTTCTGCTCAATGTGGTGCTCCTCGAGCGCGACGTAGAGCTGGGAGTTGAAGTTGAAGTTGTTCCAGGGGATCTCGTAACCCAGCACGGTCGTGCGCTTGAATGCCCGCAGGCCCTCCGCGGCCACGACCTGGTGATCCTGGTGGATGTCGTTGAGGCTCGGCATCAGCACGAGGTCGGGCGGCCACGAGCTCCACAGCTCGATCATGAGCTCGAGGATCTTCTGCCGGTGATCGGGAAACGTCCGCACCTCGAAGTCGTGCGTCGTCACGCAGTCCTCGTCGATCCCGAGCTCGGCGTTTGCGGCCCGCACCTCCTTGGCGAGCGTGTTGGGCGCGAATCCCGGCGGGAGCGAGCGCGTGGCGATCGAGAACGCGACGTAGCGGACCTCGGCGCCTTCCTCGACGAGGCGGGCCATCGTTCCGCCGCAGCCGAGCTCGCCGTCGTCGGTGTGCGGGGCGATGACGAGAACCCTTCTTGACCTTCCGATCAACTCCGCTGCTCCCAAGGCTTGACCGATCGCGCGGGGCCTGTGTCAGATTGGGCCTCGCGCCTCGTCACCTAGTGCGTGACGATGCGCCTCAGCTGCTTGGCGGCAGCGATCCAGCCAGCTATCATCCTCTCGCTGGGAACGTGCCGGATGAGCCGCTTCCTGGTGTTTGCCTCGGCGATCGCCCCGGCCAGTTTGGCGGGGTTGCGCCGGCAGAGCTCGGGCACGGAGTCGACGCCGGCCGCCTCCAGCAGGTCGGAGTACTCGGGGCCGACGCCCTTGACCCGCATGAGGTCGACGTGGCTGACCCACTCGAGGATCCGTCGCTCGGATACCTCGGCGCGAGCCGCGAGCTTTCTTTGACCCGTTCTCGTCGTCCCGGCCTCGTGGAGACCATCGGTCGCGCGCACGTCCCCGGCAGCGAGTCTGCGTGCGTAGGTGGCTGCGATGCCCTCGACGTCGCTGAGTTTTGCCATGGTGGGCCTCTTCTTTCGTCGTGTCCTCGGCGAACGTACCAGAGCTGACGCGGCTCCCGGTGCTGACCCGGCGGGCCGGCTCGGCTGGCAGTACAGTCGGGATTCCGCGCAGTCGAGGAAAGGGGCATGCATGTCTGTCGGCAGGATCGAGAAGATCGGCGCCGCGTCTCGCACGGGGCTCGACGCCGCTGTCATGGGGGGGATCGCCGAGCACGAGGCGAGCCCGCTCGCGGCGTTCGTGCACGGAGGCTAGGGCAGCCATGGATATTCAGCTCGAGACCTGCCGCCTTGAGATCGATGGTCAGCTCGCGACGGTCACGATCATCCCGCCGCGAAACCTGACAGGCGGCACAGCCGATCTTCACTGGGAGCTCGGCGAGGTGTTCAGCCGCCTGCGCGGAGATACGCAGACGCGGGTGGTTGTCCTCACCGGTGAGGATGGAGAGTTCTACCAGCCGATGCCGGGCGAGTTCTACGACAACCCTGAGCTACGCCGGTACGTGGCCGATCCGCCTCACGCCTGGAAGACGTTCATGGGGATCGTGCGGGTGCATCAGGCGATGGCGGAGATCGAGAAGCCCATCGTCGGGAAGGTCAACGGCAACGCGCTCGGCTTTGGCTCGAGCCTCGTGCTCGCCTGCGACCTGATCATCTCCGACGAGGAGGCGCTGATCATCGATATCCACCTTGGCATGGGCGAGGTCAAGGAGGGCGGCCCGAACTTCGGCATCGTCACCGGAGACGGTGGCAGCGCGCTCGCGCCGCTCCACTTCACCCCGGCGAAGGCCAAGGAGTTCCTGATGCTGGCCAAGCCCTACACGGGACGTGACCTCGCCGATCTGAACGTGATCAACTACGCCGTTCCGGCCGATGAGCTCGACGCGAAGGTCGACGAGATCGTGCAGGCGCTCCTGCGGCGGACGTCCTATGCGCTCGCGTGGACGAAGCGCACCTGCAACCGGCTGCTCGCCGACCACCTGAACATGACGCTCGACGCGGCCGCGGCGTACGAGATGATCAACTTCCTCCAGCTCGACCGCCTGGACGGCAAGGACCCGATGGAACTGTCAGACCACTAGCTGGAGAGTCCCAGCGAGTCGTTCGATCCGGGTCCTCTTTGGAGTTTGGAGTGTCGGAGCCGCCCAGGCTCCGGGGAGGGCCTGGATGGCGCTACCGGGTGAAAGCCGGACTCTCTGTGCGGGTACAGGGGCGGGTTGCCCTGGAGGGGGTTGTCCCGACAAAGCGGAGATGGCTAGAGGGCGTCGGCGCCGCGGCACGCGTTGGCCCGTGCCTCGCGGGTGCCTACCCTCTGTGGACAACGGCGAGGGTTGCGCTCGCCCGCGTGCGTGCGGCTGCCGGACGCTCTTGCTCTAGGCCCGGCCCATGGAGACACGGCCTCGCGCCGCAGCCGCGCAGGTTTCGGCGTGGCCGCGCATCGCTGTGCGGCGTCTCGGCATGGCTGTGCAGAGTTTCTTGCAGTCTCGTGCCACTTCTGTGGCAGATCGCGCGGAAGCTGCACGACTTTCTGGGCTACCCTCCCCCGTGTGGTGGGTGGGGGGCGGGTTGCCCTTTACGGCAGCGGGACGGCCTCGCACCAGCGCCGCCCGGCCCCCGCCCTGAGCGCGCGTCCGCTCCTCCCCGCGCTGCCCGCCCGGTCCCCGCGTTCTCCGCCACCCCGCCCCTGCAGGCCGCTGCCGCTCCGCGGCAGCCGCCCCCCGCCCTGAGCGCGTCCGCTCCTAGCGCGCGCCCGGCCGCTCCCCGCGGTGCGCTCGAGCTAGAAGATGTCTGCGGGCAGCTCGAGTCCGCCTATCGCAGCGAGGTCGACCGTCGCGCCGACATCGTGGCCCTCGCCGCCGAGGAAGGCGACTAGCTGGCGGTAGTGGAAGGCGGCGTGCCAGCGCTGCTGCGTGAGCAGGTTCGCGAAGGTGATCTCACCGCGGGGCGAGGTTATGAGGCGGTCGGCATCGTCGAGCTGCGCCTCGTGCCCGAGCACGAAGTCAAGCCAGCCGACGTGGCGCTCGCGCGCGTAGCGCACGATGGTGTGGGCGCTTCGTAGCTGCTCTTCGCGGGCGGTGTCGAGCTCCGGGTCCCAGTCGAATGATCCGGTGCTCCAGGCCGCGGTCAATAGCTCGAACGGATGGAAGACGTTGACGGTGAGGTTGCGAAGCGAACGGCCGCGCGACGGCGTCTTCTGAACGAGCACCTCCCACGCGAGCGTCTCGATCAGCTCGACCCAGCCGCCGAGCACGCGCGTGCAGTCCCAGGCGAGCCCTGCAGCACCGAGCGCCGCCGGTGTCGGCAAGCCGAGGATGGGCGCGATCTGCGATACGTGCAGGATCGGCGTCGTCACCCCGTCGTGGGCCAGCGACGGGACGATCGGCTTGCCCGCCTCACGCCAGCGCCGTGCGCCGTCTCCCTCGTTGGCGACGTTGATTGACTCGAACGGGATGCCGTGCTCGCCAAGGAACTCCTTGGCCTGCGCGCAGGAGGCTCAGGACGGGCGCCAGAACAGTGCGATGCTTTCGACCATGCCGGGTAGTTTGTCAGCTGCCCCGGCACACACCACCCTGTCCCTCCTTCCAGACCCAGGCAATTCGACCGACCATAGCGGGTAGCTTGTCAGGCGCCTGGGTAGCCCTGCCCGAGCCGAGCGCAGAGGAGGTCGAGACCGCATGTCGGTGCGTGAGTACGAGGTTGGTCAGCAGCCGGGCCCGCCCGCGCGCCCACGCGTTGAGGTCGACCCGGTGACGCTGCGCGTGCTGGGCGGCGCGTTCCGCGCCATCGCGAAGGAGATGGCCAGCGTGCTCTTCCGCATGAGCTACTCGTCGATCATCCGTGAGTCTGAGGATCTGGGGGCTGGCATCTTCGATGCGCAGGGCTGAGAGATCTGCGAGTCGGATTCCACGCCGCTCCACATTGGTTCGCTTCCCTCGTACATCCGCGGGTTCCTGCACCGGCTTCAGGGTGACATTCTCGGTGGCGATGTGATCGTGCACAACCACCCGTACCTCGGCGCGTAGCATACGCTGGACATCGCGGTTGCGGCGCCGATTTTCTGGGAGGATGAGCTGCTCGGTTTCTCCGCAGTGACGGCGCATGTGCTCGACGTCGGGGCTCATCCCCCGGCATCACCGCGGATGCGTTCGACATGTACGCGGAGTCGAAGATCTACAACGGTCTGCGCTGGTATCGGACGGGCAAGCTGAACGAAGGTCTCGACAGGATGATCTTCGGCAACGTCCGGACCGAGACGATGAACCAGGGGGGACTTTGAGGCGATGCTTGCCGCGTGCCAGCTCGGTCGTGATCGCTTCGCGCGCCTGCTCAGGCGGTACTGCGCCGAGGTTATGATGAGCGCAGCCTACGACTGGATGGACTACTCAGAGCGGATGCTTCGGGCGAGATCGCGAGGATTCCCGACGGCGAATACACCGCGCCGACCGGCTGGCTCGATGACGATGCGCGCGACCGTGGGACGCCTTTGTGGATCGAGACTACGGCGAGGATCGAGAACGATGAGATCACGATCGACCTAACTGGGTCGAATCCCGAGGTGTCAACCGGCTATAACGTACCGTTCGGCGGCTCGCTTCTCGTCGCCGCGTACTTCGTGATCAGGACGCTGTTGCTCGACGAGGCCACCCACCCGGAGCACGTACCCCAGAACGACGGAGTCTTCCGCTCTGTGCAGGTAGAGGCACCCCGGAGCACCATCTACAACCCGACTTTCGCGCGCGCATGCTTCAGCTGCTTCTGCCAGATCCAGAGGGTCATCGACAACACAATCCTGGCCCTCTCAGAGGTACTGCCAACGAAGGCAACGGCTGGGGATTCGGCCGGTGTTCACTTCTGCTCATACTCCGGCTTCGATGAGGCGAGCGGTCAATACTGGATCTACCTCGAGGTGAACGAGGGCTCCTACGGCGGCCGGTGCGGCAAGGATGCGATGGACTCGGTCGACAACTTGATGATTAACACCCGTAACAACTCGATCGAGGAGCTCGATATGCGCTTCCCGGTGCGCTGCGAGCTCCGCGATACGCCGGCTGCCCCCGGCAGGTGGCGAGGCGGTATCGGGATCGTGCGCGAGAACCGCTTCCTCGTGAACGGCACGTACTCGAGCGAAGGAGACCATGCGCCCGCCGCCCCACGCCCATCGCCGGACGCCTGGCGCGCTCGTGCGCCCGCGCGTCTGTCAGGCGCGGGAGAGAACGTTGATGGCGTCGCCGACGCTCACGTCGCCTGCCTCGACCGTTGTCCAGTAGACGCCGCGGAGGTTCTGGGAGCGCAGGGCCTTACCGGAGACAAATCGCAGCGCGTCCTGGCCGAACCGCCCCTTGAACTTCGCGCAGCCGTCGTGCGGCATCGGCGAGACCTCGACGAGCGCTTCGCCAACGCGCAGGCGCGAGCCAACCGGGAGGTTCTCTGACGTGAGATCGAGGTCGACGAACAGGTTGTCGCCGAACACGGTGAGCGGCTGGCCGTTGGCGATCAGCTCGGCCACCTCTTGGCGCATGACGGTGAGCTGCATCTCAGGCTGGTCGGCCAACAGGCGGCCCCAGCGATCGCCGGGCACTCCCCCCTCCGGGGTCATCAAGATGTGCTCGTGGGTGTTGCGCACGCCGTCAGCATGCCGCGCCACGATCAGGTGAACCGTGCCATGGTCGCGCGATGGCTGCGGCAGGGCTGCGTGGCCTGCCTCCAGCTCCGTCAGCGTCAGATGGCGTGCCGCATCGCCCTGCGGCCCGTAGTCCTCAGCGCTGCGTGACATTGCGCTGCGACTCTAGAGGATCGCACGCTGTCGGCGCTGCGGGAAATCTGCCGTCGCGCCTGCCACCAAGCGGGGGTCAGCCCGCCTCGCGCTCCAGATGCTCCTTGAGCGTTTCGAGGTCCTTCTGGATCTGGATCTGGATCCACGGGACGATGACCGGCGCCAGCAGCCGCAGGGGCCCCTTCGGGGTTGCATACGCTTTCAGCGTCAGGCGCGTCGCCCCGTCGGTCTCGACGAACCGCGCCTCCCAGCCGCTGTCCATTGGCTCCGCCGAGCTGGCCGCCATCAGGCGGTCGCGCTCGTAGGCGGTGACCTCGACGGTGAACTCGACGCGGCGGCCTGGGTACTGATCGACGGCGTGAAATCGCGTACCGACCCCGACCGGGCCCTCTGTCAGCTTGCGGCGCACAAGCGCGGGCGTCGCCCACTCCGGGGCGCGCTCGAGGTCGGCGAAGCGGGCAAAGACGGCCGCGACAGGCCGGTCGATGACGATCTCCGTGTTGAGCTGCACGGGGTTTCCTCCTGGGCGCGAGTCCACGATAGAGGGAGGAGGGCACTGGCTGGGCCCGCGTCCACTCAGCCGGGGCTGCTGCCGGGCAGCAGCCCCGTGGCGGCAGCAGCGAGGACAGCGCGCCGCTCCGGCACGCCGAGCCGACGCCGGTTCTCCCTGCCTCGGCTGCGGCCTCTGTGCTAGGTTGCGCTGTTGGCACTCTGTGTTGGTGAGTGCCGGTTTGGTTGTCGGTGTGGTGGAGGT
>JAPOVR010000074.1 GCA_026708005.1 Actinomycetes bacterium
CACAAAGCACACCGAACACGGGAAGACCAACAACAACCACAAAAACAAGCGGCCTCGCGGGTCTGCTGGACAACCTCGGTCGCCCGGGCAGTCCCCTCCTGCCGGGCGACAGCGAACAGAAGCGCCGCAACCACATTGTCCTCCGCCAACGGATCCGCCGGAACCACCGCCACCCCGGCCTGCGGAGCCACCGCTGCCATCACGCACCCACCCCCGTACCGTGGCACCGCACGAAACCCGGGCCGGCCACAGCCACGGAGACCTCCACATCGAAGCCCCCGAACCGGGGCCCAGCCGGATTATCCGAGCTGTTGCCGTGATGGAAACAACGGCCGGTCCGTGTCCGAACCGAGTCCGCACGTACCGGAAAAACGGGGGCACTCGAAAAACAGGATTTCCCGTGTCCATACGGGATCCCGCGTCGCGAGCATCCCCACGAATAATCTGTGCGCCTTTCTGGGCTACCCTCCCCTGGGTGATAGGTGGGGGCGGGTCGTCCCTTATGGCGGGCTGGCGCGGGCTGTGGGTCGGCGCAGGCCGGCGGCCGGGCAGCCAACAGCCGGGCTTCCAGCCGCCCCGGCACCCGAGGGGCCCCGCTGCGGCGCGTGCCCAACGCTCGCGGCTTGCGAGCTGTCCGGCCACCTTCATCGCCGCGCCGGGCTGAACGACCCGAGCGAGCTGCGCCTGGGCCTGGCCGCGTCACCCCGAGCGCCGCGGGGGCCGCAGCTGCCCTCCGGCCGGCACGGGCTACTCAGACCCGAAGCCAGGCTTCGTTCTCGTGTTCGGTCACCCCCAACCGCCCTCCAGCCGGCTCGAGCCAGTCAGCCAGAACAACCTCGCTGGTTAACCTCGCTGGGTTCTCAACCCGGTGCTCACCTCAAGCTCGCTCTACGCTCGATGGCACGCGCCGGCCGCCGGCCCACCCCGCCCGTTGGCCTCACGCCTCGCGGGCGCCGGGCGAGCCTGCGAGCTCACGCCGGACTGCGGGCACAACCTCCGACGCAAGCTGCTCGATTGCCGCACATCGCTCCCTGATCGAATCGCCGCGAACGATGAGGACGACGTGCCTAACGCCGGCCCGTGCGAGCTCGACCAGGCGCTCTCCGGCCCGCGCCGGATCGCACGAGACGCCCATCACGGTGCTCAGCCCGATCTCGTCGGGGTCGCGCCCGGCCGCGCGAGCGATCTGATCGATCTCTGAGCACCCTGCGCGGAGTTGCTCCGCCCGCAGGCCGATTGGATGCCAGCCATCGCCGAGACGTGCCGCACGCCGGCGGGCGGCGGCGCCCGCGGCGGCGATCCAGATCGGCGGCCCGCCCGGCTGCAGCGGCCGGGGCTCGCAGGCGAGCTCGTCGAAGCTGAAGACCTCGCCTTGGTGGTCGGCCGAGCCCCGCGACCAGAGCGCGCGCATGATCTGGATCGACTCGTCGAGCCGCTGAGCCCGGCGATGAAACGGCGCCCCCAGCGCGTCGAACTCCTCGCGCCACCAGCCGCCGCCCACGGCGAGGATCACACGCCCGCCCGAGAGCACGTCGAGGGTGGCGACGCTCTTGGCGGTCAGCAGCGGCTCGCGCATCGGCAGCACGAGCGCGCTCGTGCCAAGCGCGATGCGGGTGGTGGCGGCCGCCGCGAGCGCGAGCGTCGCGAACGCCTCGAGGAACCCGTCCTCCGGCCGAAATGGCGTTCCATCTGTGCTGTAGGGGTAGCGCTCGGCTCCCGCACTCGGATACACGACGTGGTCGGCCACCCACGCGGAGTCGAGCCCACACCCCTCGATCGCCTCGACGACCGCGAGCACCGCATCGCGGGTTGCGAGCGGCCCCCACTGCGGGAGGTGGACGCCGAACTTCATCGGGACGCCGAGCGCTGCCCGGCCAGCCCTGCGGTGGCGCGCCTGTGAGACGCAGGGGGAATACGCCGGGTCATCACCAGGCGATCTGTCCTCCGTCGATCACGACCGTCTCCCCGGTGATGAAGTCGGAGGCCGAGGAGGCGAGCAAGACAGCGAGCGGGCCCAGCTCCGCCGGGCGCCCCATGCGCCCCGCCGGGATGCGCCGCAGCACACGCTCGAGCACCTCCGGCTGCGCGCGAACCTCGGCGTTCATGTCGGTCTCGACGTAGCCAGGAGCGATCGCGTTCACCTGGACGCCGAACGGGGCCCACTCCACCGCCAGCGCCTTCGTCAGCTGGATCACGCCTGCCTTGGAGGCGCAGTAGGAGACGACGCTCGCCATCCCGACGATGCCCACGTGCGACGCGATATTGATGACCTTCCCGGAGCCCTGCTCGGTCAGCACCCGGCCGGCCGATCGGGTGCAGAGGAACGTCCCCCGGAGGTTCGTGTCGAGCACCGTGTCCCAGTCCCCGTCGGTCGTCTCGAGCAGCGGGCGGACTACCAGCACGCCCGCGTTGTTGACGAGGATGTCCAGCCCGCCGAGGCCCTCGACGGTGCGCGCAACGAGCGCCTCCACCTGGTCGGTGTCCGTGACGTCGGCGGGAAGGGCCAGAGCCTCCCGGTCAAGCGCTGTGATCTCCTCGACGAGGCCCCTGAGAGCCCCCTCGTTGCGGCCGGCAAGCGCCACGCTCGCGCCGGCCTCGGCGAGCGCCAGCGCGATGGCGCGGCCGATGCCCCGGCCGGCTCCCGTGACGATCGCAACCCTGCCCACCAGCGGATCCGGAGCCGTCACGACGCGGGGCTCCTCCAAGCGCCCGAGAGCATCAGGACAAAGGCCGTCTCGCCGCCGTGGGGACGCGCTCGGCAGCCTCAGGCCGTCGAGGGCTGCGCTCCTGAGGACGGAGAGCGACCAGCGGCCCTAGAGAGCCTCGAGCAGCTCGACGACCTCGTCGGTCGAGCGGATGGCCGCATCCTTGTAGCCCATGCTCAACAGCGAGTGCTCATGGAGCTGGGGCGCCATGGCGGCCGTCGCGTCCTCGACCACGATCGTGCCGTAGTCGAGCTCGGCCGCGCTTCGCGTCGTCGATTCGACACACCCGTTGGTGACGACGCCCGTGACGATGACGTTGCGGATCCCGATGTTGCGGAGCATGCGGTCGATGTTCGTCGAGTTGAACGCGCTCGACGTGACCTTGCTGACCACGATCTCGTCCCCCTGCGGGGCCACCTCCTCGAGGAACTGCGCCTCCTTCGTATCGCGCGGCGTGCGAAGCCCGAACGACTTGTAGCGCAGCGTGCTGTCACGCCCGTCGGCCGTGCTTGAGGCGACCCGGATGTGGACGATCTCGATCCCTCGCGAGCGCGCCACCTCCTGCAGGCGGCGGACGTTGGGGAGAACGATGTTCTCAAGGCGCTCCCAGTAGTAGTCGAGAAAGTGCGCGAGCTCGAGCTTCTTCGCCTTCGCTCCAAGCCCGAAGTCAGGATGCGCGTCGACGTACTGGATGTCCACGCACAGAAGCGCGGTCGTCTCCTTCGTCAGCGTCGGCGCAGACAGCTTCCCGAACAGCGTCCACAGGAACCCGCGAAGCTCCTCGTTGGTGACTTCCCCCGCCTCAATAGTGGCCATCGCTCCCTCCCGCGTGGTGCGCTCGTCGTATGGAGTATGCCGCACGAGGGGTCGCTCGTCGCTGATGAGAGCACGGCTAGGCGCCGGCAGGGGCCGTATCCCCACCTCGGCGAGCTGCCCGGCGGAGGCGTTACCCTCTCCGGCGTGGGCCACGGCGAGACTCTCACCCCGGCGATAGGCCCACGCTTCGCTAGCCCGATCCGACCCGCCAGCGGCATGCATCGGCGCCTGCCGGCCCTGTCCCTGGCGCCGCCGGCGCCCACGCCGAGGAGATCGGTCTGGCGCAGCGCGGCCCGCTCGACCGCCCCACAGCGCCGCGCGCCCTGATGGCCGACGCGTCAGACGGCACACGGGGGCGGCTTCGCCCAGGCGTCGAGCGCTTCGGGATCGAGCCGATCCCAGCCGAGCTGCGCACCGTCGGCTGGCACGACCTCTTCGCCATCCTCTGTACCTTCAACCTGAGCCCGCTCGTCTACGTCCTGGGGGCGCTTGCTGTGACCGTTGGCGGGCTGCCGCTCTGGTGGGCCGCCGGAGCGATGGGTGCCGGTGCGCTGGTCGGGACGACCGTGCTGTCGCTCGCCGGGCGGGCCGGCGTCGACGACGGGCTCCCCGGCCAGGTGGCCATGCGCGCGACGTTCGGCGAGTGGGGAGCCCGCGGCCTGACGTCGATGTTCCGTTTCATCACAGCCGCGTACTGGTTCGGCGCGCAGGCCCTCGGTGCCGCCTTCGGAATCACCGTGCTCATCGACGCCCTTACCGGGCACAGGTTCGGCCTCGGCCCAGTCGCCGTCGTCTTCGGCGCCGTCAGCGTCCTGCTCGCAGCCCTTGGCTTCGATGCGCTGCGGTACTTCGTCCGGTTCGTCGGCCCGCTGATCATCAGCTTCGTCGCGATTCTCGTCGTGCTGTACTTAACCACCGACGAGCCGGCGTTCGGCCTCTCGCGGGTCCTCAGCCCGACGGATCTGTCGTTTACCTGGGTCGGTGTCGCCGCTTTCTTCACGGTCGCCGCGGGCGGCCAGCTCAGCTTCGCAACCAACATCGCGGACTTCTGCCGATACGCGCGCTCGCGCGTTCACATGCGAATCGGCATCGTCGGAGGATCGACGGTGGGGTTCTTCAGCGCTTCGTGGCTCGGCGCGTACTCAGCCACGGCCACCGGCAGCACCAACCCGTACGTGGCAACGGCCGGGATCACCGAAAGCTACCCGATCTTGATTTTCCTGCTGGTGGCGCTCTCCGCGCAGATCATCTCGGTCAACGTCCTGAACCTCTACACAGGCGGGCTCTCGCTGGTGAACACGGTCCCCCGCCTCGGCCGCCTGGCCTCGACGCTCGTTGCCGGCGCGGTCTCGCTCGCCGTGTCGGGCTTCCCCGCCTTCATCGAGGAGGCCGACGAGTGGTTCACGCACATCGGGAGTCTTGGGGCTGCACTCGCGGGCGTGATCCTGGCAGACTACACGCTGCTCGCCCGCAGCAAGATCGACGTCCCGGCGCTCTTTGATCCGAAGGGTCGCTACCGGTTCCTCGCCGGTGTAAACCCGGCGGCGATGGGAGCGGTGGCCATCGGCACAGCCGCCTTCTACGCGGCGCCGGATGGCTGGATCAAGGTTGCCTGGGGCCTCGTCGTCGGCTTCGTCTCGTACCTCGCACTGGCCGTGCCGCAGGCTGTTGCCTTCCCGCAGATCGGGCCCCGCATCCGCGCGCTTAGGCACGCGATGGCCGCCCACTGGGACCGGCCGGCACCGCAAGGACCCGAGTGGGCCGCGAGTGCCCTGGCCGCCGAGATCGGGCAGAGCCTCCACGAGTCTCGTCTCCAGCAGGAGCTCAGCCTCGCGGCGGTGCAGGAGTCGCTCGGAATCAGCGCCACCTACGTCTCGGCGCTTGAGGAGGGGACGTTCGATCGAATCCCCTCCCAGTCTCACGCGAGAGGCTTCCTCCAGGCCTACGCCAAGCACCTCAACCTTGACGCGCAGGAGCTTCTCCACGAGTTCGACTCGCTCTCCACGCATCGCCCGGCTCCACCTTCCGGCCGCACCGCAGCCGCGCTCGCTCTCGCCGGATCGGTCATCCTCCTCGCCGGCGCCGGCGTCGCCATCTGGCAGCTCGTGCAGGAGCGGGCGAGCGGTTAGACGAGCACGCCCGCGCTGGGTGTAAGCCGCGCAGGGTGTGGGCCGCTCTGGGTGTAAGCCCCTCACTCAGGCGGGTGCACGGCTGGCGTCCAAGGCGCCGCAACCGGCCGAGCGCGTCAAGACACTCTTGCGCCGGTAGCCCTGGTCAGCTGGCGCGTCGCTCGGTCAGCTGGTGCAGCGCGGCGGCCGCGCTCGCACGTCGTCGAGCTTCAGCCGGGCTCGAATCTCGTCGAGCAACCTGCTCGTTGCGCTCTGCTCACTGCGTGCAGAACGCGGCGCGGGGGGGCGCCCTCTCGGCCGGGCTGCGGGGCGGGCCGGGCTGGCCTCGCGGCGCTCAGGCGGGCGCGGCGCGGTGGCCCGCCCGCTCCCCTCGCGCTCGAGACGCTCGAGCGCCGACGTGAGAACGGCCCGGTAACTTTCACGGAAGTCGTGCTCGAGATCCTGGAGCCGTCGGACCCTCGCCTCCACCCGCTGACGCTCGGCATCCGCGACGCCCAACAGCTCGACAGCCCGCGCTCGGGCATGTTCGAGCTCCGACTCGTAGTCGGTGTCTGCCTCGTCCTCGGCCTGTACCCGACCCCTGAGCTCGTCCTCCAGCTCCTCGGCCGCCTGCTCAACTGAGCGGAGCGTCTCCCGAAGCTCGTGCTCGAGCTCCCGGTGACGAGCCGTCGCTGCGGTCATCTCCTCGACCCGCTCCCGTTGGCGGACCGACTCCGTAGTCAGCTCGTCGACCTTAGCCTGGAGCTCAGCCCGGTCGCGCCAGAGCTGCTCGTATCGGGTCGACATGTCGGCGAGCAGCTGATCGATCTCGGCTCGGTCGTACCCGCGGAGGCTGCGCCTCAGCTCGACGTACTCAAGCTCGCGGCCCCCGAAGGACACCGTCTCCTCGCCGAGCGCATCGGCGCTGGGCTCGCTCGTATCGCTCGTACTGCTAGCGCTCTGCGTCACCCTTCCTATGGTAGACAAGCTTTTGCGAAGCACCAAACGGGCCTCACGGGTTTCTGTCGAGGAACTCGCGCACCGCGTCTGCGAGCACCTCCAGGCGCCACCACACGATGTTCCCGTCCTCGCCGTCCATCGTCATCGCCTCGCATTCGGGGATGAGCCTGGCCACATCCGCTGAGCGGCGGACGGTCTCGGGCTCAAACGGCCCCGTCCCGTCGATGACGAGCGTCGGTGCCAGGATCAGCGGAAGTCGGGCTGCGGAGTCGTACTCGAACACGGCGCGGTAGACGGGCACGAACGCCTTGGACGACCGAACGATGTCTCTCATGCCCGCCGCCATGAAGCCCGCCTCGCTCGGCGAGAGCGGCTCGGACGGAACGGCGTTGGCACCCCACCGCATCAGGATCGTCTGCATGCGGAACCACGTCCACCAGCGGATGAGGTGGGCCCCATCAGGCGCCGGCTCCAGGCTGCGGTCAAGCTCCTCAACCCTGACTTCAAGCTCCGTCCGGCGTTCTGCCTCGGTCGTCACGAGCGCGTAGCCGAACAGCACGAGCCGGCCCACCCGCTCGGGCCACTCCGCCGCGATCTCAGCCTGGACCGTGGCGCCCGTGTGGTTGCCGAGGAGGTGAGCCGTGGGCAGATCGAGGGCGTCCATCACATCGATCACGCAGCTCGTGAGGTCTCGCACGCGAACCCCCTCGGGCGCCGGATCCGAGCTCCCACAGCCGGCAGGTCGACCGCCACACCTCGGTGGCGGGGAGCGAGCAGCGGGATGAACCGCTCCAACGAGGCCCCGACCGCAGCCCCTGATGGAGCAGGATGACCGGGCGCTCTCCCTCATCCGAGACGTGGTGGACCTGCCCGAGCGCGGTATCGACGTATCCCTTCCTCATGGCTTCGCCTCCCAAAGGCTCCCTCTCGGGCTCGCTGCCGGCCGTTGCGCGCCCCAATGATGACCCTCCACGCCCCGCGGCTGCGGCCCAGCCATCGTCGCCGCTGTCGGCAGTTGCAGGCACGGCACAGCAAATATGTCGCGCGCGCTCGTCGAGCTGCCCTGCTCCCCGCGGCTGCAGACCCGACAGCAGCGGTGCGCAGAGTTGGCACAGTTTCGTGACACTCTTGTGACAGCCCGCGAGAGATCCGCGCGCTTTTCTGAGCTACCCTCCCCCGGGTGGTGGGTGGGGGCGGGTGGTCTTTGCGGCTGGGTCTCGCGGGCCTCCGACCGCCGCTCCGGAGCAGTGTTTGACGATCGGCTTGAAGGTCCTCGCGTTGGGTTCCGCAGGCCACCAACCACCGCCACGGCAGCGGCGCCGGTACGGCAGAGGGGCCCCTTCAAGGCGATACGCTCCCCGCTTAGCGCATCCCGAATCGTTCGTCAGCCGTCGCGCTGGCGCGAGTGACCGGAGGAAGGCATGGGCGTTACGAGAGATCTGATTCGACTGTTCACCGACGCCGCGTTTGATGAGATCCCCGAGGCCGCCGTCGAGAGCACGAAGAAGGCGATCCTCGATGACGTCGGCATTGCGTTCCTCGGCTACTCGATGGCCGGTGGCCCCATCATCGAGTACGCAAAGGCTGTCGGTGCGGGCGTCCCCGAGTCGACCCTGATCGGTGACGGGACCAAGGTCTCCTGCCAGGCGGCCGCGGCGGCAAACGCGCAGATGGCGTTCGACACAGACTTCAACGAGACGGGTCCCGGCCATCACATCATGTCGCCGCTGGCGCAGTCGGTACTGGCGGTCGGGGAGCGCACGGGCGCGAGCGGGCGAGACGTGATCACAGCCATTGCGACCGGCTACCAGATGAGCGGACACCTGCACCTGGCGCTCCGGCCGGAGTCGGTCGAGGCGGGGCAGGGCACACGGCACATCCCCGCGACGGTGGCGCTCGCGGCGGGCAGGGTGCTCGGCCTCGACGAGGAGCGGCTGAACCACGCATTCGGCCTCGCCTGGTTCCTGATCCCGATGCCGACGACGCCCCCCTACTGGCACGAGTGGTGGCGCCGCAGGGGAATGTTCCACCTCGCGATGGTGCAGCACGGCCTGCTCGCCGCGCTCCTTGCCCGGACAGGCTTCGAAGGGCCGAGGGACATCGTCGAGGCCGACTCCCACTACGATCTCGACAAGATCACGGCGACGCCGGGCCCCTACGCCTATCCGATCCACACGCTGCAGCTGAAGCCGTGGCCGTCCACCCGGGTCGACCACCAGGCGATCCAGGCGATCGGCGAGCTAATGGATGAGCACGACATCCGACCCGAGGACATCGACGAGCTGAACTTCAAGGGGCCCGGGCTCTTCCTGAGCCACCCGTGGGACAACCCCGAGCCGAAGGACTACTGGGAGGCTCTCTACAGCCTCCAGTGGGGGCTGGCGATGGCAGCGCTGGGATACGAGCCCGGCCGAGACTGGCTGAGCGAGGAGCGGCTGAGAGATCCGGCGTGCCTTGCGCTGGCGAGCAAGGTGACGATCGCAGAGGACGACGCGGCAACCGAGGAGACCGTTGAGGCCAAGCCGACCGCCACCAAGCTGGTCATCGAGGACATCGCGAACGAGATAGAGATCGTGGCGGGCGGGAACCGCTACACCATGCGCAAGACGATCAGCGAGACTCTCGGGAGCCCCACCGCGCCGATGTCCGAAGATCAGGTCGTCGCCAAGTTCACGGCGCAGGCAGCGCCGGTCGTCGGAGAGGCGCGCGCGGCGGAGATTGCCGAGCGCTCCCTCGCGCTCGAGCACGAGAGCGACATCGGCAGCCTCACCGCACTCTTCACGGCGGGCTGAGGGCTCGCCCGCGACGGTCGGCTCGACTCGACGAGAGCTCGAGCTGATGACAGGCAGTTGCCGCGCGTTGGCAGGGCGCCGCTGCGCCCCCCGAAAGGCGGCCGCCGCGCTCGCCGGCGGGCGGTGCATCCGCCCGGGCTCGTTGTGGGTTCAGAGGCCGAGGATCAGGCCAAGCGCCTCTTCTACGGCCATGAGCTCGCCGACGTGGAGGCGGCCGGCCGATCGGCCGAGGCGTTGCGGGTCAACGACGGTCGCTTGCTCGACGAGCACGCGTGTTTCACGTCCGTCGAGCTCGATCGTCGGTCGGAAGCTCGCCGGGCGTGCGCTTGTGGAGGTCGGCGCAACCAGTGTTGTGCTCAGCTCGAGGAACTCGTCGGCCTGGATAACCACCGCGTAGCGGGCGCCGCGCTGTTCGCGGCCGCGTGTGTGGCGTGGTGGCGGCAGTCGGAAGACCCCGCCGCGGACCATGTCAGTCGGGCGAGGATGGCGCGAGCTCGGCGAGCTGCTCGCGGACGAGCTGCATCTCCTCGCGATCATCCTCGTCGCCGGCCAGGCGCCGCACCTCCTCGCGGAGCGCCGAGCGGACTCTTCGGCGGGCCGCAGCCTCGCGCAGCGCTGTGCGCACCGCCTCTGAATCAGTCATCTCCCCGGCGCGCACTATCTCGAGTGCGGCGGCTGAGGCATCGTCGAGGCGAACGTGCAAGGAGCGACCCATGCACCAAGCGTAGTACAAATCATGCTACAGACCGTGGGGTGAAGTGCTCGCGAATCAGCCGCCTCGACAAAACCCCCGCACAACGGCAGAGCCGACGCCCGAAATCGAACCGGGAACCCCATCACGGCACGCGTCGGCTCCTGGCGGGGCCTGACGGCTACAGACGCACCGTTAGGCCGAGCTCGAGGAAGGGGCCCTGCACGATGGAGCAGCTGCAGCAGGTTCTCTCCAACCTCGGCCTGGCTTGGGAGACAACCCCCAGCTGGGATGGCGCATTCACCGGCTCGAGTCGGTCGGGCTCGCCGCGGCCGCTGAGGTCAGTACCGGCTCGTAGGTGAACTTACTCCGAGGCCCGATCCGCGAGCAGCCGCGAACGATGAGGCGTGGTGAAGCGCTGGCGATCCTCGCCTGTGGTAGCTCGACCAGTTCCTGAGGGCTGCGGAGCGACTCGAAGTCACGACAAGATGAACCCCGCCGGATCGACAGGGACAGCATCGACCGTTCCGCATTTATCACTGTGGATAGGGCAAGAGCTCTGTGCGTGACGGGCCGGTGCCTCCATCGCCAAGAGTCGGCGCCCATTCGAGCTCCCACTACTGTGACGCTGCTTCGAAGGCCCAGCGGCGGTAGCGGCTCGTGCGCTCACGGTCGGCGTCCGCGGCGACCGCGCCGGCCGGGTCGTCGTCCCGGGACCGGCGCTTCCCTCGTGTAGACCGGCCCGATGAAGTCGTCCAGCTCCGACCAGAATCCTACGAAGCGAACGTAGGCCTCGGCGTCGTGCTCCGAGACGGCGCGAATGCTCTCGGCAGAAGACTCGACGCTCCGGTGGATGCAGATGCTGTTGCCGTCGGGAAACGGCATGAAGTAGAAGGGGTCGTTGGGAATCAGCTCGAGACCGTGCCGGTCGAGCCGGAAGTCCCGGTAGACCGGCTGCTCCGTGAACCCGAGCAGCTCGACTGCCCCCGGGTTGAACGTGAGCTCCGGAAGCTCAGGAATCTCCGCTTCGCTGGTGCCGCACCCTCCGAGGATCGCTCGGCGCTCGACGACGAGCGTCTTCGCTCTCGCGGGTGCCAGGTAGGCGGCGCACGTGAGGCCGTTGTGCCCTCCACCGATGACGACGACGCGTAGCTCACGTGCTCTCCAGGACCTCGAACAGGCACAGGGCGTGCCCGTCGGGGTCGTAGAAGTACGTGGTGTACGAGGACACGCCCTCGTCAGTCGTGTACAGGACGGGGTCGGAGAGCACCTCGATCCCGGCCGCTCGAAGACCCGCGACCGCAGCCGCGCTATCCTCGACCGCGAGCACGACCAACGCCGTTCGCGGCTCGGCGAGACCCCGCCGGGGCGAGGCGTCGACCCTGGGGCTGAGATACTCGACCAGTTCCACGTGCGTCGCGTCGTCGGGCACCACGAGGTAGACGACCTTGATCTGGGAGTCGGGAATCCCGCACACCTGATGGTGATAGGAATCCCAGCGCTCGGCCTCCGGCGGAAGCTCGACCGACACGCGGAATCCGAGCAGGTCGCAGTAGAAGGCCAGCGACCGCCCCATGTCGGAGACGGTGAGCGCGGTCGGGAGGACACTTTGAATCATGGGCTCTCTCCTTGTGGTGTGATGACTGCGCGGCCCGCGATCTTGCCCGCTCTCAGATCGTCCAGAGCCTGGTTGATCGCGTCGAGGGGATAGGTCTCGAGCTCGGCGACGAGACGCCCGGTCTGAGCGATCCGAACGACCTCCTGGAGGTCGAGCACCGTGCCCGCGACGACGGTCGTTAGCGAGGCCTCGGGAGCGAGGCTCGAGAAGCTGAACGGGATCGCCCCCCCCGCGAGACCGAGCAACGCGACCTGCCCGCGGCTACCGACGACGCGACCGGCGAGAGCAAGCGTGTCGTCGGTGCCGACGAAGTCGATGACGGCATCGGCGCCGGACCCGGAGGTCAGTTCGCGGATCTCGTCCGCCGCGCCGATCCCCGCGAGGACGCCGTGATCGGCGCCGAGCGCGCGAGCTCGCTCGAGCCGACGCGCTTCGAGATCGACCGCGATCACCTCGGCGCCCGTCAGGCGCCGGGCGAACTGTACGCCGTACTGGCCGAGGCCCCCGATACCGATGACGACAAAGCTCGAGCCTCCCCCAAGCAGCGAGCGGACGCGCTTGACCGCTGCGTACGAACAGAGCGCGGCGCAGCCGAACGGCGACGCCTCCAGCGGATCGAGGGATCCGAGCGGGACGACGTGGCGGCGATGGGGCACGAGGACGCGCTCCGCGAAGCCGCCGTCGACCGTTGCCCCCGCCTCGTTACCCGCGGGGCAGAGCTGCTCGTGCCCAGAGACGCACCACCGGCAATGCCCGCAGCCCCAGCCGACCATGACGACCACGGGAGCGCCGGGCTCAAGATCGCGCACATTGGGCCCGACGGCCTCGACGCGTCCGGCGATCTCGTGTCCCATCGTGACCGGCAGCCGCATCATCTCGGCGAACATCCCGTCGAGAAGGTGCAGGTCGGAGTGACACACGCCTGCTCCGACGACCCGGACGACTACTTGATCCCCGGTCGCGCCGGGAGCAGGCACGTCCTCGATACGCAGACGGCTCTCGCCGGGATGGAGCCGTGCCGCCCGCACTAAAACCGCTCCCCGAGCCGGCGCTCGACAAAGTCATGGTTACGGGTCACCTTCTTCTCCTCCTCCTCCGAGCTGAGATGCTCGTTCACGCCCTGCTCACTTGCAGTCGACCTTTCACACGAACCGGTAGGGTAGGAAAACGTTTCTTCTCGGGCCGATCTCCCCACGGACGCTCCCGCGCGTCAAGCCTCCGTGTGGGAGAGCGGGGCTGTCGATCCGCGCTCGACGAGCACCGGCGGCGCCTCGACGACCACACTCGGGACCCGCTCACCGGCGATGGTGCGCAGAAGGCAATCGACCCCCTGCTGCGCCATCTCGGCCAGGGGCATGCGCACGGTCGTTAGAGGCGGGTCGAGGTAGCCGGCAATCGGGGAGTCGTTGTAGGAGACGACCGACAGATCCTCAGGCAACCGCAGCCCGCTTTGCCGTGCCGCCGCGAGGGCCGGAACGGCCGTGGTCGGGCTCCACACGACGAGAGCCGTTGCCCGGGGAGTGTGTGACTCAGGAGCTCCTGCGTCACACGAAAGACGCCTTCGCCGTCGACGGGTGACTCCATGATCAGGCTGCGGTGCACCCTCAGTCCCGTCGTACGCAACCCGGCGCGGAAGCCCGCGAGCCGCCGGCGGACCGGCTCCGTGGATGTCTGGCCGGCCACGTAGCCGATCCGCTTGTGCCCGAGCGCCGCCAAGTGCTCGACCGCCACCTGCACGCCGCGGGCGTCGTCAACGCTCGAGCTGAGCGCGATGCCCCGTGCCCGGCGGTTGAGCAGAACGAAGGGCAGACCTTCCCGCCCGTGCTCCTTCACGAACTCGTCGCCGACGAGAATGCTCGCAACGAGGAGACCGTCCACCCGTCGCTCGGAGAGCAGACGGTGATACGCCTCCCCTCGACCGACGAAGTCGGCCGCGTCCGCGATCAGCATCACGTAGCCGGCAGACGCCGCCGCCCGCTCGGCGGCCACGAGTGACCTGCCTCCGGTGTTTGTGCCAGGGCTTATGTTAGTGGGGTGGTGTGAGCCTTCTTTGGGGTTGTAGTTGGTTGGGGGGTCACGGGCCA
>JAPOVR010000166.1 GCA_026708005.1 Actinomycetes bacterium
CCGCCGGACTCTCCTAGGTGCCTCGTTGCGGCTCTGGGCGGCCTCGATGAGATCAAGCCCAGCCGAGCCCCTTTGGCCCCAAGGGTCTATGCGAGTAGTGCTGGTCGTGCTTGCAGCCTAGGGACCCGCGCTCGCGACGGCCACTTGTTATCGTCGATAGCAGCGCGGCGCTTCTAGAGCAGGTGGAATGTCCGCCCGCGTGCCCGCGAGGGGGCTATAGGGCGCCGCGCGCTTACTGAGGCTTGGGTGGCTGCTGCTGTTTTCCGTCTTTGCCGAAAAAGTCCTCACTCACAGCTTCCCAGGACAGGTCGTAGCGAGCCGCAACGGGTGCGGGGATGTCGTGGTGGCTGTGCTCTCTGCGCCATGCACCTAGTTGCCGCTCGGCGTAGTCGCCGGTTGTCTTCGACTTGAGCATCTCGACGAGGGAGGCTCCGTCTTCGACCATCCCGAACAACAGAGCCGTGTCCTTGAGGTCGAGGATGGTCAGAGGCTGGACTTTCTGCTTTTGAAAAGCTTCCAGGGCCTTCTCTTCGAGATAGCGCCAGAGAGTCGGGGTCTGGGGCAGACCCTTACTGGTGAGCAGTAGCGGCCAGATGCGTTTCACCAGGCCCATGTCCACCTTCGGGATCGACGCTCTGCCGGCCAGGAGGTCGTCGATCCTGTCGCTGAGCTGCATGACCTTGTCGACCAAGACCTTGGCGACGTCCTGCCGGACGGCTTCCGGGTGGGCGCCCACGAGAGCCTCTTGTGTGAGGCGGCTGCTCGTTACCTCGACCAGGACAAGGTCTGTGCCAAAGTCGATCGCGATGTCGGGTGTCAGCGTCTTCCCGTCGCTGGTTGTGTAGGGCTGTTCTCCGTGGACGCTCCCGGCGACCTAGAGGAGCGGGCTGGCGGCGTCCGGTTGGCATGCGTCTCGGACAAGTTTGAGCGCGTACAGCTCAACCAGATGGCCGTTGAAGTTCCAGAACCGGCCGAGGACGGCTTCGTCTTCTCGTCCTTTGGCCAGCGCGATGTCGAGGAGACGGTAGTAGGCACCGGTCGGGCCCAGCAGGGCCTCGGTAGCCCGGGGCGCGACTGGGAGTATCCCCCCGTCTGCGAGCCGCAACCCGGGACGCTGCAAGAACGGCGTCACCTCAAACGCCGCCCGGCGCTCGCCCACCCCTCTTGACTCGAACCGGTTCCGGAACCACACCCTATCGGCCGTCAGCGCTTCGAGGCCAAGCCCAGCGCGATCCACGAAACGGGTTTCCCGGAAGTTCTCCTCGGTGATAGGGGTAAAGTCCTCCGGGACGAGGGTCGTCAAACACCCGGTTTGTGTCCGCACCGAGTCCGCACATCCCGGCGAAACAGGGGCACCCCTGAAACAAGATTCCCCCTGTCCATACGGGATCCCGCACCACAAGCACCCCCGCACATAATCGTGACACTCCGTACGGAAGCTGTGCGCTTTTCTGGGCTACTCTCCCCCGGGCAGCGGGCGGTCCGGGCTGCCTTAGCGGCGGTCGTCGGTCGGCGGCCCAACACAGCGGATGGGGCCGCAGCCAGACCTGGCTGCCGGTCCAGCGCCTCTCCACATCTCCACAACAACCGGACTGCCCGCCATGGGGTCTTGGCAACCCCCGGAGCAGCCAGACCTACCCCGTCATGCCCGCAAACTCGAAGGACGACGCCGCGAGGGCACCAACGACCCGATGGAGAGACCCTGCAGCCCACGACAACGATGGGCCTCGATGGCCGCCTCCAGCCGCCGGCCGCAGCGACAGCATGGCAAGAATGTCCGGCCAGCTCCTCCACTGAGCGCCGGCGCTCCTCGTCCCCAGCGACCAACGCTGCCCGATATCCTCAGCCGACGTGGAACCGACGCGGGCACCGCGCTCTGTGCGCGCGATCGAGGTTCGTGGTCTGCACAAGTCCTACGGTTCGCGGAAGGTGCTCCACGGGCTCGACCTCAAGATTGAGAGTGGCGAGATCTTCGCGCTACTCGGCCCGAATGGAGCCGGCAAGACAACCACGATCGAGATTCTCGAGGGCTACCGCGACCGCGACAGCGGCGAGGTGCAGGTGCTTGGTGAAGATCCGGCGACTGCCGGCTCCGAGCTACGGGCGCGCATCGGCATCGTGCTCCAGTCGTCCGCTGTCTACCCCCAGCTCAGCGTTGTCGAGATCCTTAAGCTCTTCGCCGGCTACTACACCAGCCCGCGCGACATCGAGCAGGTCCTCGCGCTCGTCGGCCTCAGCGACCGGCGCAACGCGCGCGTCCGCACGCTCTCAGGCGGGCAGAAGCGGCGGATCGATCTTGGTCTTGCGCTCGTCGGGAACCCGGAGCTCATCTTCATGGACGAGCCCACAACCGGTTTCGACCCGGAAGCACGGCACCAGGCATGGGACACGATCCGCGGGCTCCGCGACCTCGGCGCCACGATCCTCCTGACCACGCACTACCTCGAGGAAGCGCACCAGCTCTCCGACCGACTCGCGATCCTCCATGAGGGCGTGATCGCAGCGATGGGTACACCCGAGGGGCTCCTCGCAGCGAGCGGGGCGGTCAAGATCACGTACCAACGCGATGGCGAACTCGTGGTCATGCGCACGGACGAGCCGACACGCGTGCTGCATGAGCTAACAACCCAGGCGCTCGCGGACGGTGTCGAGCTCGAAGGCCTCGAGGTGCGACGGCCGAGCCTCGAGGAGCTGTTCCTCGACGTCGTCGGCGCGGACGAGTGACCGGACGCTTGTTTCTCCACGAGCTGCGCGCGCAGCAACGGCTCTTCTGGCGAACCTGGGAGGCAACCTTCTTCACGTTTCTGCTGCCGATCATCTTCCTCGCGATCTTCGGTGCGATCTACGGCGATGCGGACATCGACGGCACACGTGGGTCGACGTTCCTGCTCGGAGGAATGATCGGCTTTGGCATCGCTGCCAGCGCATTCGGCGGGCTCGCCATCACCGTCGTCCTTCGCCGGGAATCCGGCTTGCTCAAGCGCATTCGCGGAACCCCGCTCCCACCCTGGATCCACCTTGGCGCGATGATTGGCTCGGTCCTGATCGTGACCGCGATCAGCGTTGCCGTCCAGCTCGTGCTTGCGCACCTCGCGTTCGACGCGGACCTCCCGGGCAGCCCCTGGTCGTTTGCAATCGAGCTGCTCGTGGGCACGGCGGCGTTCGCCGCGCTCGGCCTCGCGATCACGGGTTTCGTTCGCAGCGCGGAAGGCTCATCGGCGATCGTGAACGCCATCTACCTGCCGATGACGTTCATCTCCGGCGCGTGGTTCTCGACGGAGGCCATGCCGACCTTTCTCCAAGCGATCGCCGAGATCCTGCCGCTGACGCACCTCCTTAGGCTGCTCCGGGGCTCGATTGTCAGTGGGGAGACGGTGGTCGATCATCCAACGAACCTCATCGCGCTCGCCGCGTGGGGTGTGATCGGTCTCGTCCTCGCACTGCGGGCCTTCCGCTGGGAGCCGCGCGCAACATGACCTGGGAGCCCGGTCGTCCGCTGCCACACATCGAGCTCGTCGACGCCGACGGCGAGCACGTGCGGCTCGCGTCGCTCGGCGGTAGGCCGCTCGTCCTCGAGGTGACGCGACACATACACTGACTGCCGTGCCAGGAGCACCTCGTGCAGGTGCACCGCGCGGTCGAGGACTCAGGGCTTGCCGAGCTGGTCGCCGTGATGCCCGGCACGCCCGAGCATCTACGGGCGCTGCGGTCGGCGCTGGGGCTGCGGATGCGCCTCCTCTCCGACCCAGGTTGGGCTGTGCACGGCATGTTGGGCCTCGACCAAGGCGGCCTACGGAAGGTCTTCCTGTCACCCGCCGCCTGGTGGACGTTCCTCCGGGTGTTTCTTCGAGTGATTCATCGGGGGCGGCTCAGGCGGCCAACCGAGAGCGTGCTCCCGTTAGGCGGCACCGCGGTCATCGACGCTGCCGGGACGGTGGTGAGCGTGTACCGCAGCGCAAACCCTGGCGACAGTCCGGATCCAGCCGAGGTGGTCGCGCGGTTGGCCGACATCGACACCCAGCACCAGTAGCCAGAGATCCGTAGCATGCTGTTCCATGGGGCTCTCGAGCGAAGGCTCCAGCTCTTGAGCTGTCGAGGCGGAGGCAAGGCGGCAGGTGTGTGGGTGCGGCGGGAGCGCGGTAGCGCAGGCACTGCAAGTTGAACCTTGACGTCGCCGGCGCGGACCGCCGAAAGCGCTCGCGCTTCTGCCTGCGCGGAGTGGCCTCCACAAGTTGCCGCATGCTGCCCACGCCCGCACGTCCTTCCGGCGGGTACAGCTGCCCTAGCAGGGCAGTGCAAAGTTGGCACAGTTTCATGACGCTTCTGTGCTAGTTCTGGGAAAGCTGCGAGCCTTTCTGAGCTACCCTCCCCCGGGTGGTAGGTGGGGGCGGGGCCGTACGGCTGAGGCGGGCAGCGGCCGGCCCGGTCTAGCGGGAAGCGACCGGGGGGCTCCTGGGTCTGATGGTCCTGGCGGGGGCCGTTGCGTAGACGGCGGCGGGTGTTGGTGGTTCCGGGGCGCCGGCCTTGCACGGTGGTGGGCCAGCCCGGCTCCGTCCAGCGCTACCGCGTCTGTGTGCCGGCCGGGGCGGCCGCGCAGAGGGCCCCGGTTGGTTACGGCTACCTCTCTGGTGCTGGTGGCATTTCCTCTGGTGGTCGTGCTCGTACTGTTCGGCCGAGCGGTAGCCGGGGGGTTGAGTGCAGCCGCTCGTAGTTGCCCAACACCTTGATGGAATCGAGCACCAGCACGGAGAGGGGCCAGCAAAACTGCATTCACACAGCGATTGGCAGTATAGTGCGACCTAGGAATCCGACAGCTCTAGGAGTTATGCTCTTGGCATTCGTATGGCCATTGATGCACTGAATCCAGCGGACGGCCGGCTGCTACGAGGTACGTGCACCTCGAGCTCTACTACAGCTCGAATATTAGAACCCCGCGTGTGCAGTGTGAAGTTTGGGGGGACGTGCGTGTCGCCATTGAGTGCGTTGCGATCTGTCTGTGCTGCACGTTCGCTGGCTGCGACGGTGGTGTTAGGTTGTCGGGGGTAGCTGTGTGATCACTGCTGCCGTGGTGCTGGTGGTGCTGGAGAGAGTACGTGGGAGTTGGCTTTGGCGTGGCGATGCCGGTGTGTGCTTGCTGAAGATGTAAGGAGATTCGGTTCCGGGCGGGGTTGCCGCCTTTCTGCTGGCTGCGGAGTTAAGGAGATGAGGAGATGAGGGTGTGTAGGGCGCTGTGTCAAGGGTTGTTGGTCTCTGTTTTACTGGTGTTCTTGGCGGTTGCGTGTGGAGGGAAATCGGCGCCTGCTCCGACGCCAGCTGCAGAGTTGTCGGTGAATGATTTGCTTTCGCGGGCGGGAGAGAAGTTAGCTGCCATGTCGACGGCAAAGTTCACAATGGTTGACGAAACAGAATCGGGAGCACAATTCTTCGGGACGACTTTTAAGAGTTTGACCGCAGAAGTAAAAGCCCCTGCCAGCTTCAGGATGCAGGTCGACGTGGTGGCTCCGGGTCTTGGCTTCGCGCAGATCGAGATGCTAGCGGTCGAGGATGAGGCCTATATGAAGTTCTCGAAGGCGGCGCCGTGGGTTGCTTTGCCTCTTGGTCAGGTGCCCTTTAACTTC
Source organism: Actinomycetes bacterium (assembly GCA_026708005.1). GTDB lineage: Bacteria > Actinomycetota > Thermoleophilia > Gaiellales > Gaiellaceae > JAPOVR01. Next base: position 5,619 of record JAPOVR010000166.1, read on the forward strand.
AGGGGCCTGGGCATGACTTTGCGTGATTTGCTTGGTGTGATCAAGAACGGAGCTAGCACGGGACTGGAGTCCGTGTTAGGTGTTAAGACAGTTCGCGTTGAAGGAAACGTTGCTTCTGAGGATTTGTCGAGCCTTCTGACGTCTGTGGATGCAGGTCATGCAGTGGGCTTGACCTTGTGGATTGACGAAGCCGAGTACGCTTTGCGTCAGATCAGGATCACGGGCCGAATCTACGACGAGGACGCTGCGGAGACCGCTCGTCTGCTTTCCATTCACGAAATTGATGTCCCCGTTGACATCCAACTTCCGGACCTAAGCTCTGGGCTGTGACCGGCATGAGGCCCGGTCTTGCCTTCCTGGGTTCTTCCCAGCGGGTGGTCGTAGGCATCATTTGCTTGGGGGTTTTCTCCACTGCTTTGGACCAGACTGTGGTCGTGGCCGCGCTGCCCAGCGTCATGGTGGACGTAGAGATCCCGCTTACCAACCTGGACAAGGCGGCTTGGATCGTGACCGGCTATCTGATCGGATACACGGTGGCCATGCCGCTGGCGGGACGCCTGTCCGATGTGTACGGCCGTGTGCGGATGTTCCAAGTGGCGCTGCTGGTGTTTTCGATTGGGTCGGCGTTGGTGGCAATTGCGCCGGACTTTTCCTGGATCGTCTCCGCCAGGGTGCTGCAGGCCATCGGAGGCGGCGCGACGGTGCCCATTGGGCTCGCTATGGCGGTGGGTGCGGTAGCGCCGCAGAGAAGGGGAATTGCGCTGGGACTGGTGGCGGCTTCGGCGGAAGCTGGGTCCGTTTTAGGCCCTCTGTATGGAGGAGCCATTATCGAGTTGATTGGCTGGCGGTGGATTTTCTGGCTGGACATTCCCCAGAGCTTGATTCTGATTGCGCTTCTGGCCATTTTGCCAAATCGTGCGAGCCCTGCGGCGAAAATGGACTACGCCGGCGCCCTGACGCTGGGCGGGGCTCTTACCGTCCTGACCATGGCGCTGTCTCAGCGAACCCTCTTCTCGGGGGAGTCGGTGATCCCCTATCTGCTCTGCCTCTGCGGTGTTTTCTTGGTCGCCGCCTTGATCGTGTCGCAAAGACGGTCGGCCCAACCGCTGCTAGCATCTTTCCTCTACAGTTCCAGGGTTTTTCTCTCGTCCAGCCTGACTCAATTCCTGATAGGAGTCGCCCTGATCATTGCCCTGGTTGCCGTGCCCGTCATGGCCAGCACCGTGATGGAGAAGGGGGCCTGGGAGAGCGCCCTTCACCTCGTCCGTCTGACAGCCGCGATCCCGGTAGGGGCAGTAGTAGGAGGCTACATCCTGCGCTGGACGGGAGTGAGAGCGGTGTGCATCACCGGTCTTGGCTTAATGGCAGTGGGCCTGTTGTTCATGAGCAGTTGGGAGACAGAGGTAGAGGAAGTCCGGCTGTCTTTGCCCTTAGTCGCCGCCGGTTTGGGATTCGGGCTGGTCATCCCTCCCATCAACGTCAGCGCTCTGAGCGCAGCACCCAGCCACTATTGGGGCACCGCCGCCTCATTGATCACAGCCTCGCGAATGGTCGGGATGGCCTTGGGCCTAGCGGCCTTGGCCGCCTGGGGCATAGAACGCTTCTATAGCCTAACCGCCCACGTGACTATTGGACCAACCTACGAGACAACTCAGGCCCCTCTGATCGAAGCCGGCGTCACCGTGTTCCAGAACCTCTTCATGATCGCGGGGTTCCTATCCCTGATAGCGATCATGCCAGCCCTACTGACAAAAGTCGAACATAGCGATGAAACGAAGGGCCTTACCTAAAGCCAGACCCGCCAGCAAGAACAAGCCCAACCCTCCCAGCGCCGCCTACTCCACCAACCACTCCCCCCACAAGATGACAAGAACCACCATCGAAAGCGCCAACAAGCTTCCCCCCCAAAACCTCGTCAGGGGAACTCTTGCGAAGGAGGACGCCTCTCCCGGCCGCGTCGAGGGCGCCTCCCGGCGATCGTCTCCCGGGTGGCCTGCTCCCGGTGTTCGTGTCGGGGTTTGTGTGTTCGTGCTGTGGTGTAAGTTCCCCTTCGGTTGTGGGGGGCTCGGGTCGTCAACCAGGCCGGGTGGGCCCAGACGTGAAGTGCGGTAGGTAGGGCTCGGCCGGATGCGGCGAGCGGCCGGTCAGCCACAGGCGGCCTCGCCTTCGGTTGCCGGCGCGGCACCCTGGCGCCCCTCCTGCTGCCAGCTGCGCCCGCCGCCCGCTTGTGGTTGACCGTCCAGTCCCCAGGCCGGCGCGCCGGGACCGTCGACGCGCGCAGCCGTCTGCGCGCTGGCCCTCCGCCGACGCGTCGGGCTCAGAAGAGTGCCCCTCGGCCGCTTACCGCGCTATCTCGTTGGCGACCGCTCCCGGCGACCGCGCGTCTTTCGCCGCCCACCTGCCCCGCGGCGGTTGGCCTGGGCGACCCGGATGCCGCCGCATTCTCCGTGCGACGGCGCCAGGACTATGCTGTCGAAACGCCGGGTGGCGCTGGACAAGTTGGAGACTATCTCGGTCTTCGCTCAGAGAGAAGCGCAGCCTTGAGGACGAGCGAGCTCGCCGAGTCGCAGGCCTTCATCCAGTCGTTTGTCACGCAGATCGAGGTCACTCCCAACCAGAGCACGATCCCCTACACCGGGCCCTGGCCCGAAAGTAGCTCCACAGCGACGTGGGCGACGCCAAGGCCGCTCTCAACTGCGGAGTTCTGGCTCTCACCCATGGTGGTGGGTACACCTCAGGATAAGCGCGCTGCTCCCGACGGAGTCTGCGACCACGGCGGTCCACGTCGACGACCCTCCAGATGGCCAGGGTTGTTGTCTCCCGGCGAGACGCAGACGCCCGCCTCGCCGACTCTCCAGCCGACAGGAACGATGGTAGGGTACAAGGCGATAGCGAGTGGCGAGGCGGAGCGCAATGCTACGACGAATTGCCGTTGTTGGTGGAGGTGTTTCAGGGCTAGGTGCCGCATGGGCGCTCGCGCATCACCCGGACTGTTTTGACTTCCGACTGTTCGAGGCTCAGGAACAGATTGGCGGAAATGCGGTGACAGCAGATATGCCGCAAGAGGACGGCAGATCAGTTTCATTCGATATTTCCATCACTGCCTGTATCTCATCCGTCTACCAGCATATCATCTTACTGATGAAAACATTCAATATCGATCTGATCGATACGAGGTTCAGCTATAGTGTCAAATACGGTGGCAGTGTCTACGCCCATGATTTTGATTCAGATCTTAACATAGAACTTCAGTCTGAAATTGCAAGGTTTCAACGCATTTTGAGGCACTTGCATTGGCCGGGTTGGCTGAGCCGTTCCCAATCGAAGTTGTTGAATGCTCTCAACCCATTCAATTACATCAGCATGGGAAAGATTCTGCATCTGGGAAGATTTTCCGAAGATCAGGTACAAGATCCTGAAGCCTATGTTCGTCAATTTTCTGATGGCAAAGGATGTATTCGATATGCCTGCCTCTCTTTTCACGAGGTATCTCGAATTCTTCGATATGGAAACCGCTACTCCAATGCAGACATGGGATCAGGGCACACGATCTATCTACGAAAAGTTGTCAGCCAACTTTCAGGACAAGATCTACCTTAACCGTCCTGTCCGAAAGGTGTATCGGCAGGCGTCCTGCGTGGTCGTCGAGGACGAAGAGGTATACGGGAGACGTTCGACGACGTGGTTTTTGCATGCAATGCGAACCAGACGCTGACGATTCTCAACGAGCCCTCGAGACCGGAACGCTTTATTCTCTCGTCGATACGTTACGAGACCGAGCTCCATCACGAGGCGGTTGTCCACTTCGACTCGTCAATCCTTCCGGACAACGAGATGAAGCCCCTGCCAACGCGGAGCAATCACATAGAACATAGCGGTGGGAGACCAGACAATTATGAAATCACGTACATTATGCACAACCAGCAGCCATGGGCTCGTCAGTCTGACAAGCCTTGTCTGGTGACCTACAATCCACGCAGCTTCATCAATGAAGGAAGAGCCTTGAAGAGGCGGTCGTTTCAGCATATTGTCCATGACGTTCGCCACGTGTCGTTGCTCATCAACGTATTTCGCTTCATCCAGGGTCAGAAACGGACGTGGCACTGTGGTGCCCACACGTTGGTCAACAGCCAAGAAACGTGCTTTGTTAGTGGGCTTGCCACTGCAAGGCAGAGCGGAGCAGATTACCCCTTCGCCGATCCTGCAGCGAAGCGGTCGTTCAACTATTACGGGAGCATCATGTACGGCTCGCGATTCAGGAGAGCCTAGCGTTGAATGGCACGGCGACTGCTTGGGTACCGAGCAGAGCGATGGGAGTCTATGGTGGAAATGGAGGTCGCTGTCGGTGGACCACATCCGGACGCTCGGCGAACTGGACGCGCATGGCCAGGGTGCCGAGCCTCTGTGAGGAGAGGCGATGGCAGGCGGCCGGCAGTCGTGTCCGACGACGTGGTGCAGGAGAGTGGTGGACGGGAGCGGTACCGCGCCGGCTCGGAAGCGTCTGACGAACGTGATGGAGGAGATGGAGGTCATGGAGAGCGTGGCCGCGCCGGAGCTAGTCCGCAAGCAGCCGGTGCGGCTGCTCTCGATGTGCTGGAGGAAGCGAGCGCAGCGCTTGCCGAGGCGGTGGTGGAGGTCGAGGTCATGCGCAGATCTGTGACGTGGCTGAGTTGATCGTGACGGGCAGTTGCTACCTCTGACGCGGCCGGCGTGCACGCTCCTGAGAGGAGAGGTATGGCAGGGTCAGCTGCGCGTCGAGGCTGCTCGTACCGGCGGCGCTGCTGGTCACGTCACTGTTCTGCGCCAGCATGAAGGGGCAGTTCTCTGGGAGGGCACGCTCCTCGTTGATGGCTTGGCGGCAGTGTCAGCTCGGGCTGTCCAACTTGTGCAAAGCGGACCCGGAGTCTCACGCAGCCAAGGGCTAGCCTCAAGGAGTGGAGCTGTCGCAGTCGCTCGGATCGGGATAGAACTGGGCGCAGTAGGCCCTATAGGGCATGATCTTGCCGTCGGAACGGCAGAGGCGCGGGCGCGATCGGTACTGTTTGCGGCTCCAGATGGCTACGTCCTGCAGGACGTCCCGCCGTTGCTGTGACACGATGAACTTGTTCATGATGGGGGCACGCATTCTCAGCGGCAGAAACCCCAGGCCTGCAAGCCGCCGCCTCGGCTCGCGTATCTCTCGCACCTGCGAGACCAACGACAGGTCGATAACTGTGCCGTCGACTGGCGTCGCCAACACCCACAGGCGTGCATCCATGCCAATCGAGTGCTCGCGGATTTCCACAAACGAGTAGCCCAGCCCAAAGACACGGGTGCTGACTGAGCAGTCAAAGGTTAGGGTGACAGCTCTGGCAATTGTCCGAGATCTCTTGAAGTCGAAACGAGTCTCTAGGCAGGGGCCGTCCACAGACATTTGCTGGACGGGGGTCACGTTGTCGTACCCGTGGACGTAGCGCAGGTGCGCCAAATCTACAGAGTTCTCCGTCGTCTCCTGGGGATGGCCAGGAAAGCGGAGCGTTTTCATCTCGAGGCCGCTCCAGCTGCCTTGATCTGGCGGATCCGCTGCCAAACTCCATTGCGGCGCCCGTCCCTCGATTCCCCACCAGGCGAAGATCAGGCCGAGCACTTCCTGCGTCTCGAAGACTCGCAATCTGGCGGTTTTCGGTGGAGTGGCAAAGGGAGTAGCGACGCACTGGCCGGTTGCATCGAATTCGTAGCCATGGAAGGGGCAGATTAGCCGCCCGTTGCCTATTCGCCCTCCCGCGGCGGGCCCTAGATCGGAGCCCAGATGGGGACAAACGGCGTGGGCGACGCAGATGCGCTCGCTCTCGTCACACCAGGCGACGACGTTTTCCCCCATCCAGGCCCTTTGGATGAGATTGGCCTTCAGTACGGCCTGCCGGGTTGCGACGAAGTACCACCCTTCCGGGAATGGGGACGCCAGCGACCCGTTCCCTGGCTCCCTGCGTCGAGCCGGCATCGTTAAGCCCCCTTCACCCAGAATCTCTGTTCATTCCAGTCTCCCCGGCAATTCATGTATCCCGCGGTCCTCCTCTCTGCCCGCTCTGTCTCCTTCCCTCCCGACGTGTGGAAGAATTGCCCTCGCACCTGTTAGCCCAACTGGCCCAAGTCTACCACAACTATCCACGTCTGCCAGGACGTCTGCACGGGAAGCAGGACCTGCTGACTCTCTCTGCGGATGGTGTGACGCCCCACCCGCTCAGTCTGCCGGAGAAGCTCGCCCTGATGCTCCTGACCGAAGAGAGTGGCTATTTTACCAAGTATCCGGGTGGGAGTTGAAATGCGCCCTGATCGGCGCAGTGCTCGCGAAATTCTCGCTTGTCCCTCGCATAAACATGTATATGGAATCCCCGATCTCCTGAACCCAACAGAAGTGAATGACCCCGCCCTCGACCCCAATCCTCAAGGAAATTGTAGGAGAAGTGGTTCCACGGAATGCGCAGTTCTGGATCGACCGGTTCGCTCCTCGTGCAGAGGTGATCATCGATTTCGCTCTGGGGCGCTTTGCTGACTTGCATATTCTGGAGCACCACGAAGGCAACTTCTGGCCAATATCTCAAACCGTTGGGCAGGCCGATTTCAACATCAGCAACGGGCAAGGTACAGCGGTGAAGTTGGCTGCATCGAGTATCTGCACGATGATCTTCAGCAACGAGATTCCCAGCACGTGAGATGTCATCATTGTCTGTCCCCTCAATACGCGCGACATCTTGTGCTTCATCTTTCTGCTCCATGACGAGCCTGAGAAGCGTATCAAGGTCATCTCCCAGTTGAAATTGCTTGACCATGCGATCGTTGCTGCGGTCGCTCAGAACCTCGCTAGCCCGTTGCTCCGACGTCACGCTGTGACCAAGCCGATACCGACTGTCCCGTTGCGCCGGTTGCTCCTCAATCCACATTTTCGTGACGGAAACCTGCCCGCAATGTTCGCGGACGCCGGCGAACAGTACGGCCCAGTGTTTGAGATCCGTCTGCCGCTTTCCAAAACGCTCCTGATCTTTCTGGCTGGCTCAAAACCAAACCACTGGGCGCACCGCGAAGGGCGCATGCATCTGCGAGCGGGAGAAAATCTCCAAGACTTCAAGAAAGTCTATGGCGCGTCTGGAATCTGCCCGCTCTTGATGGTACCAATTATTTTCGGTTTCGGAAGGCGTTGCAGCCAGTCTAATATCGATCAAGACTGGAAGGTCAGCTGAACCAAATGTGCCAGCATTTCAGATCACATATAGAGGATTGCGAGGTTGAGGATTCCTTCTCTGTTGTGAGCATATGTCGAATTCTGAAAAACGCAGAACTCGCAATTATGTCTGTCAGCATTTAGTCAAAAGGTATCATCGTCGATCGACTAAAGTACAAGGCATGAGCACTTGCTTCCTATGTACTGGATATCCTGCCAAAATTTATCATGCGCACCCCGGGCATGAGGCGCAAGACAAAAGTCATAGACACGCTGCTGGACCGGATCCAGAGTGTGCACACACCTGGGCAGCGGTCTGACTGTCCTCGGGATCTTGCAGATGATCTGTTCAGCCTGGACAGAAGCGACCCAGAGTTTTTGCCGGAGTCGAATCTGGGTTTAGCGGTTTCGTCGCCGTTGATTGCCAGAGTCTATCTTGGCGATGCTCTCGGCTTCGCGATCTATGCCAGGGTGGCGCCCTGAGTTGTACGGGGAGATCCGCAGCGGAGCCGATACCCTGTTTGTGGACGGGGACTTGGAGCGCGAGGACTTCACGACAGGCGCGAGTGATGTTACTAGCCGCTTCCTGATGGAATGCATGCGTGTCCGGCCGGTCGCTCCGATGTCGGTGCGAAACATGATGAATACATGCGTGGGCGAGAACTATGGGAGACCGGAGGGGTCCCAGGGCTTTATTGCTCAGTCAGCCTCACATTACATGAGCGATGTCTATCTCGGAGCCGCCTCTGTCGATATCGACTGCTTTCTGGCGACGCGCAAAGAGGATATCAGCCCTGGTACGCCCCGGTGGGCTGGGCACGCACACATGCCTCGGCTGTCGGGGGGGGGGGGGGGGGGGGGGGGATTGGGGGGGGGGGGTAACCTAACGCAGGCGCGCCCCTTTGGTCAGGTTCCGGCGCCCCCCGGGGGAGAAAGGGCCC
>JAPOVR010000003.1 GCA_026708005.1 Actinomycetes bacterium
GTATCCAGCTATCTGCTACGTAACTGCCACAAACCCGCTACGCGTATTTCGCCAATCCCTCCTAGAAGGCTTGCGATCAGCAAGGCTTGCCGCCCGTCATGGTCCATCGGTCGGCTTCGGGGACGGATCTAGCGGCGACGCTCTGGCGACGATGCTGTAAGAGCCACGATCTGGCGGAGCCATGATCTGACGCCGCTGCAGAGTTGGCACAGTTTCGTGACGCTGCCGTGACAGATCGTGCGAGAGCTGTGCGCTTTTCTGGGCTACCCTCTCCCGGATGGTGGGTGAGGGGCGGGCTGCCCTTTGCGGCGGCCGGCGCAGGTGCGCCGGGGTCGCCGAGGCGCGGTGACCGGAGGGCTTGGGGCTGGCCGGCGACTCGTCTGGCGCGGCCTCGCGAGGCCATCGAAGAGCGGTAGCTGCGTACGCTCGCAAGCCGGCTTCGTCCCCACGCTCGGTCGCGGAACCCGTCCGCTGCTCACCACGCTCGGTCACGCCTGCCCGTCCACCGTTCACCATGCCCGATCGCGGCTGCCCGTCTGCCGTCGTCGCTGCGGTGCCCATCCGCAGGGTGCTTCTCTGCCCCGGTCTGTGCTGCTCGTCTGCCCCTCGTCGCTGCCATGGCCAGAGGTACCCAGCCGCAACATCAGAGCTTCCTCGACCGCCCGGACAAGTCGGCGGCGCGGTGGCCGAAGGCACCCGGCCGCACCATCCTCGCCGCAGCCCCACCTGAGGGGCGCCGAGAAACCGTCGGTCACGGAGCGAGCGATCCGCGCCGCGACGCGCCCTGCTGGCGCGAGGAGCGCGGGCCGGCTACCTGAGGTGCTCGATCGCCAGCTCGATCGAGCCCTCGAGGGCGCTGATCACGGGGAGGCTGACCCCCGCCGCCCGGTACTCGTCGAGACGGCTCTGACATTCGGCTGGTGTGCCGGCCGCGCAGAGGCGATCGACGACGTCGAGAGGAAGGACGCGCTGGGCAGCCTCAAGGCCATGCCCGTGGAACGCCGCGCGCGTCTCAGCGATCACGTCGGGATCGACCCCTGTCTCGGCGGCGATGTTGGGAAACAGCGACAGGTAGAGCGAGCAGAAGGCATGCGCACGGTGCTTGCCGACCTCGGAATCCAAGTCCGCCGCGGTCAGGATGACCATGGCGATGTCCACGTCGGCAGCGGCTCGACCCGCCCTGGCTGCGCCCCGCTCGATGGCCTGACGGGCTCGCGCGAGGTACTCAACGGGGAGGCAGACGTTGTACAGGACGCCGTCTGCGAGCTCGCCGGCGAGTTCGACCGCCGCTCTGCCGGTGACGCCGAAGTAGATCGGCAGGTCGGCTTCGTCACCGATCTCGCTCGTGTTGTCGGCCAAGACGTCCTCGATCCGCGCATCCTGGAGGCTGACGGCTTCCCCTGCGAAGGTCACGTCCTCTCCGCGCAGGAGTGGCCCCATCACCTGTGTGTACTCGCGCAGGCGCGTCAGCGGCTTCGACCAGCTGTAGCCCTGCGGCGCCAGCACGCGGGGCGATCCGGGGCCAAGGCCGACGATCACGCGGCCGGGCGCAATCTCTGCGAGCGTCGCAAAGCTCACGGCCATCACGACGGCGCCTCGGGTGTAGACGTTGACGATGCCGGTCCCGAGCCCGATGCGCTCGGTTGCTGAGGCGATTGCCGCCAACGGCGTGAAGCCGTCGCGCGTCATCCGTGTCTCGGCCATCCACACAGACTCGAAGCCGGCCCGCTCGGCCTGCTGTGCCAGCTCGACCATCCTCGGGACCCGGGGGGCGCCGCCGAACAGGAGGCCGATGCGACGATCGTGCGGCACCATCACCCGCGGATCGTAGTTCACGCCGGCAGAGCGCCGCTCCGCATGGTGATGAAGGTCGGGAGGCAGGACCGCGCTAGGTCGTGGCCCTGGTTGCCGAGCCCGACAGGCGCACGAGCACGAGCAGGCCGGCAACCACGGCAGCAGCGACAATCCAGGTTGTGGGCCACGAGCTCGCCCTATCGACGAGCTCGCCGTACGCGGGCGGTAGGAGAACGGCGCCAGCGAAGGCGAAGATCAGCACCACCGAGGTGGCACGCCCGACGCTGGTCGGCGGCACGCTCTCCGCCGCCGTCGCAATCCAGACGCCGTTCCAGCCGATCGAGCAGAAGCCCAGCACGAACAGGATGGGCCAGATACTGACGTGGCCTTCCACCAAGGCGACGATGACGAGGCTCACGGCCGTGGTGAGAGCGGCCAGCCGCAGGGCGAGCAGCCTCGAGTGGAAGAGGCGATCTGAGAACCAGCCCCAGGCGATGCGTCCCAACGTCGCACCGGCGAGCAGAACGCTCACCCCGATCCCCGCCTTCGTGCTGGACATGGCAGCGCGATCGACGAGGTAGATGGCGAGGAAGGCGAGCACGGTCATCTGCGTCCCCGCCATGACGAAGCCGTAGGCACCGAGCCCAAGTAACGAGGAGGGCCGTAGGGGCTCGGCGCGGCGATGCAGATGTCGCGGCTCGGGCCCGCCCACCCAGAGGCTGGCGATCGAGATCAGCAGGGCGACGGCGATCGGCAGGACGACGGCGACGCGCCAGCTGGTCGTCTCTGCGAGGCTCGGCAGGACGAGTCCTCCGAGCAGCCCACCGAGCGTCAGGCCTGTGTGGGAGATGCCCATCAAGATGCCTCGCCGCCGGCGGGAGACGTTCGCGCTGACGAGGACGTTCGAGCCCGGGTCGGCGGCGCCGTAACCGAGGCCCGCGATACCGACTCCGAGGAAGAAGAGGGCGCGGGACGGTGCCACAGCGGCGACCGCGAGGCCGACGGCGAGGAAGAGCATGCAGACGCCGAGGACCCTGCCCGACCGGTAGCGGTCGGTGATGCGTCCGGCTGGGATGATCGCGATCATGGCACCGAGGAAGACGATCGCGACGATGCCGCCGATGAGCACGCTCGACAGCTCGAACTCGCTTCGGATGAACGGGGTGAGCGACGCGAGGCCGATCGCGCCGAAGGCCGTGCCGGCCTTGCCGGCCAGCGCGAGGGCGATCTCAGCGCGCGGGCGCTCGCGGGGCTTGTCTCTGACAGGCATGCCGGCTTGATCATGGCCGAGCGGTCGCTGGGGCGTGCGCAGAACCGGTGTCCCGACGGCGGTGAGGCTCATACGCCGATCGGAGCTGCCGCGGGCCGAGAGCACCCCTTCAGCCGCCGAAACCGGTCGCGTAAGGCGCGCCTACGTCCGCACGAGCGGCTTGTACATGATCCGCGTCGGCTGGTCGGCGGCATCGCCGAGCCGGGTGCGGCGGTGCGCCTCGTAGGCGGCGTAGGTGCCATCGAACCAGATGGTCTGCGAGTTGCCCTCGAACGCGAGGATGTGCGTGGAGATGCGATCGAGGAACCAGCGGTCGTGGCTGATCACGACCGCGCAGCCGGCGAAGCTCGTGAGCGCATCCTCGAGGGCGCGGAGGCTATCGACGTCGAGGTCGTTGGTCGGCTCATCCAAGAGCAGGACATTCCCGCCGGACTTCAAGAGCCGCGCCAGGTGCACGCGGTTTCGCTCGCCGCCAGAGAGGTCGGAGATCCGCTTCTGCTGGTCGGCGCCCTTGAAGTTGAACCACGAGACGTACTGGCGGGAGCTCACGTCGCGCGTTCCAAGCTCGACGGTGTCGTGCCCCTCGGAGATCTCCCTCCAGACGGTGCTCTGGGGATTGAGCTCGCTTCGGCTCTGGTCCACGTGGGCGAGCCGCACGGTCTCGCCGATCCGAAGGGCGCCGCTGTCGGGTGCCTCCTCGCCGACGATCATCCGGAACAGGGTGGTCTTGCCGGCGCCGTTGGCGCCGATCACGCCAACGATGCCACCGGGCGGCAGCGAGAACGTGAGGTCCTCGACGAGGACCTATCGCCGAAACCCTTCACGACATGCTCGCCCTCGACCACGAGCTCGCCGAGCCGGGGCCCGGAAGGGATGTGGAGCTCGACCGTCCCGAGCTCAACGCTTGACTCCAGCGCGAGCAGCCGCTCGTAGGCGCTGACACGGGCCTTGGACTGCTTCTGCCGTGCCTTCTGGCTCATGCGCACCCACTCGAGCTCCCGCGCGAGCGTGCGCCGGCGGGCGGCGGCCTGCCTGCCCTCCTCGGCGAGCCGCTGCTGCTTCTGCTCGAGCCACGAGTAGTAGTTGCCCTTGAAGGGGATCCCACGCCCGCGGTCGAGCTCGAGAATTCATCCCGCCACGTTGTCGAGGAAGAAGCGGTCATGCGTCACCGCGATGACCGTTCCCGCGTACTGCTCGAGGAAGCGCTCGAGCCAGGCGACCGACTCGGCGTCGAGGTGGTTCGTCGGCTCATCGAGCAGCAGCAGATCTGGTGCTGAGAGCAGCAGTCGGCACAGCGCGACACGCCGTTTCTCGCCACCTGAGATGGTGGTCGCATCCTGGTCGGGTGGCGGGAGCCACAGTGCCTCCGAGGCGTGATCGAGCGCCGCGTCGAGGTTCCAGGCGTCGTGGCGGTCGATCTGATCCTGCACCGCGCCCTGCTCCTCGAGCAGGCTGGTCATCTCCGGCTCGCCGAGCGGCTCGACGAACCTCGCCGCCAGCTCGCTGAAGCGGTCGAGGAGGTCGCGCAGGGCGCGCACGCCGTTCTCGACGTTGCCGCGAACGTCCTTACTCGGGTCGAGCTCGGGCTCTTGGGGCAGCAGCCCGACGGTTGCGCCGGGGGCGCGCTCGGCGATGCCGCTCGAGGGCTTCTCGAGGCCCGCCATGATGCGCAGCAGCGTCGACTTGCCGGCTCCGTTCGGCCCGAGCACGCCGATCTTGGCGCCGGGCAGGAACGAGAGCGAGATGTCGGCGAGCACCTGCTTCTGTGCGCCGTAGAACTTGCTGGCGCGGTGCATCGTGTAGATGAACCGGCGCGACAATCCCGCGCCCCGGCTAGCCGGCCTTGACCTGCGGGATGATCTCCCTGGCGTACGTCGCGACCGTCGCTTCCATCTCCTCTGGATCGATGCCCATGAAGTAGATGCAGAGCTGCGTGGCGCCGAGGTCTCGGAGCAGCCGGAGCTTCTCGACGATCTGTGCTGCCGTGCCGATCACCGTGTAGGTCTCCGCCAGCTCGTCCGTCACCGTCGCGGCGTGCTCCGCGGTGGACTCGGTGTGGTGGCGATAGTCGTACGTTCCCTTGTCGCTCACGCAGGCCACTAGGTTGGCCGGCAGCGCGGATGCGTCGTAGTAGCGAAGCATGTCGACAACGTGGTTCGAGACGTAGGCGGGGAAGCCGCGCACCGCGTCTTGGGCCGCCGGGAGGTCGTCGGTGACGATCGACGGTGTGCACACGACGATCTCGATGTCGCGAACGTTTCGGCCCGCTGCGTCCGCGCCCTTCTTGAGGTGCTGGACCGCCCACTCGACGGTGGTTGGCTCGGCGATCTGCATGAAGATGCCATCTGCGTGCCCGCCCGACCACTCGAGGATCTTCGGGCCGTAGCCGGCGATGTAGAGGGGCATGTGGCACTGCATCGCCCAGGCGAGCTCGATCGTGAGCTCGCCTTCGCCTTGCTCGTGCCAGGTCTCCTCGGCAGGCGTCTCGGGGGTGTAGACGACCTTCTGGCCGCTCGCGAGCCTCTGCATGAGCGGAGCCCGCTCCTTGAGCTCCCTCAGCTTCGCCGGCCGCTCGCCGATGCGCCGAACCGCGCTGTCGCCCTTGCCGAGGCCGAGAACCACGCGGCCGCCGCTTAGCTCCTGCAGCGTCGCATGGAGGCTGGCGTTGACCGCGACGTTTCGCGTCACGGGGTTCGTGCAGCACGCACCGACAATCAGCTTCCTGGTGCTCACGACGGCGAGGGTCATGTACGGCGACATCTCCCGCCACCCGATCGGCGAATCGATGAGCCAGAAGTGGTCGAAGCCGTGCTCCTCGGCGAGACGTGCGTCCTCGCCTACCCTCGGACCCGCGTCGGTCATCAACCCGAACTTGAACATCGAACCCTCCTCGCGGCTGCGGCTGAACTCGCAGTGTAGGCGTGGCGACCGCCCCGGTTGGTGGTCACGCCGACGACCGAAGGGCCAAGGTCGCTGCGGCGCAGCAAGGCGCGGCTCGCCCGCGGCCTACGCTCGCCACGGGCTGGCCGGCCTCTCGTCAGTAGGCGAGGCTCGGTGAGAGCCAGCGCTCAGCTTCCTCGAGCGCGATGCCCTTGCGGACCGCGTAGTCCTCGACCTGGTCGCGGCCGAGCCGTCCGACGGAGAAGTACCGCGCTTCGGGGTGAGCGAGGTAGAGCCCGCTCACGCTCGCCGGCGGGGTCATCGCATAGCTCTCTGTGAGGCCGATTCCCAGCTCCTGGGCGCCGAGGAGCCTGAACAGCGTCTCCTTCTCGGAATGATCGGGGCAGGCCGGATAGCCGAAGGCCGGCCGAATGCCACGGAACGGCTCGGCGTGCAGCTCCTCCGGCTGCCAGCGGCCCCGCTCCTCGTAGCCCCAGTCGGCGCGGGCCTGCTCGTGCAGGTACACGGCGTAGGCCTCCGCGAGCCGGTCGACGAGCGCCTTCACCATGATCGCGCGGTAGTCGTCGTGCTGTGCCTCGTAGTGGGCAGCAAGCTCGTCTGCGCCGACGCCCGCGGTGACGGCGAACGCGCCGAGGTGATCGCGAGCCCCGTTGTCGGACGGCGCGACGAAGTCGGCAAGCGACAGGTTCGGGCGCTCATCCACGTGCTGCGTCTGCTGGCGTAGCAGGTGGAATCGGGCCACCTCCTGCGTGCGCTCCTCGTGGTCGAAGAGGACGATGTCCTCGCCGGCTTGCGCTGCGGGCCAGAAGCCGTAGACGCCGCGGGCGGCCAGCAGCCGATCCGCGATGATCTCTGCGAGGAGCTCTTGCCCGTCGGCGTACAGGTCGCGAGCCGCCGCTCCGACCGTGGGATCGTCGAGGATTCGGGGGAACCTCCCCTTGAGCTCCCAGGCCGAGAAGAAGAACGTCCAGTCGATGTAGGGCGCAATCGTTGCGAGGTCGCCCTCAACCTGTCTGGGACCGAGGAACGCGGGCACGGGGAGCTGCTCGGGCTCGAAGCTCAGCCGCTGCCGGTTCTGCAGCGCCGCGGGATACGCAAGGAGGGGTCTCGAGCGCCTACCGTTGTGCTCGGCGCGAAGCCTCTCCTGCTCGGCGCGGTTTACCTCGTCGAGCTCGGCCGCACGCTCGGGGTCGAGCAGGCTTGAAGCAACGCCGACGACCCGTGAGGCGTCGAGCACGTGGATCACCGGGCGTGAGTACGTCGGCGCGATCTTCACCGCTGTGTGCTGGCGCGAGGTCGTCGCGCCGCCGATGAGCAGCGGCAGCCGCATGCCACGGCGCTCCATCTCCTCGGCAACGTGCACCATCTGGTCGAGCGACGGTGTGATCAGCCCCGAGAGCCCGACGATGTCGCACTCTTCCCGCTGTGTCGTGTCGAGAATCTCGGCCGCTGGCACCATCACGCCGAGGTCGATCACGTCGTAGCTGTTGCAGCCGAGGACGACTGCGACGATGTTCTTGCCGATGTCGTGCACGTCGCCCTTGACGGTTGCGAGCACGAGCTTTCCCTGCGCCTGGACGCCCTCGCTCTCAACCTCCATGAAGGGCTCCAAGTGCGCGACCGCACGCTTCATGGCGCGTGCGCTCTTGACCACCTGGGGCAGGAACATCTTGCCTGCCCCGAACAGGCCGCCCACGATCTGCATCCCGTTCATCAGGGGCCCCTCGATCACGTCGAGCGGCCGTGCGTAGCGCAGGCGGGCTTCCTCAGCGTCTGCCTCGATGAAGTCGACGATGCCGTGCACGAGCGCGTGCGAGAGCCGGTCCTCGACGGCGGCATTGCGCCACGAGAGGTCCTGCTCACGTCGCGTTGCGTCTCCTTTGACCGCATCAGCCAGCTCGACCAGCCGCTCCGTAGCATCGGGGCGGCGGTTGAAGAGGACGTCCTCCACATGCTCGAGGAGCTGCAGTTCGATCTCCTCGTAGACCGCCAGCTGTCCCGCGTTCACGATGCCCATGTCGAGCCCCGCGTCGATGGCGTGGTAGAGGAACGCGGAGTGGATCGCCTCGCGCACGGCGTCGTTGCCTCGGAACGAGAAGGAGAGGTTGGAGATGCCGCCCGAGACGAGCACGCCGGGGCAACGCTCCTTGATCAGCCGAGTCGCGTCGAGGAACGCCTTCGCGAACTCGTTGTGCTCCTCGATGCCGGTTGCGATCGCGAGCACGTTTGGATCGAACACGATGTCGTGTGGCGGGAACCCGGCTTCCTCGGTGAGCAGGCGGTACGCGCGCTCGCAGATCGCGAGCTTCCGCTCGACCGTCTCGGCCTGCCCCTCCTCATCGAAGGCCATCACGACGACGCCGGCTCCGTAGCGGCGGATCGCCCGAGCCTGGGAGAGGAACTCGCTCTCGCCCTCCTTCAGCGAGATCGAGTTGACGATTCCCTTGCCCTGGATGCACTTGAGGCCGGCTTCGATCACCGACCACTTCGAGCTGTCGACCATGATCGGCACGCGGGCGATCTCCGGCTCGGTCGCCACGAGGTTCAGGAACGTGGCCATCGCAGCCTCAGAGTCGAGCATGCCCTCATCCATGTTCACGTCGATGAGGTTCGCGCCGGCGCGCACCTGCTCGAGCGCAACCTCGGCGGCCGCCTGGAAGTCGCCCGCCGTGATTAGCTCGGCGAACCGCCTCGACCCCGTGACGTTCGTCCGCTCGCCGACCATCACGAAGGTCGCGTCGGGTCTGATCGAGAAGGCCTCGAGCCCGCTGTAGGTCGGGTACGCCTCAGACGCGGCCGGGATGGCCCTCGGGCGCTCGTTGGCAACCGCCGCGGTGATGCTCGCGATGTGCGCCGGTGTCGTGCCGCAGCAGCCGCCAACGAGGTTGACCAGGCCCTCGGCGGCAAACTCGCCGAGCAGCGTGCCCGTTATCTCGGGCGTCTCGTCGTAGCCGCCGAAGGCGTTCGGGAGCCCGGCGTTCGGGTAGCAGGAGACGCGGGTTGCGGCGACGGCGGCGAGGTCGGTGAGCGAGGCGCGCATCTCGGCGGCACCCAGCGAGCAGTTGATGCCGACCGCCCAGGGGTCGCCGTGGGAGATCGACGTCCAGAATGCCTCGACCGTCTGCCCCGAGAGGTTCCGACCGCTCCTGTCGACGACGGTCATCGAGACGATGATGGGGACTGCGGTCCCGCGCGCATCGGACGTCTCTGCGCAGGCCTTGAGCGCTGCCTTGCCGTTGAGGGTGTCGAAAACCGTCTCGATGAGCAGGAGGTCGGCGCCGCCGTCGAGCAGACCGTGGGCCTGCTCGGCGTACGCCTCGCGCAGCTCGTCGAACGTGAGGTTGCGGGACGCCGGGTCGTTGACATCGGGCGAGATCGACAGGGTCCGGTTGGTGGGCCCAATCGCTCCGGCGACGAAGCGCGGGCGCTCGGGCGTGCGTTTCGCTTGGGCGCCCGCCACCCGCTTGGCGAGCCGGGCGGCGGCAACGTTCAGCTCGTAGACGACATCCTGGAGGCCGTACTCACCCTGCGAGATAGCGGTCGCGTTGAAGGTGTTGGTCGAGACGATGTCCGCGCCGGCCTCGAGGAACGAGGCATGGACGTCCGCGACCGCGTCCGGCCGGGTCAGGCAGAGGATGTCGTGGTTACCGAGCAGCTCGGACGGGTGCTCGGCGAAGCGCCGGCCTCGGTAGTCGTGCTCGTTCAGGCCCCGCTGCTGGATCGCCGTCGCCATCGCCCCGTCGAGCACGAGGATGCGCTCGCTCGCGAGCTGTGAGAGCACGGCAGGGGTGTCGCTGGCTGTCATCGCAGGCTGTGCCGGGGCAGGGTGCTAGGCACGAGGATCGTAACGGGGCTCGAGCGGAACCTCGTGGTCGGTTGGCTACAGCGAGATCAGTCAGCCCGCGCCGGGCTCGCGACGATGGTCGACCGAGTGGGGAACGTCACGAGCTCAGACATCGGTCTGGACTGAGCCAAGCGCGTCGGCGGCGGGCCGGTTGCTTCTGTTTGCCAACGGTTGAGCACGGCCAGGTTGTGCTGTGTGTGCTGCTGCTCACGGTGCCGCGGGGCTACCGGCTCGATCTGAGGGGCAGCCCACCCCCGGTGGGCAGCAGGGCTCACCCCGCTGCGGCGCTATCGAGCCGATCTCAGGGACGGCCCGCCCCTCACCCACCACCCGGGGGGTGGTAGCTCAGAAAGGCGCACAGCTTCCGCACGATCTGTCACAGAAGCGTCACGAGACTGTGCCGGTTTCTGCACGAGTGTGCTACCTGGCACTCGTGTGCTGCGTGGCGGTGCCGCTGACTTCGCATCGCCTGCGCGGTTGAAAGGCAGGCCTCGGGTGCATGGGCCGAGTACGGCGAGTCGCCCACCTGCGCGGACGAAGGGCCAGATCAGCGAGCGTGGCATCCGCGGGTCGGCGAGTCTCCCCGCTGCATGGACGAAGGGCACAGGTCGAGTCATGAAGCGTTCCGGCTTGCCTCTTCCCTGCCCGAGCGCACGGCGACTCCATCGCAGGGGCCCATCGTCCCTGTCGCTCCGGCCACGGCTGCCTGCACCTCGCCAGGCGACCTCACCTGGGTCATGCCGGAGACCGGGTCGGCTCTGGACCCTTAGGCGGCGGCGCGTGGGCAGGGCGCGGGACAGGATTGTAGACGACCGACTATATTGCCCGCACGGTGTCCTCACGCTTCCTCAGCAACAAGGACGACTTCGGCGACGGGCCGGCCCGCGACTACATCGGCTACGGCGAGAGACCGCCGCAGTTCCGCTGGCCCGGCGACGCGGGCGTGGCGATCAACATCGTCGTCAACTACGAGGAGGGCTCGGAGTACTCGGTGCCGATGGGCGATGAGCGCAACGACATGCTCGCCGAGATCCAGTACGCGCTCCCCGGTGATGTGCGCGATCTCACCGTTGAGTCGGTCTACGAGTACGGGTCGCGCGTGGGCGTGTGGCGCCTGCTGCGGATCTTCGAGGACGGCGGCGTTGCCGTGACGTTCTTCGCCGGTGCAGTCGCGCTCGAGAAGAACCGCGAGGTGGCGCGCCGACTCGTCGAGCAGGGGCACGAGCCGTGCAGCCACGGCTACCGCTGGGTCGAGCACTTCCAGATGACGCGCGAGGAGGAGCGCGAGTCGATCGCGAAGGCAATCGAGTCGTTCAAGGACACGTGCGGACAGCGTCCGGTCGGTTGGTACTGCCGGTATGGGCCGAGCGTCCATACACGCAAGCTCGTCGTCGAGGAGGGCGGGTTCGAGTATGACTCTGACGCCTACAACGACGACCTCCCGTACTACGTCAACGTTGACGGCACGCGCCACCTCGTGATTCCATACACGCTCGACCTCAACGACGTGCGCTTCGTGATCGCGCAGGGCTATGGCTCGGGCACTGACTTCTACGATGACGCGGTCGCTACGTTCAACCGGCTGCGCTACGAGGTCGAGCAGACGGGCGTGGCAAGGATGATGTCGGTCGGCACCCACCCGCGGCTGTTCGGACGGCCCGCCCGCGCCGACGCGCTTGCTCGCTTCATCGAGTACGTTAACGCGACCGGCGGGGGCTGGTTCGCTCGCCGGGATGCGATCGGCCGCTTCTGGCGCGAGACGTTTCCGCCACCGGCGGGCTGATCGACAGCGCGCAGCCGGCCGGACGAACGCGCTGCGATGCCCTACGTTCGCGTCGCACCCGCGCGCCCGTTCTAGTCCACCGGCTGCGAGCTGGGGCGCGCGCCTGCGGGCGGTGGGGCGAGGAGGGTGGCACCCACCGCGCCCGCGTCGTCGCCGAGCTCCGCGACCCGCACCGTCGGCTGCCGTTCGGCGTTGAAGAGGCGAGGCTGGACCGCGTCGGCAAGACGCTGGGCATACGGCGCGCCGAGCCGTGCTCCCAGCCCGCCCCCGACGACGAAGCCGTCGAGATCGAGGAGGTTCATGGTGGAGGCTGCGCCGAGCGCGATGGCCTCGGCGGCACAGTCGACCAGCCGCACGGCAAGGGGATCGCCTCGGCGAAGAGCCCTCTCCCAGACACCGCTCGTGAGACGATCCGCTCCCCGCTTCTCCATGATGCTGAAAAGCTCGGTCGCGACTCCTTGCTCGGCGAGCTCTCGGGCGCGCTGCTCCATCGCGAGCCGTCCCGCGTATGCCTCGATGCAGCCGCGCCGGCCGCACGGGCAGGGGGCTCCCCTGCGTCGAATCACCATGTGCCCGAACTCGCCGGCTACGCCGCGACCGTGCCACAGCTGCCGATCGAGCACGAGCCCACCCCCAACCCCGGTGCCCCACCAGATCCCGAGGAACGACCGCAGTGCTCGGCCCGCGCCGAGCGACGCCTCGGCCACAACGGCGGCATCGACGTCGTTGCCGATGACGACCGCCGGGCCGAGAATCTCCTCGATTCGCCTCGCCAGCGGAAACGGTGCCGACCAGCCGGCGAAGCTGCTCGCGTTTGCGACCGTGCCCGCCGTGCTGTCAACGTAGCCCGGCGCGCCAACCCCGATGCTTCCCAGCGAGCTCACGCTGGCGTCTGCGTCCTCGGCCGCCTTCGTCAGCGTCGCGGCCATGTGCTCGGCCACGACCGCCGGGCCGCGGGCCATGGGCGTCGGCTGCCTCGCCCTTCCCAGGATCTCGCTGTTCGCGTCGACGACAACAGCGAGGATCTTCGTTCCTCCGAGATCGATTCCACCCCTCAACACGCAACCGCGCTCCTCGCACCTGGCGGCTGTGCAGTGCCCGGCCATGGGTGGCCGCCTGCCTCGGCCGCGCGCTGCGCCGATGACGATGCGCCCGCATACTGCACTTCCGGGCGCCAGTAGATGATGTGTCGGGAATGGTAGGGCCGCACGAGCTCGAGCGCGAGAAGACGATTGCCGCGCAGGCGGCGGCTCGCGAGGTTGAGGCCGGCATGACGGTTGGGCTCGGCACGGGCTCGACGGTGGCGTACCTCCTGCCTGTGCTCGCAGCCCGCGATCTCGACATCGTCTGCGTGGCGACGTCTGGGGAGACCGAGGCGCAGGCGCGGAGCCTCGGGCTCGAGGTCGTCCCGTTTCGCTCGCTCGGCAGGCTCGACCTTGCGATCGACGGCGCCGACCAGGTGGCACCCGATGGCTGGCTCGTCAAGGGCGGCGGCGGTGCACACATGCGCGAGAAGGTCGTTGCCGCCGCCGCCGAGCGCTTCCTCGTGATCGTCTCATCCGGCAAGCTCGTCGAGACGCTCGGGCCGCCGGTGCCGCTGGAGTTGCTCGACTTCGGCGTTGAGGCAACGTGCGCGAGGATCGGCCAGGTTGCGCTGCGCGGAGTTCCGCCATCCCCGGACGGCAACCTCGTCGCCGACTACCTCGGGCCTGTCGGCGACGCTCGGGCTCTTGCGGCGAGGCTGTCCGCGGTACCGGGAGTGGTCGAGCACGGGCTGTTCCCGCCCGAGCTTGTGACGGAGATCCTCGTCGCTTATAGCGGCGACGTCGAGCGGCGCCTCGTGGGCTAGGCGGCTGATCCTGCTCTGGTCGGGGCGCGCCGGGGCGGCACGTAGCGTGGTGACGGGGCGGGTGGTTGTGCGGGTAGCCTGGTTGCGAGGGCGGCGCTGCGTTCGCGAGATGAGGCGAGCCGGATGGGGCCGGTGCGGTTGATTGGTCGGTGCGGTTGATTGGTGGTCCCCCGCGAGGGACGGGCGCGGATGCTGAGAACGCGGCAGGGGAGCCTGCGCGTCTGGGCGCTCGCCGTGCTCGCGGGAGCGGCCGTGCTTGCCGTGGCTCTCGCGGCAGCCTGTGGGGAAGGCTCGGCGCTCCCGC
>JAPOVR010000050.1 GCA_026708005.1 Actinomycetes bacterium
GACGCGATCGCCGCATTCGAAGAGCGCTACGAGGCCCCGATCAACACGCTCGCGCCCTAGCGGCGGTTCGGCGCGCGCCGTTCCATCCGCATTCAGGTGCTCGACGTGAGGGAAAGCCTGGCTGACACTTGTTGGGGATGTGGGAGGTGTCGCAGCGAGGTCTACGCTGGGCATTTCGGTTTGCGGCTGAGGCTCGGCGGGGAGTTCTTGGTCAAGATGGTGCATGGCGGTGGTGATGTCGAGCCAGGCACGGCGAGGCCCTTCAGGCGTGGAGACTGCGGGTCGCTCTGCGGGCGAGGTAAGCGCGCGGAAGGTGCAGCGGGTGGAAGCCAAGCGCGCCCTTGTGGTACAGCGCGACGTGCGCCACCGTGTGCGGCTACCCAGCAGCGAACGCGTCGATCATCGCCTCATGCTCGGCTCGGACCACATCGGGACCGAGCAGGAACGTCGGCGCGTAGATCATGACGAAGTCAACGACGCCTTGGTACCGGTCGAGACGACGGCGCACCTCCTCCGGCGTGCCGGCGAGCGCGAGCGCCTCGACCATTTCGTCGGTGACGAGCTCGATTGCCCCGAAGGGGTCACCAGCGAGGAATGCCTCCCGAACGCGACTGTAGTCGTTGGCGAAGCCGTGGCGGCGCATTACGGGCTCGAAGTACGTTGCGACTCCGGAGTAGAACGCGATCTGGTGCTTGGCCCAGCGGAACGCCTCGGCGCGGTCATCGGAGACGGCGGTGGAGACGAGGACGCCGATCTCGAGGTCGGCGAGCGACCGACCCGAGCGCTCGGCCCCTCTCGCGACAGATGGCAGCATCACGTCCCGAATGTAGGGGCTCGAGAGAACGACGTTGAAGTTGACTCCATTGGCAAGCTCGCCGGCGAGTTCCGCCATGCCCGAGAGCGTTGCCCCGATGTGAATCGGTACCGGCTCGGCGTTCGGTCCGCGCAGGCGCACGTAGTCGGTGATCTCGAAGACCTGGCCGTCGAACGACACGGGGTTATCGAGGCTCGCGTCCCACATGAGCCTGAGCGCGGTCACGTACTCGCGCATCCGCTGAACCGGCCGCTCGTAGGAGATGCCGTGCCAGGCTTCATTCCACTCGCGTGGAGCCGTGCCGAGTCCTAACACGAACCGTCCTCCTGAGAGCTCGCTGAGGTCGGCCGCGGCCAGCTCCATGTTCGGTAGGGTTCGGGTCCACTGGCTGACGTCGGTGCCAACGCGGATGCGCGTCGTGGCCGTGGCGATTCCGGCGAGCGGGACCAGCGAATCGCGCCAAGCTTCGGCGGTCCAGACGCCACCGAGCCCGGCATCCTCAGCGAGCCGGCCGAACTCGAGCATATCGGCGATCGCGACCTGATCGCCGGTCAGGTGGAGGTCAACTTGAACTCGCTGCTCGGTGGTCATACGTCGGAGTATCGCACGTCGCTGTGCCTTGACGGGTTCTCACGCGGTGTGGAGCTTGACGGGGCGGTGCACGTAGGAGAAGATGGGCAGACAGTCCTACGGAAGGTGCTCCATGCGATCAGGAATTCGACCCCTGCTCCTGTTAGTGGCTCTTCTGCTCACGGCCGGCGTGCTTGTCGCGGCATGTGGGGGAGACGACGCGGCGTCGCCTGCGCCAGCACCCGCGCCTGCACCTGCCCCGGCGCCTGCACCTGCCCCGGCGCCTGCACCTGCCCCGACGCCCGCGCCCGTGGAGCAGCCTGCCCCGGCCGAGTCTGCTGAGCCCAGGACACTGATCGTTGCGGTGCCAGACACGCCAGCGACGATCGACCCCGAATTCATCGCCGGTGTGCCGACCGGCTGGGAGGTTGGCAACAACATCTACGACGAGAAGATCTACTACCTCACAGATCGGGCTGCGGGATCTCGCGACTTCGCGTCGTTCGAGAACAGGCTGTTCGAGAGGCTCACGCCGAATGAGGACGGCACGGTGTGGACGGCCAAGCTGCGCCAGGGGGTTATGAACCACCTCGGGAACGAGTTCAATGCAGCCGACGTGAAGTGGTCGTTTGATCGTGCCTTTGGGCTACAAGGGCTCGGGTTCTTCCTCGCCATTCAAGTCAGCCTGACCAGCGGGGACAACGTCCGCGTGGTGGACGACTACACGGTCGAATTCCACCTTGATCAGTTCAGCCCACTCTTCCAGGACCAGATGGCGCTCATGTACCACGCGAACTACGACTCGGATGAGGTGATCGCCCAAACGAGCGAGGATGACCCATGGGCAACCGGTTTCCTCGGCAACAACGGTATCGGCTTCGGTCCCTACTACCTGGAGGAGTTCACGGCTGGCCAGCAGCTTGTGCTCAAGGCGAATCCGAACTACTACGGCGGGAAGCCGGCCTTCGACACGATCATCTACCGGGCTGTGCCTGACCCGGCCAACCGCCTGGCTCTGCTCCAGGCCGGAGAGGTCGACATCGCGCTCGGACTCTCACCTGAGCAGCTGGCCGTCGTGAGGGAGGATTCGAACCTGAGTGTGACGGCGGAGCAAGGAAATACGTTGGTCGCGGCTGTGATTCAGGCCTCTCGACCGCCGCTTGACAACACGCTCGTACGCCAGGCGCTCAACTACGCGACGCCTTCGAGCGTCATCCTGGGCGACGTCTTCCAGGTGGAGGCCTCGGATGCCCGGAGCTTCCTACCTCCTCGGTATAGGACCTATACGGATGAGTTCTTCCCGTACACGTTCGACCCAGGACGAGCTCAGCAGCTACTCACGGAGGCGGGCATCGAGCTCCCGCTCGATCTGAGCATCACTTATGCGCCCTTCGACCCGTCGTTCGAGCGCCTAGCCGTCGCGTTGAGGTCGGCGTGGGAGGAGGTCGGCGTCAACCTCACGCTCAACCAGGTGACTCCGGCCGTCTTCCAGCAGGTGACCGCTGATCGTGACTTCGATGTGCTGGTACCGCCAGCGCTGTCCGCGCACATTGCCGACCCGATCTACACGATGGAGATTTTCGCGGGCGGTTCACGCTCTTGCTGCAACTGGGGTAACTACGTCAACGACGAGGCGTTCGCCTTCTACGACGAAGCTGCTGTCGAGACAGACCCCGCCGCCCGAGACCAGGACTCGGTGGAGATTCAGCGGGTCATGGGAGAGGATCCGCCGTGGGTCGTCATGGGTGTCAGGCAGTGGTCGATCGCCCACTCGAAGAACGTTGCGAACTTCATCTGGAACCCGCAGGAGAGCATCTGGTTCCACGAGCTCACGCCTGGGAGCTAGCACGTACCACGTGAACAATCTCAATACCGAGGACACGGGGGGGCCTAGCTCGGCAGGCCCCCCCGACTTGTCCTGACCGGGTGCTCGCCGCGGTGGAGGGCTCGAGGTGCTCAGACGGCTGATCGTCAAGCGGTCGCTCTTCGCGATCGTTCAGCTCCTCGGCGCCTCGATCATCATCTTCGTGATCGTGCGCCTCCTGCCGTCGGATCCGGCGACGGCCATCCTCGGGACGAGCGTTCAAGAGGAGCAGGTGGAAGCCCTGCGCGAGCGCCTCGGCCTCAACAAGTCGATTCCGGAGCAGTACTGGATCTGGCTCCAAGATGTCTTCCACGGCGATCTCGGACGCTCATGGTTCACGTCGAACAACGTCGTGGACGATCTGGGTCAGCGGCTCCCGGCGACATTCGAGCTGATCCTGCTCGCGCTGTTCGTCTCGATCGTCATCCTCATCCCGTTAGGGGTGATCACTGCGCGCCGGTCCCGGAGCATCTACTCGAAGGTCGCCGACAAGGGCGTCTTCTCATACGGGATGCTGGCTGGAGCGACCCCTGATTTCTGGCTTGGGCTGGTGCTTCTGTTCCTCTTCTGGGTCCAGCTCGACTGGGTCCCGGCACCGCTCGGGCGAATTTCCATCTCGATCACGCCTCCTGACACCATTACCGGCTTCCTGATCATCGATTCGACGATTCAGGGCAACTGGGCTGCGCTCAAATCGGCACTCGGGCACCTCGTCTTACCGGTGTTCGTACTCGCGTTCGTCTATGGCGCGCCACTCCTGAAGATGACGCGCAACACGGTGTCGAGGATGCTCGACGCAGAGTTCATCGATCAGGGCCGGGCAGCTGGGCTCTCGGATCGCATGCTGACCCGGATGGCTCTCAAGAACTCGCTCCCGCCTGTCATCACGCTGGCGGGTGTCGTGTTCGGCTTCGTTGTCGGAGGTGCCGTCCTCGTCGAGACCGTGTTCTCGTGGGGTGGAGTGGGCCAGTACGCCGTCCAGTCGATCGCGAATGCTGACTTCAACGCCATTCAGGGCTTCGTGCTCGTCGCCACCGGAATCTCGATCTTCATCTACCTGGCCGTCGACATCCTCCACTACCTCATCGACCCGAGAGTTGAGGCTGGCTGAGATGGCAGAGACAGCCAGCGCCGACGCCACCTCGGGGCCTCAGCGCTTCAGGGCTGGCAGCCGTGGGGGCCTCGACTACTTCTTCTACTTCCTCAAGAACAATCCGTTCGCGATTCTTGGGCTTGCCATCGTTGTCGTCGTCATTCTGCTCACGATCATCTCGCCGTACATCGCCCCATACGACCCGCAGAAGACCCTGCCTGGAAAGACGCTCAAGCCGCCGAGCAGCGAGCATTGGTTTGGAACCGACATCAACGCGCTCGACGTCTTCTCGCGCACCCTGACCGCTACCCGCACAGACATTCCGGTCGCGGTCATCGCGACCGCCATCGCGATGTTTATCGGAGTGAGTCTAGGTGTGGTGGCCGGCTACTTCGGTAACCGTGGTGGCCCAGGCGGCATCGCCAGCGAGGCGACTCTGCGGCTCATGGACATCCTCCAGGCGTTCCCGGTGTTCATCCTCGCGCTCGCGCTTGTCGCGGGAACCGGCGCGAGCACGATCAACGTCGGCATCGCCATCGCATTCGTGAACGCCCCGATCTTCCTCCGGCTCATCCGCGGCCAGGTCCTCGGGCTGCGCGAGATGCCATATGTCGAAGCCGCACGATGTGCGGGTGCCAGCGGCAAGCGTGTCGCGTTCCGGAACATCCTCCCGGGCGTCATCTCACCGGCGCTGGTCCAGGCATCGGTAACGATCGGGTTCGCAATCCTCCTGATTGCCGGCCTGTCCTTTGTCGGGGCAGGTGTGCCACAGCCAACCCCCGAGTGGGGGCTGATGATCGCGACCGGCTCACGCGACATCGTCACGGGACAGTGGTGGACCTCGGTCTTCCCGGGCCTGGCGCTGGCGATCACCGTCTTCGGATTCGCCCTCCTAGGTGAGGCGCTCGGCAAAGCCCTCGATCCTCTCCAGCGCCAATGAGCGGTGCGATGCAGAGCAAAGGCGTCCCAGCGCTTGCGATCGAGGACCTCTCAGCGTCGTTCTTCACCTATCGCGGCGAGGTCGTTGCGCTTGCTGACGTCGAGCTCGAACTCAAGCAGGGCGAGATGCTCGGGATCGTGGGTGCGACCGGCTCCGGTAAGTCGGTTCTCGCGCGGGCGGTTATGAACCAGGTCCGGGCGCCGGGACGCATCACGAAGGGCTCAATCCGCCTCCAGGGCGAGGAGCTACTCGAGTTCTCGGACGACCAGTGGCGCGAGACGCGGGGCCGCCGCATCGCTCTGATCAGCTCGAATCCTCGCCACGCGCTCGACCCACTGACGGCGGTCGGGGTCCAGCTTGGGCGGGCCATCCGGGCGCACGACAAGCAGCCTGATCCCAAGATTCGCGCGCAGGTCATCGAGGCTCTCGAGAGCGTTCGCATTCCCGACGCGAAACGCCGTCACGACGCCTATCCGCATGAGCTCTCGGTCGGCATGGCTCAGCGCGTCCTGATTGCGATGGCGCTTCTCCACGAGCCCGAGGTGATCATCGCTGACGAGCCGACTGCCGGCCTCGATGTGACGGTACAGCGGCAGGTCCTTGACCTGATGAAGTCGCTCCTCGACGAGCTCGGCTCGTCGAAGATGGTCGTTACACGCGATCTCGGAATCGTCGCCCATTACTGTGACCGGATCGCCGTGATGAAGGACGGTCGCGTGCTCGAGGAGACCGACGTCAGAAGCTTCTTCAGCGGTCCGTCGGATTTCGAATCACAGCACCTGCTGGCCCGCACGCTAACCAGCGGGTTCAGCGCAGGAGCCGGACAGATAGTGGTCCGAGATCCGGGCCAGTCTCCTTCGGACACCGAGCCACTGCTCTCCGTCCGCGGTCTCGTCAAGCACTTCCCGATCAGGGGGTCGCGCCTGACCGTGAAGGCAGTCAACGGAGTCTCCTTCGACGTCGCGCCCGGTGAAGCCCTGGGCCTCGTCGGTGAGAGCGGATCAGGGAAGACGACTGTGGGGCGGCTCATTCTGCGGTTGATCGACCCAACAGAGGGGAGGATCTCGTTCGAGGGCGCCGACATCACTACTGCGAGTCAGCGCGAGTTCGCGAAGGTCCGCTCCCGCATCCAGATGGTCTTCCAGGAGCCGCACGCGTCGCTGAACCCGAACATGACGGTCGGGCGCAACATCGAGGAGCCGCTGCGTCTCGTGCGCGAGGGACGCCTTAGCAAGGCTGACCGCACCGACCGGGTTCGTGAGCTGCTGCAGTTAGTGCAGCTCGGTGAGCACGCCGAGTCGTTTCCGCACAACCTCAGCGCCGGTCAGGCACAACGCGTTGGAGTAGCACGAGCGATCGCGACGAATCCACGGCTGGTTGTGCTCGATGAGCCAACCTCGCTGCTCGACATCTCGGTCCGCGGGGAGATCCTCGAGCTTCTGAACCGGATCAAGGACGAGATCGGAATGTCGTACATCTTCATCTCCCACGATCTAACAGCCGTGCGCAGCGTCTGCTCACGAATCGCGGTCATGTACCTGGGCAGAATCATCGAGCTCGGCGACATCGAAGAGCTCTTTGAGCGTCAGCGGCACCCGTACTCGCGGGCGCTCTTGGCGTCTGTGCTATACGCGGATCCCGATGCAAGGGTGCCCGACTTCGCGCTGTCGGGTGAGATCCCGAGCCCGGTTGACTTGCCGTCCGGTTGCTTCCTCGAGTCGAGGTGTCCGCTTGTCCGAGAGCAATGCACAACTGCGCATCCACCGCTCGAGCAGAAGTCGACCGGCCTCGAAGCTGCCTGCTACTTCAGTGACGAACTCATGGCGCTCAAGAAGGAGGAACCCCCTCGCTAAGGGGCCTGGCCGTGCCTCTGATGGGACATCGCCCGTCGCTGAACTTGATCGCCGCCCGCATCGAAACCGGGCGCGACGCGATGACGTAGCCTGCCCCTCGATGGAGAATCGACTTGTCTAGTGGAGCCTCGAGCCGGCTGCTCGGTGAGCTCGGTCGCGTCTCGACCGGCACCAACGGGGTTGTTACGGCCACGATCGATCGGCCTCCGGTGAACGCGGTTCGATTCGCCGATCTGGCTGCGCTCAACGGTCTCGTGAAGGAACTGGAGACCGCCGACGAGGTTCGCTGCGTCGTTTTGGGAGCAGCCGGTGAGCGCGTGCGGCTGCCCGGCACCGACGTGGATGAGCTACAGGAGCTGACGGCG
The DNA here is from genome assembly GCA_026708005.1 of Actinomycetes bacterium. Taxonomy (GTDB): domain Bacteria; phylum Actinomycetota; class Thermoleophilia; order Gaiellales; family Gaiellaceae; genus JAPOVR01. The sequence goes on from JAPOVR010000050.1 coordinate 7,500, forward strand.
GAGACAGCCCGGAGGAATACCGACCTCGTTCAGGAGCTGCTTGACCGCATGTACGAGCTGCCAGCGCCGATCGTCGCGGCGATCAACGGCGCCGCGCTAGGACTTGGAATGGCGATCGCTTCTGTCTGTGACATGCGCATCGTCAGCGAGAATGCGACATTCGGGCTGCCTGAGCTGGATCTCGCGGTGATGAGGGGCTCTAAGCACACAGCGCGGCTCCTGCCCCAGGGAAAGACCAGGCTGATGATGTACGGGCTGGCGCATCGACGCGGAAGAGGCGCTGCGGCTGGGGTTGGTCGAAGCGGTTGTGCCCCCGGCAGACCTGGCGGCCGAGGCCGCTCGCGTAGCCGACACGATCGCCGAGAAGTACCCGCTCGCAGTGCGGTTCGCGAAACTCAGTCTCAACCGCACCGAGTTCATGGCGCTGCACGAGGGTTATGCGTACGAGTGCACGCTGACCACGAAGCTTCGAGACGATCCGCAGGCACAGGAGGTCGCGAGGGCCTTCCTTGAGAGCTACAGAAAGCGAAAGAAGGGATGAGGGTGTGGCCGAGCTGACATTCTACCCGTTCAACTCCTGCCACTTCGTGCTCGATCGTTCGGTTCTCACAGTCACGCTCGGATGTGGGGAGTTCGTGAAGAGTACGACGACGTGGGGCGTCATCGTCCACCCCGATGGCGTGGTTGTGGTCGACACCGGCGTACATGCCTCGGCGATCGGCGATGCCCCGGAGACCTGGGGTACAGCGGAGGACCGGATCGGTGTGCCGCTGATGCGGCTCGGGCAGGAGGTCCCAGCTCAGCTCGCCCGAATCGGGCTGAGTCGGACGGACGTGCGCTACGTCGTCTGCTCCCACCTCCACGGCGACCACGTTGGCGCGCACCTGGAGCTTGCGGACGCGACATTCGTCTGTCAACAGGCCGAGCTCGCGTACGCTCGCGCGCCGGATATCCCGTCGATGGTCCGCGAGTATCCACTCGACCAGATCGCGGCCGACCGTCTGCGCTACGAGCCGATCGAGGGCGACCTCGACCTGTTCGGCGACGGGACCATCATGCTCCTGTCCACGCCAGGCCATACGCCGGGGCATCAGTCTGTCCTCGTCCGATTGCCACAGACGGGGCCCGTACTTCTCTCGGGCGATGCATGCTGGTCGCATTGGAATCTCGACGAGATGACCCTGCCCGGCATCATCTGGTTCCCGTCTGAGTACGTGAAGAGCCGCCGCCGCCTTCTCGATTTACAGGAGCAGGAGCGCGCTCGCTGGTTCTTCACCCACGATCCGAACACGTTCGACGAACTCGGCTGGGTCGAGGGCAAGGCCTACGCTTGAGCAGCGTTGGCGCGATCGTCGCAGTGCGGCATTTGCCACCTCGGACATGCTCGGCTTCGTCGGGGGGGCAAGGTGAGCTTCGCGTTCGGGGCACAGTGACAGTCAACGAGACTCCGATGAGGGAGGCGGTATGAGCGGGCCAACGCTTGGTGAGTTCCTGCAGGATGCTCCGAAGAACTGGGGCAGGTGGGGGCCGGACGACGAGCTGGGTTGCCTGAACTTCCTCGACGCCGCGGAGGTGGTGCGGGGGGCTGCCGAGATCCGCGAGGGGCAGGTGTTCACGCTCGGCACGCCGATCACCCATCCCACGGGGGATCCGGCGTTTCCTGGTCTGGGGAGGTCAGGGCCCAAACGCACGAACTCGCAGGATTACGGCGACTACCTGTCGGGTGCGCAGGAGACGCTTCCGGGCGGGCTCGAATTCGCCGACGACGTCATCGAGCTCGGAACGCACAGCAGCACGCACTTCGACGCTCTGGGGCACGCGTGGTTCGACGGCGCCTGCTGGAACGGCTACCCACCCGAGACGACCATCGGCGGGATGCAGAAGGCGAGCGTGCTTCCGATCGCGGAGCACGGGGTCGTCGGTCGAGGTGTCGTCCTCGACATCGCGAGGCTGAAGGGCAAGCCACATCTCGAGCGAGGCGAGCCCTTCACGCACGACGATCTCTTGCAGGCGGCCGAGCGTCAGGGCATCACGATTGAGCGCCGCGACGTCGTGCTGATCCGCACGGGCTGTCTCGGTCACTTCTACGACGTCGGGCCCGAGGAATATCTCGCGACGCCGTTCCTCGAAGCTGGTCTTGCGTACTCGGATGAGCTCGTGTTCTGGTACCAGGAGCGGGAGCTGCCGGTCTTTGCGACCGACACGATCTCGGGCGAATACACCGACTGGGAGACGACCGGCTACGTTGCCCCTCTCCACGCCTCGCTCATGCGGAACCTGGGAGTGCTCTTCAGCGAGATCATGTGGCTCGATGATCTCGCGGCTGCGTGCGCTGACGATGGGCGCTGGACGTTCTTCTTCGCCGCGGCCCCCCTGAAGATCGTCGAGGGTACCGGGGCGCTCGTGAATCCGCTGGCGATCAGGTAGGAGGATCCCCGATGTCGACGATGCCGCGAACAAGGGACGAGGCGATCTTCCTGAACCTTTTCGACCTGTCGATGGAGGTTCGGCTTGAGCCGGCGCCGCTGGCTGGCCTGGAAGCCGCATTCGTCTCGGGGGATATGAACTCAGGCTCGGCGACGTTCTTGGCCCGTCTCCCAGCCGGTTGGGATGTCCAGACCGACGCGACGCAAGCAACGCTCGAGCTGTTCGTCTTCGAAGGTGATGTGGCGGCCGGGGAGACGCGTGTTCACTCGAGCGGCTATCTCTGCGTTCCGCAAGGCGGAGCGACGACCCGATTGCAGTCCAAGGGCGGTGCCTTGAGCCTCGTCTTCTGGAACCCGAACCTGCCCTCGTTCCCGCCGCCCTACGCGAGGGTACGGGCGGTCGAGTCGTGGCAGGAGCCGCTTATGTCGCGCAACCCCGACAATCTCAGTTCGACCTACCGCTCGCTGCGTGTACCGGACTTCAATGAACAAGGCTTCAACGGCGGGCCGGGGGGGTTCCTCCGGCTGAGCTATCTCGCTCCAGGTACGACGAGTCCCTACCAGCACGTCCACCACTGTTGCTGGGAGGAAGGGATCATGCTCGCAGGTGACCTCTTCCTCGCCGACCGGGGGCTCTTCGCTCCGGGCAGTTACATCGCCTTTCCACAGGAGTTCTGGCATGCGGTGCTCGCCACGCAGACCGGTGCGGTCATGCTCGTTCACACGAATGCGCCAATGGACTACCCGTGGGTGCTGCGCGACTATCCACTCGCCGAGAAGATGTGCTCTGACTACCTGCGGAACTACCGCCTTGGTCACAGCCCGCGGCATACCGACTGGCAAAACACACCGTGGATCGAGTGGCAGGAGCGATCGGAGTTCAGGGAGTGGCTCGACGCCCCGGGCTACGAAGCCTGGGCGGGCGAGGTCGGCCTCAACGTCGCCTGGGAATCTCGAGCCCGCTGGAAGTGGAGCCTATAGACAGCTCGGAACAGGAGGTTCACGATGACGGACTACACAGGTTACGTACGCGATTTCTACGAGCTCTACGTCGCGGGCAGGACCGACGAGGCGCTCTCCATGCTCACAGATGACGTCGAGTGGCGGGCGCCGAACTGTCTCCCGTACGGCGGTGTCTACTACGGCCGCGACGGGGTGATGACGTACGCGACGACGGCAGCGGCGTACTACGACTACATCACGGTCGAGGTTGAGGACGCTGTCGAAGCGGCTACGGGCCGCGCCGTGGTGGTGGGGAAGTTTGGTGGCCGCACGAAGGCGATGCAGACCGAGTTCGAGGTTCCGTTCTGCCAGATCTGGGAGTTCCGCGACGGCAAGGGAGCCATGCTCGAATACTGGAACGACTCCGGCGCTGTCCTGCGGGCTCTGGGCGTTGCGCCCGAGCCGCTCGGGTAGGCGGATCAGCCGCCCTGCTTGCTGGAAGCTCGCCGCTCGAGCAGCGCGTTGACGCTCGAGCGGAAGTCGGCGGAAGCGATGGCATCCTTCTGCAGCTCAAGGAAGGCGAACCAGTCGTCTGCGTAACCGCGGCTAAAGGCTTGCTTCGACACTCGCACCGCCATCTCCGGCTTGCCCTCGATCTGCTCGGCGGTGTCGAGAGCTGTCTCGAGGGCTCGTCCCTTTGCAACGACCCGGGTCAGTAGCCCAATCTCGTAGGCGTCTTGTGCGCTGAACTGCGCGCCGGTGAACGCCAGCTCCGCGAGTCGCATCCGGTTCAACTTCTCGCTCGCCTTCCACGCGCTGCTCGCGAACCCGAGACCGAGCGAGAGGTCCGGCAGGCAGAACGTCGTTCCCTCACCCGCATAGGCGATGTCGCAACACATCGGGAGCTCAGCACCGGTCGCGTAGGCAAGTCCCTCCACAGCGGCGATGACGGGTACGCGCAGCCGGACGACGCGGTCGTAGAGGCAGACCATCTCTTGCGCCACGAAGCGTTGGAAGGCATCCGGGTCGCGCTCAAGCACCGCGAAGTCAATGCCAACCGTGAATGCCCGGCCACCCGCGCCAGTGATAACAGCGGCCCTGATCGTCTCCTCGGCGTCGATTCGGTCAAACGCTCGCTCCAGCTTGTCCAAGGCGACGTCGTTGAGGGCGTTCAACGCCTCCGGGCGGTTCAGCGTCAGGACGGCTGTTCGCCCCCTCAGCTCAAAGAGAACCTCCCCGCCGGAGTCCAAATCAGTCCCTCCTCCATTCGCGGTTCGCGCTCGGGTCCGGCAACGACCCGAGCGCGAGAAGATCGTAAACTAGCGATCAATGGCAAGCGCGTACCGAGCCCTCGGTCTTGCGCTCGGTCAGCCACCTGTCTCCCTCGACGACTCTCTTGCGATCGTCGAGAGAGCTGAAGCTGGAGGCTTCCGCATCTTCGGCGTCGGTGACCTCCTCGCCGACAGCCTGACATTCGTCGGAGCGCTGACTCAGCGTTCCGTTCACGCCGACCTGTTCACGAGCATCGCGGGTTGGACGAGGACGCCGGTCGCGACGGCGCTGGGCGCGCTCACTGCGTCGGAGCTCTGCAGCGGCCGGTTTCGGCTCGGGCTAGGCCCTATGCCAAAGGTCTGGAGCGAGCAGTGGCACGGAGTCGACTACTCACAGCCCGTGGTGCGGATGCGGGAGTTCGTCTCGGCTGTGCGCGCTGCTTGCCGGTCCAGGGCCACTGCTCCGGCTGAACACGCGGGAAGGCTCTACTCCTTCGCCGGCTATACGAGACCATCTGTTACCCCGCAGCGGCCGGTTCCGATCTACCTCGGAGCGACGCGACCCGGAATGACCCACCTTGCAGGAGAAATCGCCGATGGACTAATCGCCAACGCTGTTCACTCGGTTGCGTGGCTGCGGGACGTCCAGCTACCGGCGCTCGAAGCGGGTCTCGAGGCGGCCGGTCGCGCCCGCGAGGGGGTCGATGTCGGCGCGTTGGTCATCTGCGCGATCGACGATGACCGGGATGGCGCGGTGGAACTCGTGCGCAGGGCGATTTCGTTCTACTTCGTTGCTCCCTACTTCCGCGATCTGCTCGTCGAGCACGGTTTTACACGCGACCTTGAGCAGGGTCAGGCCGCGTTCAAGGCCGGCGCTCGCGAAGCGGCAGCGCGCGCGGTCAGCGACGAGCTCGTCGAAACCGTCGCTCTGTGCGGCACCGGGAGCGAGGTGCGCCGGAAGCTCGAGCGCTACGTTGGCCTGGTCGACTGGCTGATGCTCTCGCCGCCGATCGGGCACGTGCCCGAGATCGCGCGGGTGCAAATGGAGCGGATCGTTGTCGAGCTCTCGCCTGAACGCACACTGAACCGCTAGAGCTGTGACAATGCGCCGATTCGAGTCAGGCGCGGGCAGCGGCGCGCTGGGCGTGGGCAGATGGTGT
>JAPOVR010000097.1 GCA_026708005.1 Actinomycetes bacterium
ACCTCCACCACACCGACAACCAAACCGGCACTCACCAACACAGAGTGCCAACAGCAGCACTGTACCTCGTCTTCAACCCCACTGCAAGCCACAGCCCGGCACTCACCACCCCACACTGCCAAACCGGGGCAGCTCCATACCATCCGGACACAGACCGCCTGCAAGTCGTCTGCCTCCGAGGCAACCCCCCTAACGGCGGCAGGGACGGGATGGCTCCACAGCAGACGGCCACGCGCGAGAGGCCTCGCTCGGCGGCGGCTATGATTCGCGAGCCCTCTGGAGACCGGATCCTGCACACGCCCGCGTGTACGCGCTCAATTTCTACTCGCCCATCGTCGCCGACCAGCTGCGGAGCCGGCGCAAGACCGCGACGATCCGGCTGGGGAACAAGACGAGCAAGTACAAGAAGGGCATGGTCGTCGCTGTGCTCGTCGGGAACCGCTTCGGGGCACGTCAGCGCATCTTCGACGCGGTTATCGACAAGATCGAGGTCAAGCCGCTTGGTGACTGCTCGCCCCGAGAGATTGAGCGCGACAACCCGGAGCTGCGGCGACCCGAGCAGATGGAGACGTTCTTGAGCCAGCTGTACAACCGCGAGGTCACCGAGGAGGACCTGGTGACCGTCATTCACTTCTCGGACATCACGCCCGAGAGGGCAGCCTAGGCAACCGAGCCAACAGGTCGGGAAGGGGCGGCGCCACAGGCCCGAGACGTGGTCACCGCCCGGCGGCCGAGCGAGGCTTACGCCGATTTTCGCAGCGGGCCGGGACCCTGCTGGCGGCGGACTGCGAGGCCACGTACCTCAGGGTTGCGCAGCTGGGCTGTGCAGCCCTCGCATTCCACCGCGAACATGGAGGCGATGCGCGCCCCGCACTCGCCGCAGCGCTGCCGCAGCTCCTCGCCACAGTTTGGACAGCCTGGAGGCAGCAGGTCCGCCTCGCTCTCGAAGTACCGCTGGCCGTGGCCGCACTCTACACAGATGGCAACCCAGTCACCGAGCGTCTTGCGACGCTCCTCCCGCAACCACTCCGCTGCCTTGCTCACGCGCTGACTGTACCGGCCGGGACTGGCGACAGGCGCCGGGATCGCGGCTGTGGGGAAGGCAGCAGCGTCGCGTCGCTGCCAAGGCAAGCCCCGAGCTTGACCGGGCGGACCTCGCGGAAGGCTGCCGCGCCGTCGCGACCGCCCTGGATGGCACGACCGCCCTGGATCCATCACACTCCCGCTCGATGAGCACAACCACGATGACGTACATCGAGGCGATCTCGGATGCACTGCGCATCGAACTGCGCCGCGATGATCGGGTCTTCCTGATCGGCGAGGACATCGGCGCCTACGGCGGGGCCTTCAAAGTCACCCAGGGCCTCCAGGAGGAGTTCGGGGAGTGGCGCGTCATCGACACCCCGATCTCGGAGACCGCCATCGTCGGCGGGTGCACCGGCGCAGCGCTCATGGGGATGCGGCCGGTCGCCGAGATGCAGTTCGCGGACTTCGTCTCCTGCGCCTGGGACCAGCTGGTTACCGTAGCCGCGAAACAGCATTGGCGGGCGGGAACACCCATCCCGATCGTCGTGCGGCTCCCTTCCGGCGGGGGATTCTCAGGCGGGCCGTTCCACTCGCAGAACCCCGAGTCGAGCTTCGCCCACATCCCCGGCCTGAAGCTCGTCTGCCCCGCCACCCCCGCCGACGCCAAAGGCCTGCTCGCCGCCGCGATCGCCGACCCGAACCCCGTCCTCTACTTCGAGCACAAGCACCTCTACCGCCGCTTGAAGGGGGGCGTGCCTGACAGCCGCTATCTGACACCAATCGGCGAAGCCCGCCTCGAGCGAGAGGGTTCTGATGTCACGGTGGTGACCTGGGGCGCGATGGTGCACACGGCGGCCGAGGCAGCCGAGCTTCTCGCCACCGAGCTCGGTGCCTCTGTCGAGATCATCGATCTGCGCTCGATTCTTCCCTGGGACGAGCGCATGGTGCTCGCCTCGGTCGAGAAGACCTCGAGAGTTCTCGTGCTCCACGAAGACACCCTCACGGGCGGCTTCGGTGGGGAGATTGCAGCAACGGTCGCCGAGCGCGCCTTCGAGCACCTGGACGCGCCGATCAAGCGGCTGGCTGCGCCCGATACACCCGTGCCCTTCGCCCCCGCGCTCGAGCAGGAGTTCCTGCCGCAGGTGGAGGACGTCCTCGCGAGCCTGCGCGAGCTGCTCGACTACTAGCCGAGCGACACGTCCGGGCCTTGGCAGACACGTCTGGCTCGTGCACCAGAGCCCGCCGGCCGCGTGGTGCGCGAAGCGCGAGCGCGAAGTGCGAGCGACTGAGCTGCTCCGAGGTGGAGCTGAAGGCCAGCTGCGACAGGACCTCGCGGCACGCCCGGCGTGGCATCGCTGCCGGACCGAAACCGCCGCTGACGAAAGCGCGACTGCTAGGAAAACGTCGCCGCCGCCTGTCCGTTCGAGAACCGCAATAAAACTGCCACTGGCGGGGAGCACAACCGCTGGGAACTTCCTGCTGGGCGGGAATGGCAACGCGGCAACGCCAGGGAGAGATGGCAGGACCGCTGTCGGGCAGGCATGGCAACGCCGCGACCCCTGGTACAGATGCCAAGACTGCCGCCGAGGAGGATCGCAAGGCGGCAACACCACGCAGCGAGATTGCCGAGCAGAAGATTGCTGAGCAGAAGGACCATGCCGGGCAGAAGGACCCCCACTGGGGAAGAACCATGAACAGGATCGGCACACATCTCTCGGCTTCCAGCCACTACCCTCCCCGGGTTGAGTGGGTGGGGGGTGGGCCTTGGCGAGAACGCCCGGGCTCGCGCTGATGGCGCCCGCAGGCTCTGCGAGGGCTGAGCCGCCGGGGGCCCTGGCTGGGCATGCCGCGAGTAGAGTCTCAGAGGAGCGAAGAAGGAGAATACCATTGGCACCCGATACTGCCGTTGAGGTCGTCATGCCGCAGATGGGCGTCTCGGTCTCGGAGGGGACAGTCACCAAGTGGCTCAAGGCCGAAGGTGATCTGGTAGCCGCCGACGAGCCCCTCCTCGATATCTCAACGGACAAGGTCGACACCGAGGTTCCCTCGCCTGCGACCGGCGTCGTCTGCCAGATTCTCGTCCAGGAGGGCGAGACGGTTGACGTGGGAACGCCGATCGCCACGATCGCATCAGGCGAGGTATCCACGGCGCCGGCCGGCGTCGAGCCTGCTCAGGAGCCCGCGCTGGGCCAGGCCTCCGAGCCGACAGCCGAAGCGCCCGAGGAGCCGGTCGAGCCGGTCGCCGCCGAGACCGCCACGAGGCCGGAACAGCCTGCAGAGGCCGCTGAGGAGGTTCCGTCCGCGCCCGACACAGCACCCGCTGAGGCAGTCGCTCAGGAGGGGCGAGGCTTTGTCTCGCCCGTGGTCTCGCGAATCGCGGCCGAGCATGGAATCGACGTCAGCCAGGTCCCCGGGACAGGCCGCAACGGAAGGGTGACCAAGAGGGACATCCTCGCGTTCATCAAGGCCAGCACCGTGGAGCCAGCCGAGCATCCAGCCCCGGTGGAAGCAGAGCAGAGACCGCAGCTCACGCAGCCGGCCCCGCAAGCCCCGCCGGCAGAGCCCGAGTCAGCGCAGGGCGAGCGGCTCGAGCCGCTGTCGGTTATGCGGCGAAGCATTGCCGAACACATGCGGCGGTCGCTGGAGACATCGGCGCCGGTGACGACGGTTTTCGAGGTTGACATGTCCAAGGTTGTCGCGATGCGGGAGCGCATGAAGGACGCATTCGCCGAGCAGCACGGCGTGCGCCTCACCTACCTCGCGTTTATCGCCCGAGCCGCGATCGACACGCTCGCGAGGTGGCCCTGGATCAACGGCGAGATCCGTGGCGAGACGGTCGTGACGCGCAGTTTCATCAACCTCGGCGTCGCTGTCGCGCTCGACGAGGGCAAGGGCCTGATCGTCCCGGTGATAAAAAATGCGGAAGAGAAGAACCTGCTCGGCATTGCGCGAGCGATCGAGGACCTCGCCGGCCGTGCCCGCTCGAAGAAGCTCTCACCGGATGAGGTTCACGGCGGCACCTTCACGATCACGAACCCGGGCGGCTACGGGGCAATCATGGGCACGCCGATCATCAACCAGCCACAGTCGGCCATCCTCGATGTCGAGGCGATCGTGAAGCGGCCGGTTGTCGTTACGGACGAGCACGGGAGCGACGCCATTGCGATCCGGCCGATCATGAATCTCTGTCTCACCTACGACCACCGCCTGATCGACGGTGCCTACGCTGCGCCGTTCATGCGCGACCTGCGGGCGAGCCTGGAGACGTGGGACGAGGATGCGTACTAGGACGGCCTGCGCCAGTCCAGGGTCGACCGCGGCCACGCCACGACGCGGAGGGGGTCCGGCTCGCGTCGGGCCGAGCTGAAACGGTCGGCCAATGACACGCGGCGGGTACCTGATGGAGCTAGGGATCGTGCCCTACCAGGAGGCGTGGGATCTCCAACGCTCCCTCGCGGCGGCCGTGCAGCAGGGTGCGATTCCCGACACGGTCGTGCTGCTGGAGCATCCTCCGACCATCACGCTCGGCCGCCGCACAGGCGAGGAGGAAGTTCATGTTCCCCCCTCGGTGCCAGTCGATGTCGTGGAAACAAACCGAGGCGGCAAGTCAACCTACCACGGGCCTGGACAGCTCGTCTGCTACCCGATTTTCGACCTTGCGCGGTACGGCCGAGACGTCAAGAGGTACTGCCGAAATCTCGAGGAGGTGGTGATCCAGACCCTCGCGAGCTTCGAGTTGGAGGCCGTCCGAATCGACGGCCTCACCGGCGTCTGGCTGCCTGCGGCACGATCGGCTCCGCCGAGGAAGATCTGCTCCATCGGCGTGCACATCGCGCGCTGGGTCACGACTCACGGGTACGCGCTCAACGTCGACCTCGATCCGACTCCCTTCACGAGCTGGATCACCGCGTGCGGCCTCGAGAACGCCTCGTTCACCACGATGGCGCTCGAGCTCGGCCGGCGCATCGATCTCGCTGAGGTTCGCACCCGCGCGGCGACGGCGATCGCCGAGGTGTTCGAGCTGGCGCTCGACCCCCTCCCAGCGAGCGGCGAGGGGGTCGGGCTCTGGCAACAGCCGGTTCACAGCGCGCTCGCCGAGGAGCGCACGCGCCCGAGCGCGGCGGCAGGCGCGGTGAGCGCATGAAGTCGCTGCCCGTCGTTGGGAGGCCGCGCCGGCCTGAATGGATGAAGGTCAGAGCGCCGCAGGCGGGAACACGGTACGACGAGATCCGCGACCTCATCCACGGCCAGCGCCTGAACACGATCTGCGAGGAGGCGCGTTGCCCGAACATCGCCGAGTGCTGGGGCCGCGGCACCGCGACGTTCCAGATCCTGGGTGACATCTGCACCCGCGCCTGCCGGTACTGCTACGTCACGTCGGGCCGACCGGAGGGGTTACCCGACCCGCTCGAGCCAAACCGGCTCGCTGATGCGGCTCGCCAGATGGGCCTCTCGCATGTCGTCGTCACCTCGGTCGACCGCGACGACCTGCCTGATCGGGGCGCTGCCCACTACGCAGCAACGATCCGCTCCCTGAAACGGAAGGTTCCTTACGCATCGGTCGAGGTGCTGACGCCTGACTTCCTCGGTGTTGAAGACGAGGCCCTAGCTGTCGTGCTTGCAGAGCAACCCGAGGTGTTCAACCACAACATCGAGACCGTCCGCCGCCTCCACCGGACTATGCGCGGCGCCAGGGTCGAGTACGAGAAGGCGCTGTGGCTGCTTCGCCGCGCGAAGGAGCTCGCCGACTACGCGGTCCTGACCAAGTCGGGCATCATCGTCGGTCTCGGCGAAACCAACGACGAGGTGCTCGAGACGATGCGCGACCTCCGAGACCACGACGTCGACGTCGTCACGATTGGCCAGTATCTGCAGCCCTCTCCGAAGCACGCAGCGATCGATCGATGGGTGCATCCCGACGAGTTCCGGATGTTTCGCGAGAGAGGCGAGGCAATGGGCTTCGGCTCGGTGTTCTCCGGGCCGCTGGTGCGTTCGAGCTACCGCGCCGACGAGCAGCGCCACGCCGCAGCCAGCGGCCGCGGAGCCATCGCGCACTAACATCCCGGCGGGCGGTGCGGCTGCGCGCATCTGGCGCAGTTTCGTGACGCTTTCTTCACAGTTCGCGCGGGAGCTGTGCGCTTTTCTCGGCTACCACCCCCCGAGTGGTGGGTGGAGGGCGGGCTGCCCTTTGCGAGCCTCTACCCTTCGCAGCGCCCCTACCTTCGCTGGACTGCTGCGGCCCGTCGGCCTGACGGCGTAGCCTCATGGGGCGTTCCCAGGAGGCCGCAGAGTGAGCCTTCCCCGGGCGGGCGCCAAGCGCGAGGCCCCCCACAGGGGTCAGCCAGCCTGTCCAGGCCGTGCCCGGCGTTCCCCAGGCGCGCGCCCGTGGCCGACAGGCACACCGGAGGCGCAGCTCGAGATCCCTAGCCGGAGCCGGGGCGGGAAGCAGCCGACTTCAGCCCGTGCCCCGTCAGCACAACGACCGTCTCAGCGTCCGAGACGAGCACGCCCGCAGAACGCAGCACCAAGGCGCCTGCCGCCGCAACCGCGCTCGTCGGCTCCACGAACAGGCCCCGCACGCCAAGCAGGCCGTGTGCATCCCAAAGCGCAGCCTCGCTCACCGCGATGATCGCCCCGCCGCTTGCGCGTGCCGCCTCGAGCACGGCGGGAGCGTTGGGCGGGTTGGCAACCAAGACCCCGTCTGCCGCCGAGGTGGCCGGTGCCACGTTGGCCGCCTGCTTGCTGCCCGACTCGCTTGCGCGCGCCAGCGGCGCAAACGCCTCGACCTGGACACCGAACATGCGCGGAACCCGCGCGGCCAGCCCTGCTTCCCGCAAGGACAAGAACCCTTGGTACGCGCCGAGGAACAGGGTGCCCGCCCCGACCGGAATGACGACGGCGTCGGGGGCCTGCTGATGTCGCTGCTCCCAGAGCTCGAAAGCGAACGTGCTCATCCCGCGGGTGAAGTAGGGGTTCCAGAGGTGGGAGGCATAGACCTCGCCCGACGTCTCGGCAGCCTCGATCGCGGCCGCGCCCGCTGCCTCACGAGGACCCGGAACCCGCACGATCTCGGCACCGTGGACTGCCGCCTGCCGGAGCTTGGCCACCGGAGTGCTCTCCGGGACGAACAGCCGAACCGCGATGCCGGCGCGGGCGCAGTAGGCCGCCAGCGAGGCGCCAGCGTTCCCCGATGAGTCTTCGACGACGTGGCCGACGGCGAGCTCAGAGAGCCGCCCGACGAGCGTGGCAGAGCCCCTGTCCTTGAATGAGCCTGTCGGCTGCAGCCCCTCGACCTTGAAGCTGAGCCCAGCAAACGGACCCGTACCAGCGACGTACGGCGTCTCACGCTCTCCCAGGCTCTCGAGCGTGTCGACGCCGAGCCACCTCGCATAGCGAGCCAACCCGGGGGCGTCTGGATCGAGCGCCGAGACAGCAAGCGCTACCGGTGGCAACTCGAAGGGCCCCGAGCAGTCCGGGCATCGCCAGACGATCGGGTCGGCCGGCGCGGGGCCACGGCATCGGCCACAGACGGCCGGCGCGCCTGGAGCAGGCCTCGTTGCTGCTACAGCAGACCGCCCTCGGTCATCTTCGCGTAGTCGAGCGCTTTGTCGAGCACATCATCGGCGACGCCCTTCTCGCGCGCTACCTCGCGCAGCGGCCTCTGCGAAGCGGCGGCCTCCTGCACGATCTCGGTGGCCAGGTCGTACCCGGTGTACGGGTTGAGCGCCGTCGCCGCCGAGAGCGTCAGCTCCGCGTAACGTCGGCAGACCTCGGTGTTCGCCCGAGTGCCGTCGACGCACTTCTCGGCCAGCAGCCGCGATGCGCTCGCCAGCAGCGTGGTCGAGTGAATGATGTTCCGCGCCATCATCGGCACGAACACGTTCAGCTCGAAGTGTCCTTGCATGCCACCGACAGCGATCGCCGAGTCGTTGCCGATCACCTGTGCCGCGACCTGCGTAACCACCTCCGGAATCACGGGGTTTACCTTGCCCGGCATGATCGAGCTTCCCTTCTGAAGCTCGGGCAGAAAGATCTCGCTCAACCCCGCGCGAGGGCCGGAGCCCAGAAAACGGAGATCGTTGGCGATCTTCGTGAGCGAGACTGCAGCGGTCTTCAACGCTCCCGACGCCTCGACAATCGCATCGCGCGCCGCCTGCGCCTCGAAGGCGTCTGCCGGCGGGCTGATTCCGAGCCCAGACGCTGACTCGAGCCGTGCCCGAACCCGGCCTGCGAACTCTGGGTGGGTGTTCAGGCCGGTTCCGGTCGCGGTGCCTCCCAGCGGGATCTGGCCGAGCCGCCCAAGCGTCCCCTCAACGCGAGCGGCCCCCTCGCGAACCTGGGCCGCATAGCCTCCGAACTCCTGACCAAGCGTGACCGGAACCGCGTCCATCAGATGGGTGCGACCTGACTTCACGACGCCCTCGAACTCCTCGGCCTTCCTGCTGAGCGAGCCGGCCAAGCCGTCGAGAGCAGGCAACAGATCATTGACGAGCTTGTCGAGCGCGGCCAGATGCACGGCGGATGGGAACACGTCGTTCGACGACTGTCCCATGTTCACGTGGTCGTTCGGATGCACGCCATCGCCCGCGACGGCGGCGATGACCTCGTTGGCGTTCATGTTGGACGAGGTACCCGAGCCTGTCTGGAACACGTCGATCGGAAACTGGTCGTCGAACTCGCCTGCAAAGACCCGATCGCCTGCGGCCGCGATGCGGTCAGCCTTGTCGGAGTCGAGCAGACCCAGCTCGGCGTTCACGCGAGCTGCCGCCGCCTTGATCCGGCCCAACCACCGCGCAACCGCCGTTGGGATCGGCTCTCCCGAGACCGGGAAGTTGTCAATCGCCTTGCGGGTCTCAGCACCCCACAGCTCTTGACCGGCCGGCTTCCTCATCACGCGCGAGTCTAGCCGGGACCACGCGAGACAAGCCAGCACAACGCAGATCAGCTTCGGCGGTATTTCGCCGCGAACCGCGCGTTGCCAACACGCAGAGCACGGTGAGTACCCGACCCTGCAGCGGCGGGCTGGCTGCAGAGGCTCACGTCAGGATCAGGCGAGGTCAAGTCCGCCGCGCCGCTGCGGCCACTGCAAAAAGCCGCTCGACTCTCCAACAAGTCGGACTGACGCGCCGTCAAGAGCAGCCCGCCCCCCACCCACCACCCAGGGGAGGGTAGTCCAGAAAAGCGCGCGGTTAGTTGAGCGGGGGGTTTGTGGTACGGGATTCTGGGTGGGCGGGGGAAATCTTGTCTTGGGGGCGCTGTTGTCTTACGGGTTTGTGCGGACCCGGTGCGGACCGGGGGGCGGCGTGTTTGCTTGCGGTGGGGTGTGGCGGGAGGCTTGAGGCTGCCTGGCGTTTCGGTGTCGTTGCCTGCCGTCCACGGTCGGGGTGGGGGTGGTGGCTGTGGGTGGGACTTTGGTGGTGGCGCTGTTGTGCGGGCCTGGCTGGCCCACCCACGGGGGGGGCCTGCAGAGGCCGGGGGAAGCGGCTCCTTCTGGGTGGTTGGCAGCGTCGGGGTGTGCCGTTGTCCCGCGGGGAGATCGACAGGCACTGGCCGGACAGCGGCCAGGGCTCAGGCCGCAACGTCGGTGTCTCCTGTGAGGGGCTGCTCGTCGGCTGCGGCAGGCGCGGCCGGGTGGACGGCCCTCGGGTTCTGGTGGCGTTGTTTGAGGTCGGTGGTGAGGGGTTGCCGTCTTCGGTGGTGAAGACCAGCGGCGGGGTCTTCGTTCTGCTTCCGGCTCCCCGGCGAGGTGGGGGCGATGGGAATCGGCGGGTGTTCTCGGCGCCGGTGCTGATGAGAAGACAGGCGGGGGGATGGTTGTGACCCAAGAGTTGCGGTCAGCTTGGTTGAGCGGTTTTGGCTTAACAGTGGGGTTCGGGGGGGGTTTGTGGGGTGCGTGGGACGGGTTGTGGTGATGCCTGGTTGGGGTTGGGCTCTGGGGGGTGTGGGGGTGTGAGTGGCCGGCTGTCGCTGGTGGGTCTTGGGGCTGCCGTTGAGGGTGTGTTTGGGCGGGTTGTTGCTGGCGGGCCGGCCCAGGACACCGTCATGGCCGGGCTTCTTCGCGATAGGAGCAGCCCCGGCGGTTGCAGCAGCGGATCGCGGGGCTGTTCGGTGACGGTGTCTGGAGGACAACAGCCGAGATCAGCCTGCGGCTGAGGGTGCGTAAGCAGGCTGTCACGGACGCTCTGAAGGCAAGCCCGGGCTTGTTCCGGTGGGAGCCGGGCGGTTTGCATGGCCGCAAGCACAACGCGGTTCTCTGGCAGCTGGTAGAGGACACCGGCCTAGGCTGAGGTCGTTTCGCTCGGAGAAACCTTAAGCTTTCAGCTAGCGGCCCCCGACCCGGGCGCTGACCGGGCACACGAACCGAGGGTGGCGTGCTCGAGCTGCCGGTCTTCCGCGGCGTGGGTGATGACTGTAGTGTCGAGGGGTCGGGGTCGCGGCCGGTGCTCGCCAAGGAGAATCTTGTTGCTCCATGAGGGCGTTGGGGGCTGTCGGCTGCTGCCGTCTCAGCCGGGCTGGGCGTCTTAGAGGGATTGCGGGAGGTTCTGGGGTCTGGCGAGGCGTGTTGTGCTTCCTGTTTGCTTGTCGGTGTCGGTGAGGGGGGCGGCGTGGTTGTTGCGGGGGGCTTGTCGGTAGTGTGTTTGTGTTGTGTCCCGGGTTCTGTTTGCTGCCTGTGTTTTCGGTTTGCTCGTGGTTGTTGCGGGGGGTTGCGGCGGCAGTGGTGGTGGTGGGCTTGGTGATGGGTCTCTTGGGGTGGTCGCGGTCGGCGAGGGACGGGCGGTGCAGGTGCGCTCGCTCGGGCCGGTGGACGCTGCGAGCCGCCGCGGCGGCGAGCTCGCGGTTGCTGATTACGGGCCGATCCACGGGTTCCCGGTCAAGATCGGGACGCCTCTTGACCCCGACTGCAGTCCCGAGCTTGGTCGGCGGATCGCCCAGCTCGTCGCGAGCGACCGGCGGGTGGCGGGGGTTGTTGGCCCTCGCTGTTCTGACACCGCTGCCGTGGCGGCCCCTGTCCTGACCGCGGCCGGGCTTTCGTTGATCTCGCCTTCGGCGACCTCGCCGGCGCTCACTTCCGACCTCCGGGGCACCGCGGGCGGCGGCTACAGCCCGGGTTTCTACCGGACAGCCCACAATGATCTCTACCAGGGGGAGGCGGTTGCCAGGTTCCTGGTTGAGGAGCGTGGGCTGACCGCGGCGGCGGCTGCCCACAGCGGCGGCCCCTACACCCAGGGGCTTGCCCGGGCGTTCGCGGAGGCGTTCGAGCGGCTCGGCGGCGCCGTCACCGCGTTCGTCGAGGTCGACCCCGACGGCGCCGACACCGGCCAGGCGCTCGCTAGTCTCGCGGCCGGCGAGCCGCAGGCGCTGTATCTGCCGCTGCGCGAGCCCGCTGCCGCCCCGATCGCCAGGCAGACCCGCAGCGTCCCTGGTCTCGAGGCGGCCCTGCTTGTGGGTGCTGATGCACTTCTCTACGACAGCTTCCTCGGGCGGCCCGAGTCGGAGGGCATGTTTTTCTCGGGACCCGGCACGAGCCTGGCCGGCAACACCAACCAGAGCACCGGCAAGACAACCGAGCAGGTCCTCGCCTCCTACCAGCAGACCTACGGGGAGCCGCCTGCCGGGGCGTTCTGGGAACACGGCTACGACGCCGCGGCGATCCTCCTCGACGCGATCCAAGCTGCCTCCCGTCTCAGCGACGGCACACTGCTGATCGACCTCGCCGGCGTCCGCGAGTACCTGTCCGGGCTGCGCGAATACCAGGGCATCACCGGCACCCTCGGCTGCGACGACTTCGGCGACTGCGGCTCCCAGCGGATCGCGATCATCGAGCACACCGACCACCGCGACATCCAGGCCAGCCGCAGCAACATCATCTACCACACCAACCCCTAGCCCCCATCCGGGCAGCCGGATGCACGCTCAGACGCGGCGCGGCCTGGGTGGAACTCGTCGAGCCGACCGAGCCGCCGGTCGCCACGATCGGCCTCTCTCGTGACCCGGTGGGCGCGGCGCTCTCGGCCATCACCCTGACGCGGCAGCGCCAAGCAAACCCTCCTGGCAGGGTCTAGCGGAATCTTCTTGCACCCCGGGAGCCTGCTGCTCTGCTCGCCCAAAGCGGGGCTGCAGGCCAAACCAAGAGGCGGCCAGGACCCGGCTGGCCACCTCCCGCCCAAGCAGCGTCCCCGTGCCATGGAGAGGGAGCGCGCCGTGTACAGGGACGCGAGATGGCGGGCTGTGCGGGAGCGGCTGCGCTCGACCCAGCGGTGGTGCGAGTTCTGCTCAGCTCACGAAGAGGAGGGTGCGAGGCTCAGCGTCCATCACGAGCCGGCGCTTGTGACGATCCTCAACCAAGGGCTCGACCCGTTCGATCCGTCGTTCCTGGTCGTGCTGTGCGCGCCCTGCCACCGGGCAGCGGACGACGCGCAGCGGGAGAGGAGAGGGACGCGGTGGGACCCGCGGTAGCGGTCCCGCTGGCTGCATGTAGTTTGCAGGGGAAAGCCGGGCGGCTGCTTGGCGGGGGTATCGACAGGGTTGTGCCGTGCCTACGCGCACTCCCGTGAAGCCGAAGTTTCTTTTTCGCGCGCGAACGAACCGCGACAGCGTCGGTCGGGGGCCGGCTAGTGGACAGTCGACGCGGCGGTCGCTGAGCTGCGTGGTTGGGCGGGATACGGCGGTTGGCTGCCAGAGCCTGGCTGCCAGCGGCGGGGCACGCCCGCGCGTCTCCCGGGGAGATCGTGCGCGCATGCGCGCACCGGGCGCCGGCGGCGTTGGTGCTGCTCTGTGTCGGGCTGGAGGCGTCGGGAAGGCGGCGCTGTGAGGTCGCGGCGGGGGACGGGTTGGGCTGTTGGTGCGTCACGTTCGGCTGCCGCCGGGCCGCGCAAGACGGGGCGCGAGGAGGACGGGTAGCGATGACGTGGCACGCACGGCGGGGCGCGTGCCGCCCGCCTGGTGGTGGGGGCAGGGGTCTTCGCGCCGACTGTGGCCCGGGTGCGCGCCGTGTTCCTGTGTTCGGTGTGAGCGGCCCCGCGAGGGGCCGGTGAGCACGGCGGCCGCTGGCGGGTCGTTTTGGGTTGTTGGCGGTTCTGGCTTGCTGCCGGCTTCTGGTGGTTGGA
>JAPOVR010000095.1 GCA_026708005.1 Actinomycetes bacterium
CAACAACACCACAAACCCGAACAACCACCCCCGGCCGACCCCACGGGCAAGCCGCGCCCCAGCAAGCGCCTCAACCACGAACATCACCGCCACCGCGGCCGCCACACCGCCGCCGAACGGCCGGTCACAGACCCAGCGGCTGCCGGGACCCGGCGGCCCGGAACCCTTCGGCCCGCCCCCCGCCCGCGAAACCACCCGCTTCCCTCGCAGACAGACGCCGCCATAACCCGCCCCCCCCACTCTAGACACCCAGGCGGCTACCAGCCGCCTGGGCTCGGGTAAAACGCAGGGCCGGCGCCCCTGGATGAGAGGGTGTGGCCGGCCCCGGCTCGTAGTTAGCCCAGCGCTGTGGGGTGCCAGGCCGCACCCACCCTTCGCCGCCCCAAATAGATCCCTCTTAGTTGGCGAACAGAACCACTGGAATCGTTGCAAGAAGCGCAACCACAGCAGCGACCCCGGCGACAAGGAGGACAACTCCCATCCGGGGACGGTGATGCCCCCGAAGGTGATAGGGGCGCCCGTCCATAAAACGCCGGGAGCGAAAGGCCGCTAAAGCCGTCTACGGATAGACCATCAACGAGTCCCGCCGGCCCCTTCTAGGGGCGGTGGTGGCGGCCGGATGCGGCGAGCAGCCAGGCGAGCAGAACACCCCTTAGCGAGCGTGCGCCTGCCCGGGGATGGCTTTGCCGTCGGGTGCCCGTCTGCGCTTGGGCTCAGGGCTCGCCGTGGGCGGTTCGTCCTTCGGTCGAGGTAGGGTCCGCCGCCAATGAGCAGCTGTGGGTCTTTGGTGGTCAACCCGGCAGCGCCCGGTGGGTGCTGTCCCGGTAGCGGGAAGCCCGATACGCAAGCGTCTCCGCCCTGGGACGTTCGGGGCCTGACACACGAGGAGATCATTGATCTCCTGGGATGTTTCAGCCAGAGCGCCGCAACGAGCGGGAAACTGGTGCTGCAACAGCAGCAGCAGGACAAGAAAGCCGGGCCGGCTGTCGCTGCCCGGGAGCGGTACCGTCGGGCGGCGGTCTCCGTCGGTGGAACCATCAAACTAGGCGCCGCTGACTACGCCGAGCACGCGTGCGCGGCGGGGGTGAAGACGACTCCGTCCCAGGTTTTGGAGGGCGTCGAGCGTGACATGGTTAGCGGCCGGTGGCCCCCGGACGCGACCGCAGAGTCGATCGCCGGCTACTACCACCCGGCGGTGGAGGCTCCTCGCCAGCAGACGGCGTGCGGTTTCCCAGGTATGGCCGACGGCGCGACGCGCGACGGCCGGCCGCTGCCGGCCCGGGGCGTCCGTTCGGAGGCGGCGCCCTAGCGGCACCCGCACCCGGGCCGGCCCCGGCTCAGACCCCTCCGAATCATCAGACAGTGATGGTGTAGCCGGCCCGGGGCCGGTGCTTCGGTGTGCCTTTGCGGGGGTGGCTGGGTGGGTGCACCTTGGGGCTCGGTCTGTTTGCGGGGGCCCCCCGTTGTTCTGGTGGTGTCTGCTGGGGCCGGGGGGCTTCTCTGCCGCCGGCCGCGGCCGCCGGCTGCTGTTGTTGCGTTGTCGGGTTGGTGGGGGTGGTGCACTGATGGGCGGGCGCAAGGGGCCTGGGAGGCCGGGCAGGTTGATGTCGGCCCGTGTTATCCAGGAGGAGCTGGGGGTGAAGGAGAACGCGGCTTGGCGGGTCATCCGGGCGCTGCCGTGTGAGGTTAAGATCGGCCGTTCCGTGTACGTGTTCCGTGGCGATGTGGAGCGGTTCCTCGAGGAGAACACGGTGGCGCATCGGTGAGCGCCGCCCATATCGTTGTCAGGGGCACCGCCGGGGGCGGCCGCCGCTACCTGATCAGATACAGGCTGGGCGGGCGCGGACACCGGCTCCGTCACGCCGGCAGCTTCCGTACCCGCAGGGAGGCCCAGGCGCGCCGTGACCTGGTCGCCGGGGAGCTCGCCGCCGGCCGCGACCCGAAAGCGGCGCTCGTCCAGCTGGCCGGGGCGGCCCCGCCCGCGCGGACGCTGTCCCAGTGGACACAGCCCTACCTCGACTCAAGGGTCGACTGGTCCCAGAACACCGCGGCCAGCGCCCGTTTCTGCCTGAACCGGGTCAACGAGACGCTCGGCCACCGAGACCCCCACACGATCACCCCCCGCGACATCCAGCAGCTCGTCGGTCAGCTCTCGGTGGACTTGAAGCCGGCGACGGTCAGACGCTACCTCGCCATGCTCAGGCCTCTCCTGGACTACACCGGTCTGGAGCCCAACCCGGCCCGCGACCGGACCGTCAAGCTCCCCCCAACCATCAAAGAAGAACTGAAGCCCCCCACCGGCGGGGAGTTCCTCGCGATCCTGCAGGCAACCCCGGCAGGGCTGCGGCTCCCGCTCGTTGTGTTGGAGCAGACCGCGATCAGGGTCGGCGAGCTCGAAACACTCACCTGGGACAACCTCGACGCCACCAGCCAGCGGATCAGGATCACAAGCCGAAACGCGAAAACCCGCAAGCCCAGATGGGTGGACGTCCCGGAGTGGCTCCACCCCGAGATCGAACAGACCCGCCCGCCCGCCGACAGCCCCAACGGGAAACTCGTGTTCCCCGGCCTCACCAGGGCAGCGCTGGGACGGGCGATGCGAAACGCCTGCCAACAGGCCGGAACACCGCACTACCACCCCCACGACCTGCGTCACCGCCGCCTCTCGCTGTGACACGGCCAGGGCGTCCCCGCCGACGAGCTCGCCCACCGGGCCGGCCACTCCCGCCCCTCGATAACCCTCGACACCTACAGCCACGTCATCCCCCCACAAGAAACACCCCCAAACACGCTGAAGCGTGCACTGAGCCCAGAAGAGGTGATGCCCCCGTGATGCCCAAACAAAGACAACGCCCCATAAACACAGAGAAAACAAGGAGACGAACTTTTGTGACGCTTCTGTGACTAAGTCGTGCGCTCTGCTCGGCTACCTCCCCCGGGTGGTGGGTGGGGGGCGGGCTGCCCTTCGCAGCGGCGAGGGCGCTTCGCAGCGGCGGGGGGAGCATGCGACGGCCATGGCCGGGCCTGTCCTCTTCCTCAGGCGTTAGACAGGGCCTGGATGGCCGGGCATGCGACGGCCACAGGCCGATCCACCCGGCCATCCCGAGCACCTCCGGGGCGCCGCCAGCCGCTGGCTGAGCAACCCCCAGAGGCCAACCCGTCCACCATGGCTCCTCTACCCATGCCCTCCCTTGCCATAAGCGGCCGGCGGGCCCGACCCCACAGGCCAGGGTGGCCTCACGTCCTCACCGGCTGCGACCACCGCCCCGGCAGTGGCCTGAGCACCGAGATGGAATCGCCCGACTGGGCTCTCCAGCCAAACAGGCGGTGACACCATCCCAGCACACCCGCCGGCTCATCTACGCTGCCGCGCCATGAGTGAACGAGCGCTCCGGGTTGCCGTTGTGGGATCTGGTCCGGCGGGCTTCTACGCGGCCGGCCACCTGCTCGCCGCGGATACCCCTGCCGAGGTCGACCTGATTGAGCGCCTGCCGACGCCGTGGGGCCTCGTGCGCCTTGGCGTGGCACCCGACCACCCAAAGATCAAGGCGGTCTCGCGCGCGTACGAGAAGATCGCGCGCCAACAGGGCTTCCGCTTCCTCGGCAACGTCGGTGTGGGAAAGGACCTCGAGCACAGCGATCTCATGCAGCTCTACGACGCCGTCATCTACAGCGTTGGGGCGCAGACCGACCGCAGTATGGGCATCCCCGGCGAGGACCTACCGGGCTCCTGGCCGGCAACGGTGTTCGTCGCCTGGTACAACGGCCACCCCGACTACCAGGATCTCTCGTTCGACCTGTCGTGCGAGCGGGCGGTCGTGATTGGCAACGGCAACGTCGCGGTCGACGTCGCTCGCATGCTCGCGCTCACCGACGAGGAGCTGCAGCCGACCGACACGACGGAGCCTGCAATCTCGGCCATCGTCAACTCCGGCATCAAGGAGATCCTGATGCTCGGCCGGCGTGGTCCTGTGCAGGGCGCCTTCACGCCTCCGGAGGTACAGGAGCTGGGAGAGCTGGCCGGCGCCGACATCTGTGTGGAGGCGGCGGAGCTCAAGCTCGACGCAGCCAGCGAGGCTGAGCTCGCTGAGGCTCCGGCCGCAACCGCGCGAACCGTCAAGCTACTCCGCGAGTTCGCCGCCCGCGAGCCCACAGGCAAGCCGCGGTCACTACGCCTGCGGTTCAAGGTCTCCCCCGTCGCCATCCTCGGCGAGGGCCGCGTCGAGGCAGTCGAGATCGTGCACAACGAGCTGGCTGTCGACGCGAAAGGCCGCCTGCGTGCCGTGCCAACCAACAAGCGCGAGGTCATCGAGTGCGGAGCTGTCTTCCGGAGCGTCGGTTACCTTGGCGTTCCGCTCCCAGGCCTGCCCTTCGACCAGAATCGCCACACGCTTCCCAATGAAGCCGGGCGCGTCATCGACGACAGCGGCGCGCCGTTCCCCGGCGTCTACTGCGCTGGCTGGATCAAGCGGGGGCCCACCGGGGTGATCGGCACGAACAAGAAGGATGCCGTCGAGACCGTCGACCTCCTGCTCGAGGATGCCGCCGCCGGCAGGCTTGACCGCGGGCTTGACCCCGACGCCGGGCAGGTTGACGAGCTACTGGCCGAGCGTGGTGTGGAGGTGGTTACCTACCCAGGCTGGGAGGCGATCGACGAGATCGAGTGCGCGGCAGGGGAGCCCCTAGGCCGGCCGCGGGTCAAGCTTGTGACCTGGGACGAGCTGCGCGGGACCGCACGCGGCGCGTAGCGGCAGCGTGCCGGCCTCACCGAGCCGCGCCTACCTGCCAAGCCGCTCCACTATGCTCGCGGCCATGAAGGCGGCAGCCCTCATTGCTGATGTCCTCAAGCGCGAGGGTGTCGAGCTCCTGTTCGGCTACCCGCTCAACCCGCTCATCGAATCCGCAGCCGAGCTCGACATCCGACCTATCATCGTACGCCAAGAGCGCACCGGCCTCCATATGGCTGATGCCTATAGCCGACTCAACTCCGGGAACAGGCTCGGCGTGTTCTGTATGCAGTTCGGGCCGGGAACCGAGAACGCGTTCGGCGGCGTTGCGCAGGCCTACAGCGATTCGGTCCCGATTCTCGTGCTCCCGACGGGGTATGCGCGCGAGCTCACGAACCGCGCGCCCAACTTCAACGCGTTCCTGAACTTCCAGCACGTGACGAAGGCCTGCGAGCAGGTGACCGCGGCCGCCACCCTGCCCGACGTGCTGCGTCGATCGTTCTCCCTGCTGCGAAACGGGCGCCCTCGGCCCGTGCTCGTCGAGCTTCCAAACGACCTGTTTGTCGAGGAGGTCGAGTCGTTTGCCTACTCGCCGTCGGTCGCGAGCCGTGCAGCGCCCGACCCGGACGATGTGCGTGCGGCCGCGCAGGCCCTGCTGGACGCGAAGCGCCCGGTGCTGTACGCCGGCCAGGGCGTTCACTACGCCGAGGCATGGCTGCAGCTGCAAGAGCTCGCGGAGCTCCTGAGCATTCCCGTCACGACCAGCCTCCAGGGCAAGAGCGCGTTCCCGGAAAACCATCCGCTCTCGCTCGGCTCCGGGGGCCGGGCGTTGCCCGCCCCGGTAACCCAGTTCCTCGCAGAGGCCGACGTCATCTTCGGCGTCGGCTGCAGCTTCACCTCGACGGCGTACGGCGTGAGCATGCCGCCGGGCAAGACGGTGATCCACCAGACGCTCGACCCGAACGACCTCGGGCACGACGTCGCGGTCACCCATCCGCTGCTGGGCGACAGCGCCCTCGCGCTTGACGCCGTCCTCTGCGAGCTGCGCGACCGGGGGACGACGAGGAACGAGGCACGAACGCGAGAGGTCGGGCACGAGATCGCACGCGCTCGGGAAGCCTGGATCGAGCCGTGGCTCGTCAAGCTGAGCTCCGATGAGACCCCGCTCTCGCCCTACCGGATCATCCGCGACCTGATGCGAACCGTCGACCGCTCGCAGACCGTGATTACCCACGACGCCGGGAGTCCGCGCGACCAGCTCTCCCCCTTCTGGGAGAGCACCGTGCCGCTCAGCTACATCGGCTGGGGCAAGACCACGCAGTTGGGGTACGGCCTCGGCCTCGCGATGGGCGCAAAGCTCGCGCGGCCCGACCACCTCTGTATCAACGTCTGGGGCGACGCCGCAATCGGATTCACCGGCATGGACTTCGAGACGGCCGTGCGCGAGCGTATCCCGATCCTCTCGATTCTCCTCAACAACTTCTCGATGGCCATCGAGCTGCCGGTCATGCCAACCTCGACCGAGAAGTACCGCAGCACGGACATCTCCGGGAACTACGCTGACTTCGCCCGTGCGCTCGGAGGCTACGGGGAGCGGGTGACCGAGGTCGGCGAGATCGTGCCGGCAATCGAGCGCGGCATCGAGCAGACCCTCAATGGCACCCCCGCTCTGCTGGAGTTCATCACCGCCAAGGAGTTCGAGTACCCGATGCCACAGCGGTAGACAGACCGGCGCCCGATCCCGCTCCTGAGCCCAAAGCTGACCCAGCCGTCCCCGGTGCCGCTCGCGCTGAGCAGCGCCCCAGGGCCGCCCTGCCGCACACGAGGAAGATCGCGCCAGCGACGGCTGCTCCGACCCCAAGCGAGGCCGCGCTGGTAGAAACCCGTGGGGCGACCACGCAATGGAAGCAGCAGCCGCACCAGCCACCCGCAAGCCGCCTGCGGACGGGTTCGTGAGCTCCTATCCGGACACGTTCTTCGACGCGATCCTGCTCGTCGCGTTCGGCGGCCCCGAGGGACCGGACGATGTGATGCCGTTCCTCAGGAACGTCACGAGGGGACGCGACGTACCGCCCGAGCGGCTGGAGAACGTGGCACGCCACTACCAGCGCTTCGGCGGCGTGAGCCCGATCAACCGGCAGAACCGGGCGCTGATCGCAGCGCTGCGTGCAGAGCTCAACGCGCAGGACATCGAGCTGCCGATCTACTTCGGCAACCGTAACTGGCATCCGCTGCTGTCAGAAGCACTCGCTGAGATGGCCGCGGATGGCATCGAGCGCGCGCTCGCGTTCTTGACCTCGCCGTACAGCTCCTACTCGAGCTGCCGCCAGTACCGAGAGGACGTGTACGAGGCTCAGATCGCGGTCGGTCCCGCAGCGCCCGAGGTGTTGAAGACCCGCGCGTTCTTCAACCACCCGGGCTTCATCGAGGCGAACGTCGACTGCGTTCGCCATGCCTTGCAGCAGGTCCCGCCCGAGCGGCAAGCGGCCGTACGGCTGCTCTTCACTGCCCACAGCATCCCCACGGCGATGGCTGGCAGGTCGCCGTACGCAGCACAGCTCGCAGAGGCGGCGAGGCTCGTCGCCGCAGGCGTCGGCTCCTCGGAGCTCGCGCTCGTCTACCAGAGCCGAAGCGGCCGCCAAGACGTGCCATGGCTTGAACCGGACATCCTGGACAGCCTGCGCGCCATCCATGCCGACGGCGCGGAGGACGTGGTCGTCTCACCGATCGGGTTCCTCTCAGACCACATGGAGGTGATGTACGACCTCGACATCGCAGCGGGCGAGCTCGCGACAGGCCTCGGCCTAAACATGATCCGAGCAGCCACGGTCGGAACGCACCCCGCGTTCGTCTCGATGGTCCGCGAGCTGATTCAGGAGCGTCTCACCCCGAGCCGCCCACGGCGAGCGCTCGGCGAGCTTGGCCCCGGCCATGACGTGTGCCCGGTCTCCTGCTGCCTCCCCGGCAGCTCCGGTCGACCGAGCCCGTGGAACGACGCAACCGAGAGGGAGCCAACACCGTGAGCAAACCCAGTATCCGCTTCGGCATCTGTACGGACAACGCCTTCCCATTCACGACCATGGCCGACTACTGGCAGCGGGTCGAGCAGCTTGGGTTCGACAGCGTGTGGAACTGCGATCACTTCAACCGGCCGAGCGACCCGGAAGGGCCGTACTACGAAGCCTGGACCCTGCTCGCTGCACTCGCGACCCACACGGAGCGCATCCGCATCGGCGTGCTCGTAAGCTCGAATACGTTCCGACACCCGGCGCTGCTCGCACAGTCCGCGGTGACCGTCGATCACGTCTCGAGTGGGCGCCTCGAGCTCGGTTTCGGCGGCGGCTGGTATGAGCCCGAGCACGAGCGGTTCGGCATCGAGTTCCCCGGACCGGGCAACCTGCGGCGCCGCTACCGCGAGGCGGTCCAGATCGTCGACAGCCTGTTGCGAGGCGAGACGACGACGTTCGCGGGGCGCTTCTACGAGCTCGACAGCGCCTACCTGCGTCCAGCTCCGGTCCAGAAGCCGCGGCCGCCCCTGATGCTCGCCGCTCACAAGCCGCTCATGCTGCGAGTGTGCGCCGAGTATGCCGACGCCTGGAACTCGTACGGCACGGTCGACGAGATGCGCCTGCGCAACGAGACCCTCGATGAGCACTGCGCTGATCTCGGTCGCGATCCAACCGAGATCTGGCGCTCGTTCTATGGCTGGTCAGCGCGGATGACCGACCAGGGGCTGCCCGACCCATGGTCAAGCTGCAGCGCGTTCGAGGAAGTCGTCGGGCGCTATCGCGCAGTTGGCATCAACGAGTTCATCATCGACCTCCCCCGCCCCGAGCAGTTTGGGGTTATGGAGCAGGTTGCCCGCGACGTCCTGCCAAGGCTGCGCGCCGAGGCGAGCCGCACCGACGGGAGCTAACGGACGCAGCCGCAGCACGATGGGCTGCGCCCAAGCCAGCGGCTGCGCCCGACAGTGGGCCGGCCCATGCAGCGAGCCTGAGACCCCACCACGAGAGCGGGCTGGGGTCGACAAGGCGTCAAACCAGCCGGGCTTTCGACCGAGGTGAGACTGGCCGCCGTCGTGGTGGCAGGTGGAGGCAGCCGTCGGTGGATTGCGGGGTCGGGCGTGCCTGCGCGCCCTTGGTGGCTCCGCGGATCCCGTGGGCGGCTGGAAAAGCCATGCCCGGCAATATCCTCTTGGCGCTTGCTGTCGGGCTGACCCCTGCGGCGGCCAAAAGCCATACCTCGCAGCCGGAAAAGCGTCGTTCAACAAACGGCAGGGGCGCCCGCCCCCACCCACCACCTCGGGAGGGTAGCCGAGAAAGGCGCACGACTTTCCTGCAATTTTTGCAGGAACGTCACAGAAACGTCCCGAAACTGCGCCAACTCCGCGCGGCCGCACAGAGCGTCGCTTCAGCCCACGGTGGCCAAGCGCGAGCCGGCGCGCAGTAGCATGCGGCTGCCCGTGGGCGACCCCCTCGACACCTATCCGCGCGACCTGACCGGGTACGGCGGCGAGCCGCCCCACGCCCGGTGGCCAGGCGATGCAAGGATCGCCGTGCAGTTCGTGATCAACTACGAGGAGGGCGCAGAAAACAGCATCCTGCACGGGGACGCAGGCTCCGAGTCCCTGCTCACCGAGTTCGGCTTCGCGCAGTCGCACACCGGCGAGCGCTACCTCCCGGTCGAGTCGATGTACGAGTTCGGCAGCCGCGCCGGCTTCTGGCGGCTGCACCGCCTGTTCACGTCGGCAGGGATCCCGATCACCGTCAACGGCGTCGCGATGGCACTCGAGCGCAACCCTGCGGCGGTGGCGGCGATGGTGGAGGCCGGCTGGGAGATCTCGTGTCACGGCTACCGCTGGATCGACTACCACGGGATGCCCGAGGATGACGAACGCGAGCACCTGCGAAAGGCCATCGAAATCCAGACCGCGGTCTCTGGCTCGCGGCCCCTCGGTTGCTTCATCGGGCGCCGGAGCGAGAACACGGTCAGGCTCGTCGCCGAGGAGGGCAGCTTCCTCTACAGCCAGGATTCGTATGCAGACGAGCTTCCATACTGGCTGACGGAATTCGAGAAGCCGCTGCTGATCGTCCCCTACACCGCGGATGTGAACGACCACCGGTTCGCAACGACGCCTGGGTTCAACTGGGGCGAGCCGTTCTTCGCCTACGCGCGCGATGCCTTCGATGTCCTCTATGCCGAAGGCGAGAAGAGTCCGAAGCTGCTCAACGTCGGACTGCACTGTCGGATGGTGGGCCGCCCCGGGAGGTTCGCGGCACTCCAGCGGCTTATCCAGCACATGCAAAGCCACGACCGCGTCTGGTTCTGCCGAGGAATCGATATTGCGCGTCACTGGCACGAGCACTTCCCAGCGCACTAGGCCGCGCGGGTAACGCACGGCAGCGTCACGGCTCGACGCCGGACGGCAAACATGGGATCATGTGGGAGTGGTTGTGGAGGAGAAGCGCTTGGCGCCGCCGGCCGACAGCAGCGACGAGATCTGGCTCGACACCAGCGACGTGCGCTGGTTCACGTACTCCGAGATGGAGCCGTGGGCGTATCGGCCGCGTGGCCCGGTGTCACGCGCGCGCCACGGCCGTCCGCAACGCCTCGGTGAGGACGTCATGGCCGAGGGGGAGCCCGTGCCCGCTGCGGCCGGCGCGCTCGAAGTCGCAACGCTGGCACCGACACGAGCGGGCGACAAGACGTTCCGGCAGGGGCGACGCCCCTGGTCAGCGCGGCGCAAGCGACGGTTCGCCACACGCTTCGTTCCGACGGTCACGCTCGCGGTGTCAACCGCCGTGGCCGCCGCCCTGGGGCTGCGATCTGCCAGCGCCGGACCGGCCACACCAGCGACGGCAGCGGCCGCTCCTCAGGTCGACTCGCTAGCCGCAGCCCCAGCTGCCTCGCCGACCGTCCTCACCAGCGACCTGGAGCCGGCCCCGAGCCCGCCGACCATCACCCGGCTAGCAGAGCCAGACGTGGAACCGCCCGCGACTGTTGAGGCGCCTGCGACCGTGGGACTGCCCGCCGCTGCCGAGCCTCCCGCCATGCGCGAAGTGCGCGAACCCACCGCGGCTGAGCTCGCGACCTGGCCCACCGCGGCTGAGGCCACCGTGACCGAGCCCGCCACCGAGTCTGCTGTAAGAAGCCCTGCTGCTGCTACCCCTGGTCCTCGCGATGCCTTGCCCGAGCGCCCCCTCCCCGCCGAGACCGCTGAGGAGACCTCGGAGAAGCGCTACCCGTCCATCGTCTGGCACGAGTCGGAGTCGCATGGGGTCCCGCACGGTGGGCATCTCCATCAGGGCGTCCAGCTTCCGATCGAAGGCAAGCAGTGGGTGACCTGGGACCCTGTCCACAACCGCGTTCCCAACCGGGCGGGGCGACTCTACGGCAACGACAAGCTCATCCGCACGGTTCTTAAAGTCGTGCGCAGCTACCACCGCGACCATCCGGGTACCCCGCGTGTGCTGATCGGCGACCTCAGCCGGCGTGATGGCGGCCCGATCGACCATCACGTCTCCCACCAGAACGGTCTCGACGTCGACGTCTACTACCCGCGCAAGGACAGGCAGCTGCTCGAGGCCACCAGCGTGGCGGAGGTCGACCTGGCCCTCGCGCAGGACCTCGTGGACCGCTTCGTTGCGGCAGGCGCGCAGTTTGTGTTCGTGGGGCTGAGCACACCGTTGCACGGACCGCCTGACATCGTGCAGCCGTATCCGAACCACGACAACCACATGCACGTTCGCATCCGGCCGTAGCCGGAAGAGCTCACCACCCTCCCGGCATTCGGCTTGGCCGGAGACAGAGCCCACCGGCGCAGCCCAAGCGAGCGAGAAGTAGACCGGCGGGAACCTCGCACGCCCGACGTAGCGACCATCGCCCTCGCCACGCAGAGGGCCTCCCCGTCTCAGCCCATCCCAACGCAAGATCGCACCGATTCCGCTCCTCAGCCTCACGTGGCATCGAGCCTGCTCCGCCGCAGGAGGGCAGCGCCTGCGATGTGGAGAGATTGTCTCGTGAAGGCGTGCGTTTCCGGGTATCCTTGTGGAGCGATCTAGAACGAGTGTCGGTTGCGCGTCATGCCTTCCTACGCGTTCGTGAGAGTTTGAGGGAGGTGTTTATGGCAACCGGAACCGTCAAGTGGTTTAGCGACTCGAAGGGCTACGGCTTCATTACCCCCGACGACGGGGGAGCCGATCTCTTCGTCCACCACAGTGGAATCGTCGGCACGGGCTTCAAGACCCTGGCCGAGGGCGCCAAGGTGGAGTTTGAGACCGCGCAGGGCCAGAAGGGCCCGCAGGCGACCAACGTCGTCACGACAGGCGTCGCGTAGTTCGCGCCTCCGATCGCCAGGCCGGCCCGCGCCGAGCGGGCGTGAGGCCGGCAGGCGCTCGGCTCGCCCCTACGGACGCCAACTACAACCTGTCTGAGAGGAGCCTCATATCGCCGACAAAGAAGAAAAGATCGAGATGGACGGGGAGGTCGTGGAGGCCTTCCGCAATGGGATGTACAAGATCCAGCTCGACAACGGTCACGAGACACTCGGCTACACGGCGGGGAAAATGCGCCGATACCGCATCAAGATCCTGCTTGGTGACC
Organism: Actinomycetes bacterium; assembly: GCA_026708005.1. Lineage (GTDB taxonomy): Bacteria > Actinomycetota > Thermoleophilia > Gaiellales > Gaiellaceae > JAPOVR01. The sequence goes on from JAPOVR010000095.1 coordinate 12,330, forward strand.
GCGTGAAGGTCGAGCTCTCTCCCTACGATCTCGATCGTGGCCGCATTGTCTACCGGCATCGCTAGCGCCGTCGCTTCTGCGGGCACCTGACACCGAACACGCTCTGAGCCCACGGCTGTAGAGAGGCGCGCCGCGCCGAAGCAGCATTCGCGTGCCTCAACCGCGCAGCTTGAGCCGTAGAATCACTTCCGGTGGCACCCCAGCGACAGGCGGCTGCAGCAGGCGCGCCGCTGAAAGACGTTCAGTCAATCGCGCCGGAAGGCGATCGCGTAGGGCCAGCGATCGAGGGGCTGATCGTGCATGAGCTACGGACGAATCCCGGCGAGCGGGGCGAGGTGTGCGAGCTCTATCGGTCGGCATGGGGATTGCACAACGCCCCAGTCGAGCCGTATACCTCTCCACGGTGAGACCCGGTGTCATCAAGGGCTGGACGATGCATCGGTTTCAGGACGACCGAATTGCGGTGCTGTTCGGCGCGCCGTGTTGGGTCTTCTACGACGAACGCTCTGACTCGCCCACAGGCGGCACGCTCGTCGAGATGACGGTCGCCGAACGCAA
>JAPOVR010000076.1 GCA_026708005.1 Actinomycetes bacterium
CCAACCCCTGAAACACCCCGCAAACCCCCCGAAAACGCAATGTGCCACTTTCGTGACGCTTCTGTGACACACATGTGACAGATCGCGGGAAAGCCGTGTGCAAATCTCGGCTACCCTCCCCCCGCGCGGTGGGGGCGGGCTGCCCTTTGTGGCGGTTGGGCCGCCCTTCGCGGCAGCGGGACGGAGGCTGGTGGATAGATGACCCTGCGCGTCAGCTTACGATGCTGCGCGCCTGGCGCACCGCCACGGTGAGGCCTGCCAGCGACACGGCTTCTTGTTCCGTAAGCGACCGCACGAGACGCCCAAGCCGGGCCAAGGCCTCGGCGCGCCCACCGAGGTAGCCCTCAACCGCCTCTGCCGGCGCCGACCCCTCTGCTTCTGCGAGTGCCCGCTCAGCCAGAGCTCGGCGAAGCGCAAGCAGATCATCGGCCATCGCCCGCGCAGCCCAGCGATCGAAGCGACTCTCGGTCTTCAGCAGTTCGAGCTGGTGCTCCAACCGGTCCAGAGAGAGGCTCTCCCCGCCAAGCAGAAATGCGTCGAGCACCTCCTCGACCTCCCGACCAACGTCTTCGGCAACCCGCAGGACATCGGGGGCATAGATGAGCTCGCGCCCGAACACATTGGCACGCGAGAGCTCCTGGGCCACACCCGCTGCCTCGAACTCGCCGGCAGCCTCCTCTCGAGCCATGCGCCACGCTGCCGAGCCGCCGCGCTGCAGCGCTCCATCGAGACGGCGGAAGACCGGCGTAGCCTTCGCGACGGCGTCTCCAATCGGCTGATTCGGCGCGTTCAGCACGTACCAGCGTGCGAGATCGGTCACGAGCGAGTCGACGCCAGACATCAGCCGAGCCTGGACAGCGGCGTCGATCCTCCCGTCGAGCGCCTCGACCGCGTCCCAGCGGTCGGCAGCGCCGCTCGCATCGCGGGCGATTAGGTAGGCACGAACAACCGCCTCCGGCTCGGCGCCGAGCTCGAGGCTGAAGCGGGACACGAACGCGATTCCAAGGGCGTTGACCACCTCGTTCGCCAAGAGCGTGGCGAGCAGATCGCGACGCAACGGATGCTCAGGGATCAGGTGGCCAAAGCGCTCGACGACCAGCGCCGGAAAGTACGCGCGGGCCCGGGCGCCAAGGTGAGGCTCGTCGAGGAGCGTGGATGTGCGAAGCGTTTCTTCAAGCTCCTGTTTCGCGTAGGCCAAAAGGACACAGAGCTCGGGGCGAGCCATCCGGGCCCCTGCGCGCAGCCGCTCTGCCATCTCGTCGGAGGAAGGCAGGCTCTCAAGCTCGCGGTCGAGCACGCCGGCGGTCTCAAGTCTGGCCATGAGATCCTCGTATGCCTCGAGACGATCGCCCGAGGCCTCGTCCTCCTGGGAGAGCACTTGCGCCTGCAGGTACGTGTCGTAGAGGACCAGGTCTGTGACCTCGCTCTCCACCTCGCGCAGCAGCTCATCGCGCTCCTCGGGGGCGAGCTCGCCCCGGGCGATGGCGAGGCTGAGCAGGATCTTGAGGTTGACCTCATGGTCTGAGCAGTCAACACCCGCTGAGTTGTCGATCGCATCGATATTGATGCGACCTCCCGCTTGGGCGTACTCGATGCGTCCCTTCTGGGTGAAGCCGAGGTTTCCGCCCTCGGCGACGACCTTGATGCGAAGGTCGGCGCCGCTCGCACGGACGGCATCGTTCGCTCGATCACCCACGGCCTGGTTCCCCTCACAGGACGCCTTCACGAACGTCCCGATACCGCCGTTCCACATGAGGTCAGCCGGCGCACGAAGGATCGCGGCGATCACGCCAGCGGGCGTCAGCTCCGAGTCCTGGATCCCTAGCGAGGCCTGCACGGCCGGCGAGAGCACGATCGTCTTCTCGCGCCGGAACCAGACGCCGCCGCCGGGCGAGATCTTTGCCCGGTCGTAGTCATCCCAGGATGATCCGGGAAGCTCGAACAGACGACGCCGCTCGGCGAACGACACCTCAGGATCGGGATCTGGGTCGAGAAAGATGTTCCGATGGTCGAACGCGGCGAGCAGCTTGATTCGGTTGGACCGCAGCATCCCGTTCCCGAAGACATCTCCCGACATGTCCCCGATCCCGACCACCGTGAACGGCTCGGTCTCGATGCCCTGACCGAGCTCACGGAAGTGCCTCTTGACAGTCTCCCACACCCCGCGCGCCGTGATGCCCAGCTTCTTGTGGTCGTAGCCCGCCGAGCCACCTGAGGCGAAGGCATCGCCCAGCCAGAACGAGTACTCGCTCGCGATCTCGTTCGCGATGTCCGAGAAGGTTCCGGTGCCCTTGTCGGCAGCCACGACGAAGTAGGGGTCTGCCTCGTCGAGTGTCCGGACACCCTCGAGCGACCGGGGCTGACCATCGACGAGGTTATCGGTGAGATCGAGCAGCCCACGAATCAACGTGCGGTAGTGCTCCGCAATCTTGGCGTGCTGCGCTTGGGGGTCGGCCGGGGGCCGCTTGAGGACGAAACCGCCCTTCGACCCAACCGGGACGATCACGGTGTTCTTGATCATCTGCGCCTTCATCAGACCAAGGATCTCGGTTCGATAGTCCTGCGGCCGATCCGAGTAGCGGATGCCCCCGCGCGCGACGCGGCCGCCCCGGAGATGGATTCCCTCCATCTCGGCGGAGTAGACGAAGATCTCGTAGAGCGGCGCCGGGCGAGGCATACCGGGCACGCGCTTAGACTCGAACTTGAACGACACGTACTGCCGATTGGGCAGGAACCCGCCCGTCCGGACGGTGGCCTGGACGAGGCCGAGGTAGGCGCGCAGGATGCGGTCTGCCTCGAGACTCGGCACGAGGTCGAGGTCAGCCTCGATCTCCGTCACGAGGGCCTCCTCAGCCTCCGGATCACGCGCGAGCGTCGGATCAAACCGGCACTCGAACAGCCTGGCGAGCCTCGCAGCGATATCAGGATTCGCTGCGAACGTGTCGCTCTCGTACTCGGGGGAGAATGTCACTCCTAGCCGCTGGCGATAGGCGCGGTAGGCACGCAGGATGGCGACTTGCTGCCACGTGAGGCCCGCCGAAACGACGAGGCGATTCAGCGAGTCAGATTCCGCCTCGCCGCGGAAGACGGCCTCGATGCAGTCGGCAACTCGCTCGCCGCAGAGGGAGAGATCCAGGGACGCACCAGCGGCGTCGCGCACGCCGAAGTCGTGGAGGTACGTCTCGCTGTCGTCATCATCTAGGCGCGTCGGAAACTCGGTGACGACCGTGAGGCCAAGGTGCTCCAGAATCGGCAGGAAGTCGGAGAGCGTTGCCTTCCCGCCCGTCTTGTAGAGCCCAACGCGGGTGAGACGCTCGCCGAACTCGCGCTCGTTCTTGAGCCCGACGACGAACGGCGTGTCTGCACCGAGTCGCTCGAAGTGCTCGATGTCAACGACCGCAAGGTCGAGATCCGCCACGGACTTGTAGTAGTCGGGCAGCTTGCCCGAGTACTTCTCAGCAAGCGGGTGCCCCTCCTGAGGCCCGTGCAGGGCGACAAGACGCTCGCGCAAGCGATCGTCCCAGGTCCGGGTGAGCTCCGCAATCGCGCGCTCGAGCACAACGACCGAGACCTCGGGGATTGGGCTCGCCGTGTAGACCCTGAAGTGCATCCGCGCATGATCCGACTCTCCGAGCGCAAGGTGGTAGTCGACCGCCGTGCCCTGGTAGCGCTCCAAGAGCAGCTGCTCGATGCGCTGACGGAGCGCGCCGCTGAACCGGTCGCGCGGAACGGCGACGAGGACGGACACGCGCCCCTCACCCGAGTCGGGATGGACGAACAGCCGGATGCGCTCCCGCTCCTGAAGCCGCAGGAGCCCGATCAGCGTGCCGCGGAGCTCGGCAGCACCCGCCGCGAACAGCTCGTCCTTCGGGAACGACTCGAACAGCTCGATGAGCACCTTGTAGTCGTGCGAGCCCGGCAGGAGATCTTCGGCAACCGCGATCTGTTGGAGCTTTCGGCTCAGGACCGGAATCTCGTCAGCTGCCGCAAGGTAGGCGCTCCGCGTGAACAGTCCGAGCAGCCGGAGCGCACCCTCCGTCTTGCCGTCCGGCCCGGCCCTCATCACCGTGATGTCGTCCATCTTCGCGCGTCGATGGACGGTCGACAGCCGGTTGGTCTTCGACACCACGAGAAGGCTCTCCCCGAGCAGGCGAGCACGCAGCGACGGGGCGATCGAGTCGAGCGCAACCGGCTCGGCGTAGCGGGACCCCGAGTCGTCGGCGAGGATGCCGAGGCCTCGCCCTATCACGGTCGTCACCTTGTCGTCGTCCATCGAGTACTCGCGGTAGCCGAGCAGGACGAAGTTCTCGCCAAGGATCCACTCGAGGAACGTGACGGTCTCGGCGATCTCATCCTCGACGTAGCGTGCTCGGCTCGCCTGGGCCGCCTCGATCATCCGGCCGACACCGGCGCGCATCGCCTGGAAGTCGCGGACGGCCGCCCGCACATCGGCCAGCACCCTCCGGACTCGGTTGGCCGCGTGCTGAAGCTGGTCGAGCTGGAGCCGGCGGGTGAGCTCGTAGTGCATGATCGATTCACGTCTGGGGGCGTCCCTGGCGTGGAGCACGCGCCGGATGCAGCCTGACTCATCCCGATCGATCCCCATGATCGGATGGTTGACCGTGCGGATCTTGTGACCCAGAGCCACGAGCTCATTCGAGACGGAGTCGACGAGAAACGGCGAGTCTACGCAGTTTGTCTCGATAACCGAGCCGACCGTTCGGTAGCCGTCGCTTGCAGGGCTCGGGCTGAGAGCCCGCACGGCGGTAGCCGCACCTCCGCGGAGATCGGCGAGCTCGAACAGGCCCGAGATCTCCGCGAAGATCTCCTCGATCGCCCTTCCCGCAACCGTCTCCGCAGGCGCGCGGCGCAGGTAGGCGCGGACGAACTCGCTGATCGCCTCGGCCCGGCCGCCCGGCGCGTGCTCGGCCACGTAGCGCAGAAGCTCGCCGAGAACGTCTTCGGACGCCGCGTCAGCCGGTTCCGCACGCACACTCATCGCGGCCGACCGACGCTCCCGCGTGGGCGCCGGCCGCTGGGCATCATCGCCCAGGCTCCGATGTGTTGACGCTGGGCGTCCTCATCGCTCGATCGCCCATCGATCCGCACCCCTGCCGGGGCGAGCCCACACCCTGCGAGCCTACCCACCGCACGCGATGGGGCAGCCTCACCGCCGGCAGCACCAGGGAGCTCGACTCGCGCAGGAGCGCCTGAGCCACCCGGCCGCGCCGAGCGGATTGTCCATTCCACCACCGATGCACGAGGAGCCACCCCTTGCCTCCTCCCGCTACAAGCCTACTGAGGAATCTGTCACACGTGTGTGTCGATGTATGCCCATTCACGCACGCCTTTGCGTCAGCCTAACCCGATCTGCACGCTGGCCCACGTTGCCCCTAACGGCCCACGCCCGCTCACGTTGGCCGGACCGCCCTCCCACCTGATCCGCCCGCGCCCAGGCATGCGCGCCCACCCGAGCCACCCACCCCCGACTGCGCCCCGCGCCGGCTGCTCGGCCGCGCAGGCGGCTGCTATCGCTGTCGCGAGGCGCGGGCACCTGCGAGGCGACCGGCCGCGAGACCGCCAGAGACCGCCGGTGGCGCGAGCGCACTACGCTTCGCCCATGGAGATCACCATCGAACCTGACCCTGGGCCCCAGGAGCACGAGGCGCTCGTGCGCGCATTGCGCCAGCCCCCTTCCAATCGCGCTCGCGGTTCCTGGTGGCAGGCGGGGTTGCGGGAGCTTGGTATCGGCTTGGAACAGGATGGGCGCGGCTCCCGAGGCAGGGGCCGCTCACCGCCCGCTTGGGGTCGACCCGCGAGAGCTACGCCGGCGCGAGCTAGGCCGGCTGCTGGCGCCGAAACACGCTCGGCGCGGCTCGCACGTACTCCAGGCCCGAGAGCCACGTAACCCCGAGCGCCACCACGAGCGCCCACCAGCCGATATCGCCGCCGACGGCTCCGCCCGCCGCGAGGCCGCCCAGGCCGCATGCGACCGCCTGAGCCCACGTCTTCAGCTTGGCGAGCTCGCGCGCCGAGACGACCACGCCTCGTTCGAGCGCCGCGAGCCGCAGGCCAGACACGAGCAGCTCGCGGGCAACGATCGCCGCGACCATCCATCCGGGAAAGACAGGGCTGATCAGCACGATCATCGTTGCCAACACGAGGACCTTGTCCGCGACAGGATCGAGGATTTTCCCGAGATCTGACTCGCTGTGGACACGCCGCGCGAGCCATCCGTCGACCTGGTCGGTCATCATCGCGAGGACGAAGACACCTGTCCCCCAGTACGCATGGTTCGGGAAGTCGACAGCGAAGAACAGGATGACAACCGGGACGGCCGCAATCCGCGTGACGGTCAACTGGTCAGCGAGGGTCATCAACCTGGAGAATACGCCGGCATGGCCGACTTCGAGACGATCCTGGTCGCGAACCGCGGAGAGATCGCCATTCGCGTCTTTCGGACGCTGCGCGAGCTTGGGATCGCGGCAGTCGCTATCTACTCGGAAGCCGATCGAGGGTCGCTGCACGTGGAGCTCGCCGACGATGCGTTCCTCGTCGGCCCAAGCCCACCCGCCGAGAGTTACCTGGCCGAGGAGCGGATCATCGACGCCGCGCTGCGCGCGGGGGCCGACGCCATCCACCCTGGCTACGGTTTCCTCGCCGAGAACGCCGGCTTCGCGCGCCGCTGTCAGGACGCGGGCATCGTCTGGATCGGGCCACCTCCCGAGGCGATCGAGGCGATGGGCTCTAAGCTCGCCGCACGCGAGCTGCTTGCGCGGGCCGGAATTCCAGTCGTCCCAGGCACGACCGAGCCGGCGATCCGCCCCGACGACGTTGTACGGGTAGGAGACGAGATCGGCTGGCCGATCGCGATCAAGGCATCCGCAGGCGGCGGCGGAAAGGGCCTCAAGGTCGTCGAGTCCGGAGATGCTGTCGAGCGAGCGCTCGCGTCGGCGATGAGGGAGGGCGAGGCGTACTTCTCCGACGCGACCGTGTACATCGAGAAGTACATCGACGAGCCTCGCCACGTCGAGGTCCAGATTCTCGCCGACGCACACGGGGCCGTCGTGCACCTCGGTGAGAGGGACTGCACGATCCAGCGCCGTCACCAGAAGATCCTCGAGGAGACTCCCTCGCCCGCCGTCTCCGACGAGCTCAGGGAGCGCATCGGCCGAATCGCCACCGACACCGCAGGCGCGGTGGGCTACCGGAGTGCCGGCACAGTCGAGGGACTGCTCGATCAGGACGGCAACTACTACTTCCTCGAGATGAACACGAGAATCCAGGTCGAGCACCCGATCACCGAGCTCGTGACCGGCGTCGATCTCGTGCGCGAGCAGATCCGGATCGCGGCCGGCGAGCCGCTCTCGATGAACCAGGACGACGTCCGCATCAGCGGGCATGCGATCGAGTGCCGCATCAACGCCGAGGATCCAACCAACGGCTTTCTCCCGACTCCCGGCAAGATCACGGGCTACAGGGAGCCAGCCGGGCCCGGCGTGCGCGTCGACTCGGGCGTGCGGCAAGGCTCTCAGGTCGCCGCGATCTACGACCCGCTGATCGCGAAGCTCTGCGTGTGGGACGTCGATCGGGAGCACGCTCGCCTGAGGATGGTGCGCGCGCTCGACGAGCTCCTAGTCGAAGGTGTCTCGACGCTCACAGAGCTTCACAAGGCGCTCCTTCGCGAGCCTCGCTTCATCGCGGGCGAGACCTGCAGCGGGCTCGTTGAGTCTGGCGAGCTCCTCGAGGCGGCTGCTGGCCCAACGAACGGACCGGACCTCCCGACGGCAACGCTCGACGGTAGACGGCGAGAGCGCGTCGTGGTTGCAGAGGTCGAGGGCCGTCGATACACCGTGCGGCTTCCCCATCCGGAACCGCCTCACGCACAGCTCGGCCGCCGTCGCCGCGAACGCGCCCGCGCGGCTGGCATTGGGTCCGACGGGCCGCACGACGCGGTCGTGAGTCCGATGCAGGGCACCGTGCTTGCACTTGAGGTGACCGAGGGCGACTCCGTCGCAGAGGGACAGGTGATCTGTGTCATCGAGGCCATGAAGATGGAGAACGAGCTGACAGCACACCGGGCCGGCGTCGTCGAGGAGCTCTCGGTCGGCCCCGGCGACTCTGTCGAGACGGGACAGGTGATCTGCATCGTCGATCAGCCGGCTGCGACGCGCCCGGAGTCGGAGCGAGGAGGACGATGCCGCCGGGACAAAACCATCTAGGCTGGCCGCGTGCGGGTCCGCATCAGGTTCTTCGCCGGTGTGCGCGAGCAGGTCGGCGTCTCAGAGCGGCAGATCGACGTGCCCGCTGGGACGACTGTCGCTGAGGCGGCGGCAGCGATCCCCGAGCTGGCCGACACGCAGAGCGGCCTTGCCTACGCCGTGAACTGCGAGTACGTCCCGCCCGAGCATGCGCTCGCGGAGGGCGATGAGGTGGCGCTCATCCCTCCGGTCTCAGGAGGCATCTGCCAGCTGACCGACGAGCCCATCGACCTGGCCGCGCTGGTCGCGGCGGTCGCCGATGAGCGAGCCGGCGCAATCGCGACGTTCACGGGCACGACGAGGGTCGAGTCGCGGGGCCGCACCGTCCTCCACCTCGAATACGAGGCCTACCCGGGGATGGCCGAGCAGGAGCTCGACCGTATCGCCGCTGCGTTGCACAGCACCCACGACCTCTGCGGCGTGGCCATCACGCACCGGGTAGGGCGCGTTGAGATCGGCGAGACGAGCGTTGCGATCGCCGTCTCCGCACCGCACCGAGCCGACGCGTTCACAGCGTGCCGTGAGGCAATCGACACGCTGAAGCAGACCGTGCCGCTCTGGAAGAAAGAGGTCTACGAGGGGGGCGAGGAGTGGATCGGCCGCGGCTCTTGAGCAGGCTTCGGCACGGGACGGCGCGGCAGAAAGCGACGAGGGAGAAGCACCCGGAGCGTGCACGCGCAACCTGCGCGGCGATCGACGGCAAGAGACCGGCGCTTGGCTGACCGATCAGGCAGGAGGCCTCTCGCGGCAGCCGCGTGCTTGGAACTCAGGTGCAAACACAGCCGCGACGGGAGCTGGACCTCACCCTTCACTACCATCGAACTGTGAGCCAGTGGCCTGCTCAGCCTGAGCCTCGGTATCGGCCGCAGCCAGACCCCTCGACACGCGGCTACGAGCCGGTCAACCCGGAGGGACCGCTGCGCCAGCTCGTCCGCCGGCTCTGGGCACCAACCGCCGTCCTGATCGGGCTGCTCATCAAGTTCAAGGGCGTGGCCCTGGCCATCCTGAAGCTCAAGGTGTTCGCGACATCAGCGACCATGCTGGTCTCGGTTGCCGCCTACGCCTGGATCTGGGGCTGGCGATTCGCAGTCGGCCTGGTGGCGATGCTGCTCGTGCACGAGCTGGGCCACGTGCTGGAGCTTCGGCGCCAGGGGATCCGCGCGAGCGCCCCGATCTTCATTCCATTCCTGGGTGCAGCCATCGGCATGAAGGAGCTGCCGAAGGATGCATGGCGCGAAGCTCAGGTCGCGCTGGCGGGGCCGATCGTGGGAGGGCTCGCCGCGCTGGGGGTGTGGCTGGCCGGCGCCGCGCTCGACTCCGACCTGCTCATCGCCATCGCGTTCGTCGGCTTCCTGCTGAACCTCTTCAACCTGTTGCCGATCGTTCCGCTCGACGGGGGTCGAGCCGTGGGCGCACTCCACCCGGCGCTCTGGGCAGTGGGGCTCGGTGGCTTGGTCGCCTTGACCGTGCTCCGCCCCAACCCGATCCTGCTCCTCATCCTCTTCGTCGGCGGCATGGAGCTCTGGCGCCGGTGGCGTGAGCGCGGCTCATCCGAAGCACGCACCTACTACGCCGTGCGCCCGTGGCAGCGGGCTGCGGTCGGGGTCACGTACATCTGCCTCGCCGCGCTCCTCGGGCTCGGTATGTCAGCAACTCACGTCGAGCGAAGCTTCTGAGGCACGACCCACGAACGAGCAAGGAACGGCCCCACGCGCTAGCAGACGGAGACGCACGGCCTAGCGCCCATCTCCAACGAGGCGGGATGATCGCGACAAGCGGCGCGTTCCCGCCGGTAGACTCGCCGTTCCCCAGCGTACCGCTGAGGAACGCGCTCCAGCAGCACGTCGAGATCCCCCGTCCTCGTCTCTCTCCTCCGCCTCCCTCGCAATCGGCGGCCATTGAGGTTGGGTGTGGCGCTGGAATCGCGCTCCTGGCGCTCTCGAACCACCTGCAGCCGACGCGGCTTGCAGGCGTCGATATCGACCCAGATCGCATTCACGAAGCGAGGGCGCGCAGCAGCGTTGCTGGCCTCGACGTCGACCTCACGCTCAGCGACGTGCGCAACCTCCCGTATCCGGATGGCGCAATCGATCTCGTCGTCGACTTCGGCACCTGCTACCACATTCCGCATCCCGAGCAGGCCCTCGCCTAGATCAGCCGCGTGCTCGACCCCGGCGGGCTCTTCGTCCACGAGACGTTCCCGAGCCAGCTCCTCGCCCACCCCTTCCGGTGCCGCCGTCGCAGCCTTCCGTGGAAGGCGGTCCGCAGCCTGAAGCGCCAGCGAACCGCGCTGCTTTGGTCGAAGCGAGTACGCCGGTAACAGCTAGCTGTCTGTCGCAGACCCCTCAACACAGGCGCTCAGCACAGCATCGCATCCAGTTCGCCTTGCAGGTGGGCAGTGGAGACGCCACCTGAGACTCCGCGGCGGGCCCGCAGGAAGTCAAACTGCTCCGCAGAGGCAATAGGAGCGCGGGAACGGCGCCGAGGCAGGGCGCGCGCAGCGAGAGGCACAGCGATGCGCCGCTTGCGCACGGAGACGGCGGCGACGCCCACCTGCTCATGACGCGTCGTACCTGCACCGCTTGCACACCGGGACGGCCCGGGGGGTCTGCTCGAGGCAGCGCCACGGGATCGATTGGCCCGATGCCCAGTCTCCGGTCGGCCCGAGGGGTCGAGACAGGCTCGCCAGCGATTATGGCCGGCGGCCCTACGAGCGACTTCGAGCGAGTGCGCCCACTGCTTGGGGCACTGGGCGACGGCGCCGTTCGCACAGGTAGCGGCAAGCCCCCGTGCAGCCCGCAGGGCCCGCGCAGACCGACAGGCGCCGCCGGGAGAGCTTCACGCCCAATAGGCCCTCGTGCGGCCGGAGGGCCCGCGCAGACCGACAGGCCGCGCGGCGTCGTGGAGACTCGCGACGATGTTGTAACGCTTCTGTGACACACATGTGACAGATCGTGTGCAAGCCGTGCGCCTCTCTGGACTACCCTCCCCCCCGGGTGGCGGGTGGGGGCGGGCTGCCCTTTGCGGCGGCAGGCACGGCCGAGCGGGGCCGCCGACCTATCATCAGGATGTGGAGGAGACGCCGAACCGGCTTCGCGAGCTGCCGTCAGTCGATCGCGTCCTCGCTGATCCGCGAGTCGTAGCGCTCGCTCAGTCACACGGCCGCGAGCCCGCCGTCGACGCCGTTCGGCGCGCGCTTGCGTTTGCGCGACAGGACATCCAGGCCGGGGGTAAGCCCGGAGATCTCCTCACGCGTGTCGAGCAGGAGCTCGCCGCGATACTCGCGCCGCGTCTGCGCCGCGTGATCAACGCCACCGGCGTCGTCATCCACACCAACCTCGGGCGCGCCCCCCTGTCGGAGCCGGCGCGGGCGCGCATCGACGAGATCGCGCGAGGCTACTCGAACCTCGAGCTCGACCTCGACTCCGGCGTCCGTGGCTCGCGCCAGGACCACGTCGCAGAGCATCTCCGCGAGCTCACCGGCGCCGAATCGGCGCTCGTCGTGAACAATAACGCGGCCGCGCTGCTCATCGTCGCCGCCGCGCTGGCCAAGGGGCGTGAGGTGGTGGTCTCGCGAGGCGAGCTCGTCGAGATCGGCGACGGTTTCCGCATCCCCGATGTGCTTGCCCGCTCCGGAGCGCAGCTCGTCGAGGTGGGCACGACCAACCGCACACGGACAGGCGACTACGAGCAGGCGATCGGCGCGCAGACTGCGCTTCTGCTTCGCGTCCATCCCTCGAACTTCCGCATCATGGGGTTCACCGAGCGCCCGGCACTCAGCGAGCTCGCCCGGCTGGCGGAGCGCGCAGGCGTCTGGCTGGTCGACGATCTCGGCTCGGGCTCGTTCGTCCAGCTACCAGACGAGCCAACCGCGGCCGAGAGCGTGAGGGCAGGAAGCCACATCGTGACCTTCTCGGGCGACAAGCTCCTGGGAGGGCCACAGGCCGGCATCATCTGCGGGCGGGCTGAGCTCCTCGATCAAGTTCGGCGGCACCCACTTCAGCGGGCGTTGCGAGCCGACAAGCTGACCGTGGCAGCCCTCGAGGGCACGCTGGCCCTGTACCGAAGCCCAGAGCGCGCCCGCAAGGAGGTTCCCGCTCTGCGCATGCTCGAGGAGCCTGCCGAGCTGGTACGGAAGCGCGCCGCCGAGCTCGCCCGGCTGACCGGAGGCAGCATCGAGCCGACGACGGCACGCGCGGGAGGCGGCGCCCTTCCCCTGTGGGACGTGCCGAGCTACGCCTGCGCACTCGATGCCACGCTCGCTCAGCCGCTGCGCTGCGCCCACGTGCCCGTGATCGGCATGGTGCGTGAGAATCAGCTCCTGCTTGACTGCCGGACGGTCGCCGACGGCGAGGTCGCTGAGATCGCCCGTGCTGTCGCCGACGCCCGCCCGTGAGACCTCTCGTCCTCGGCACCGCCGGCCACATCGACCACGGCAAGACATGGCTCGTGCGGGCGCTCACGGGCAAGGACACCGATCGGCTGCCGGAGGAGAAGGAACGGGCGATCTCGATCGACCTCGGCTACGCACCGCTCCGGCTTCCCAGCGGACAGCACATCTCGGTGATCGACGTGCCCGGCCACGAGCGGTTCGTGCGCAACATGGTGGCCGGGGCCACCGGCATTGACCTCTTCCTCCTCGTCATCGACGCGAACGAAGGAGCGAGACCGCAGACGCACGAGCACCTCGCGATCCTGAGGCTGCTCGGCATCGAGCACGGTGTGGTTGCGGTGACAAAGGTCGATGCGGTCGATGAGGAGCTGCTCGCGCTCGCCCTCGATGAGGCCCGCGAGCTCATGCCAGGGGCATCTGTGATCGCAACGAGCGCCAAGACCGGCGCCGGCCTCGACGACCTCCAAGCCGCTCTGGCACGGGTGGCGAGCCGCGTCGAGCGCCGGGCGCTGCTGCGCGCAACACGGCTCTTCGTCGACCGCTCTTTCACGATCGCAGGGATCGGAACCGTCATCACAGGCACGCTCTGGTCAGGCTCCATCGGCGAGGGAGATGAGCTGATCGCCGAGCCCCTCGGGCTTCCCGTGCGCGTTCGAAGTGTTCAGGTGCACGACGAGGCAGTCGAGCGCGCCGAGGCCGGACAGCGGGTGGCCGTGGCGCTCCCGGGAGTCGAGCGCGATCGGATCAGACGTGGCGCCGCCCTCGTGGCGCGCGACGTCTTCCCTGTCAGCTACCGGCTGGACATCACCATGGAGGCGCTCGAGCCGCTCGAGAGCGGCCGGAGGGTGCATGTCCACCATGGCAGCGCCAAGCACTTCGGCCGCCTCGTCCTGGTGAGCGACGACCACGCACAGCTGCGGCTGACAACGCCGGCCGTTGCCGCCCGCGGAGACCGAGTTGTGCTCCGTGACGGAACAACGATCGCTGGCGGGACCGTGCTCGACCCCGCCCCACCACGGCGTCTCGAGCTCGACCGGCTCGCGATGCTCGAGCAAGGCGATCCTGCATCGATCGTCCACGGGGCGCTCGCAGCCTCGCCCGAGCCGCTGACCAAAGCCGAGCTTGCTCGCAGAGGACTCCTCTCCGAGCAGGATCTCGAGTCAGGCCTGCAGGCTGCCGTCGAGGTGTGCGGCTACTTCCTCACTGAGGCACAGCTCGACGAGATCCGCGCGACCACAGCCAGAGCGCTCAGGCAGCGCGCCATAGATCACCCTCTCGATCCGGGTATCCCGCTCGCCGAGCTTCTGCCTCCCCGCCCATGGTCAAGCGCACTGCTCGAGCTCCTTCCGATGGAGCGACGGGGCCCAAAGGCCTACGCGCCCGGCGAGACTCCGCAGCTCGGAGACCGCGTGGCCTCGGCTAAGACCCTGCTGACGCAGCTTGCGCAAGCGGGCCTCAACCCGATCAAACCCGCCGACCGCGAGCTGGCGGTCTATCTCGAGAACAACGGCGATCTCGTCCACCTGGGTGATGGTTACGCGATCTCGACCGAGGCCTTCGAGCGGGCGAAGGCGCATCTGGTCGAGGAGTGCACGCGCGCGGGAGAAGTCACGCTTGCGCGCTTCCGCGACCTGATCGGCACAGGCCGCCGCACGGCGCAGCTGTTGCTCGAGCGGTTCGACTCTGATGGCCTCACACGCCGCGTGGGCGACACGAGAGTGCTGCGGCGGCGGGCACAGCACCAGTAGGCAGGAGCCCGCCTTCGGCAGAAGCCCGCCGGTCGGTGGGCAGCCCACACCGCCTCAGGGCGAGGTCGGAACTTGCTCGCCCCTCTCCTGATGTTAGGGTCACCGTGGAGCGGCATGGGCCCGGTGGCCCAGCCGGTCTTCAAAACCGGTGAGGTGTGGAAGCCCCACGCTGGCTCGGTTCGACTCCGGGGCCGCTCCGTCCAGCCGCGACAGCGTCACAGGCCAGCTCGCAGGCCATTGGGCCACCAGCCCTGCCAGGCTGTCTCTGGAGAAGCCTGATGCACCGGGAGCAGCCGTGAGCTCCCAAGCTCAGCTTGAGCAGACGCCTGCCTCCGGCTCCTGCCAGCGGGAGGAACGCGCCGCTCGTGTGGAAGGGCATCGCACGGGGAGCCCCGCATAGCGGTTGGGGAGTTGCCGCAGGCTCCGCAGCCACCTTCCAGGGGCTCCCCGCGCACTCTGCCGTCGCGCCCGCGGCGCCCATCCTCGGGTGCGGCCCGTGCGCTAGCACGCACGGCTCCTGTACCGACGCACCACACCTCGACAGCAAAGACGCCTCTCGAGCGGACAACCCGGCGCGCCGAGCCGGGCGTTTACGCCCGCGCGAGGAAACTCAGGCCTGCGGCCGAGCGCTATGGAGGGCCGCTCTTGGGCTGGTCGGCGGGCAGCGGGGGCTCTGCGGGGGGCGCCTCAGCAGGAGGCGCATCGGCGGGCGGCGCGGGCTCTGCGGAGGACGCCTCAGCAGAGAGCGCAACAGCGGGGGGCGCCTCAGCGGGCACGACGGGTCTGGCGGGCGGTGTGCCCGGCAGCGGGGCAACTTCGGTCGTGGCTTGCTGGGCCGGCATCTCCTCGGCGTCAGCCGGCTCGAGGCTGATCCTGCCCTGCAGCTCGGCAACCGGCTCAGCGATGCCCTCTCTGATCTCCCGCCCTGTGACGCCAATCGAGTCCTTGAACTCGCGCAGGCCTCGCCCTAGCGAGCGCCCCATTTGGGGAAGGCGACTCGTACCGAACAGCATCATCAGCACGACGAGCAGAATCAGAATCTCCCACACGCCAATGCTGCTAAAAAGGCCAAGTGCCACACTCCCACGGTACCACGTTCCGATCGTCGGCTCAGCCGATCTCGCAAGCTGGCAACGCACGTCGAGAGCGGCAGCCCAGAGCCTCCATGCGCCCAGCTAGACCAGCAGCCGGGCTCCGCACGGCGGGTGAGTGGGTGAATGGGTGGGTCGGTGAATGGGTGGGCGGAGCCGGCTCATCGCACAGCCGCCCGTGCGGGCGCGCGCAGACCCCTAGTGCGCGCGAGAGAGCTCTCGTGGCAGCCACGCTCGACGTGGCTCTAGGATGCGCGCGGCGATGCCTACACAGCAGAAACTCGAGGAGAGCTCGATTGAGGAGCACGGCGGCCCGTTCAGGTCGCTCTATGAACACTGGGAAGCGAACCAATGGTCCCCGCTCGACCTCGACCTTTCCCAGGACGCCGCGAGCTTCGACAGCCTCGATCCGGAGTCTCAGCGCGGCTTCATCTGGATCTTCGCGCACCGCTTCCACGCTGAGTTCAAGGTCGCCTCGCTGCTCGCACCGTTCCTCGAGCACGCACCGGATTGGGAGATGCAGCTTCTGATCGCGACCCAGATAGCCGACGAGCACCGCCACCTACAGAGCGTCCTGCGCGTCTACGAGGAGGTGTTCGGCGTGCGGGGCGGCGTCGGCCGTGTGCAGGAGCTTGCCGACAAAAACATGGACGTCATCGCATCCTCCTGCTACGAGCACCTCGACGTGTGGGTAGGCAAGCTTGCGGTGGGTGGCACGGAGCAGGACTACGCCATGGCCGTCCTCGCATATCACATAATCGCCGAAGGCGTCGTCGCGAGAGCCGCCCAGAACCTCGCAGCTGGGCAGTACAGCCGGTACGGAGAGTTTCCGGGGCTCACCGAAGGCCAACGCCACGTTGCCCGTGACGAAGCGCGGCACATCGGGATCGGCGTCTCCTACATCCGGCGCGCCCTTGCGCAGAATCCGGCTGCCCGTGGCTGGGTCGACTGGGGCCTCGAAGAGTTCGCCAGGATCGCCTCCGACCTGCTCGGGACGGCCTTGGCCTCCGACATGCACCAGCAGGTGGTGGACGGGTATGGCGTCGACCCGGTCGGTTTCTACGAGGAGGCGATCCGGCTGCTCCAGGTCCGCATGCGCTCGGTCGGATACCTCAGCGACGAGACCTAGCGAGAGACTCGAAGCACACTGTCGGAGCACACTGGCCCTTCGGTCAGCTCAGACCTCGGAGACCGAGGATGCCCAGACCGCGGTTGAGGCCGGCGCCCATCATCACGCCCTGCGCGTGTGGGACTCCACAGCCGCGCAGCACCACAGCCGCGCAGAACCGGCGCAGTTGCCTGACGCTTCTGTGACAGTGCGCGCGAAAGCCGTGCGCCTTTCTCGGCTACCCTCCCCCGGGTGGTGAGTGGGGGCGGGTTGCTCTACCGGCCGGGCGAGACGCCAGGGCCCTTCACGGCTTGGCTGGGGCGGGCCACCGACAAGGCCCCCGTCATGGCGGCGCGGTGCCCAGCAGCTCTGCCCGCCACGGCGGTTTGGGGGCTTCGCCCTTGCAGCTTCTCCTCGCATCGCACCGCACACGCCGAGTCGCGGAAAGTGGTTGAGGCAGACGCATGGGTCCGATACGCGGATGCGCGATCGAGGGGCGAGGCCACCGCAGCAGGCCGCTCGTCCGATATGCGCACGCGCCGACGCGCCGAGTCGCGGACAGCCGGATTCGAGAGCAAACCGCCGCTAAGCGCCCCGGGCTGGCCCGTGCCTTGCGCTCCAGCCAACGGCATTGGCTGCAGCTGCCAACCCTCGCTACAGCGGCCAGCACGCCCAACCAGACAGCCTGCCGGATGCTCCGCCCAGGCACTCTCGATGACGAGCACCGCACAGGAGTCTCAGCAACCAGCCCCGTCGGATCCACCCGACGACAAGCGGAGCTCGGCCCTGAGGAGCCGCACCGAGGCTAGTCGGACTGATCGTTCGGGCGCATTCGCTCGACCGCCTCTCGCGCGCGGTCATGCACCCGCTGTCGCTCGCCCTCGAGGGACGCAACACCGCTCGCGGTCACAGCGTCCCCCGACTCGCCCTCGCTTGGGGCAACCGGCTCCTTCACGGCACCTGCAGCCGGGCCGTGCGCCGCGCCTGCGGGCTCGTCCGACCGGCTGGCGGAGTCAGCTTCCTGACGTGCCGTTGAGAGCTTGTCCCGCAGCTCGGAGACCGGATCGCCCTCTGGCTCGCCCGCCGCCCGCATCGAGGCAGCCCGCCGGCGTCGCAGGAAGCGAAACGCGAGCCAACCGGCGAGGACACCGGCGAGCAGTCCGAGCATTCGGCCCATCCCCGGCACCCTTCCATGACTCATTCGAAAAGGCAAGCCATCCACGGTAGCTATACTGAGGAGCGACTTCCCGCCACGCCCAGCACGGCCCTTTCCCGGCCGCGCACCAACGGCGGGGCCGCCTAAGTCCGAGGGAAGGAGGACGGGAGTCGTGAGCCCCTATGAAGTGCTGGTGATGTTCGACGCCGAGCTTGACGAGGACGCACAGGTCGAGATCGTCTCCCGCGTCCAGGAGATCGTCACCGCCAACGGTGGGACGTGGCATGGCGCAGAAGCCTGGGGTCTTCGCAAGCTCGCGTACGAGATCGACCACAAGACCGACGCCTCCTACCGGTTGCTCACGTTCGACTCGACACCTGGCGCGCTCGAGGAGCTCACCCGGATCCTCAAGATCAACGAGGGCGTCATCCGCCACATGGCGACACGCCGCATCGAGCAGACTGTGCCAGCAACAAGCCCCGAGCCCGCGGCGTAGCGAAGCACCCAGAAGGAGGTCACGGTGGCAAACATCAACAGGGTCATCCTTGTGGGCAACCTGACGAGAGATCCCGAGCTGCGACACACGCCAAGCGGAACAGCGGTCTGCAAGCTCCGCCTCGCAGTGAACTCGAGACAGAAGGACTCGGCGACTGGCCAGTGGGGCGAGAAGCCGAACTACTTCGACATCACCGTCTGGGGCAACCAGGGTGAGAGCTGCGCTCAGTACCTCGCGCGCGGACGGCCGATCGGCGTCGATGGGCGCCTCGACTGGCGCGAGTGGGAGGCACAGGACGGCACGAAGCGACAGGCGATCGAAATCATCGCAGACACCGTGCAGTTCCTCGGCTCGCCCCGAAGCGAGTCGAGCGAAGGCGGCCAGTACGTTCCGACCGGGGCCGCTGCTGCGGCGAGCGGCTCAGGCAGCGACTTCACCGCGACCGACGACGATATTCCCTTCTAGCCTGCACGCGAGGACACCACATGCCGCCACCACAGAAAGGCAGACGCAAGGGAGGCCCCCAGGGAGCCCCGCAAGTCAGGCGGAGGGGTTGTTTTCTGTGCCGCGACAAGGTCGAGCAGATCGACTACAAGAACCTCCCGCTGCTGAAACGCTACGTCTCCGAGCGTGGGAAGATTCGGCCGCGCCGCGTCACAGGCAACTGCCGCCGCCACCAAGACCAGGTCGCGGTTGCCGTACGGCGGGCGCGCGAGATGGCACTCCTGCCCTACGTGACAGACTAGGGCGTTCACCATGGACGCGATGCTGCTTCACGATGTCGACAAGCTCGGCCTGCGGGGCGAGGTCGTCTCGGTGGCCCGTGGCTACCTGCGGAACTTCCTCGAGCCGCGCGGGCTGGCCACCCCCGTCACGCCGGCACTGATCGCGCAGATGCGCAAGCGCGACGAGCAGCGCAAGAGGTACGAGGCGCGCAGCCAGGAACAGGCGCAGAGCCTCGCCGAGGCGCTGACGAAGACCGTGCTGCGGTTCGAGGCGCAAGCGGGGCCCCGCGGAGTGCTGTTCGGATCAATCACACCGAGCGACATCGCAGACGAGCTCTGGCGCGCACGCAAAGTCCGCGTCGACCGGCGCAAGGTCAAGCTCTCCGAGCCCATCAAGCGCATCGGGCGCTACGACGTGCAGGTAGAGGTCTTCGGCGACGTTCAGGTCGAGGTGAAGACGCTGGTCGTACCTCCGGGCGGCAGCCTGCCCGACGAGGACGACATCCCCGCCGCCGAGCCTCCTCCTCTCGACCTCCCCGAGCAGGACTACACGCAGTACACCGACGAGACCGGTGAGGCCTTCGACGACTTCACCACCGCCGCCGCCGAGGACGACGACGAGTACGACTACGAGGACGACGACGAGCGCGGCTACAAGCGCAGCTACTAGGGCCTTCGAGACAGCATCCGCGCTGGCACGACCACCCAGCTGCTCCAGCCCTATCCCCGCCCTCCCTCGAGAGGCATCCACGCGCCCGGCCGTTCAGAAAGGCCACCGATCCTCCACAAACGCTGTGAGCGGCTGGAGGAACTCTCCGCTCTCTGCACTAAATCGGCTAACAGGCCATCCGGCCAAGCCGTTAGCCTCTGGGCTAGCGTTCTCGAACGGGTGTTCGTTTGTCCCCACCACATGCGCCGAGCGCCCGTCGCAGGCGCTGCTCGGCTGTTAGCAACCCGCCCCCTGCACGATCCGCCAAGAACCGATTCACTACCCCCCTCCAAGGCATGGCCGCGACCGTCGACTCCGCACCGGTACCTCCCCAGAACCTCGAGGCGGAGGAGTCCGTTCTAGGCGCGCTCATGCTCGGCTCGGCGGGGCCCATCGCCGTCGTCTCGGAGATCGTGACGGCGTCCGATTTCTATCGGGCCAGCCACGGACGCATCTACGAGGCGGTCCTCGCGCTCTACTCGAAGGGTGAGCCGGTCGACGCGATCACGCTGATCGACGATCTCGACCGGCGCGGCCAACTCGAGGAGATCGGCGGGCGCGCGCGCATCCACGAGCTCGCCAAGATCGTGCCGGCCTCCGCGAACGCCGGACACTACGGGCGCATCGTGCACGAGGCCGCGACGTTGCGCGGCTTGATCAACGCGGGCGCCGACATCTCACGGCTCGGCTGGGAGCGTCCCGGCGAGACGAGCGAGCTTGTGAACCGCGCGGAGCAGATCGTGTTCGATCTCTCCCAAGAGCGCATAAGCGGCGACTTCGTCCACATCGAGGGGCTCCTGAAAGAGAGCTTCGAGCGCATCTCCGCCCTTAGCGACGCGGGCGCCGACATTACCGGTACACCGTCTGGCTACCGCGACCTCGACCGCAATACCTCCGGCTTCCAGGACGGAAACCTCATCATCCTGGCCGCGCGCCCCAGCATGGGCAAGTCAGCGCTGGGCCTCGGCATGGCAGCGAACCTCGCAGTCCGCCACCAGCAGCCGGTGGCGCTGTTCACGCTTGAGATGTCGAGCACGGAGGTCACCCAGCGACTCATGTGCTCAGAAGCCCGCGTCGAGTCGCAGAAGCTGCGCACCGGCCGCCTTTCCCAAGATGAGTGGCAGCGGCTCGTCACGGTCTGTGACCGACTCTCGAAGGCGCCGATCTTCGTCGACGACACCGGCTCGATCACGATGATGGAGATTCGCTCGAAGGCCCGGCGACTGAAGTCAAAGCACCCGGAGCTCGCGATGATCATCGTCGACTATCTCCAGCTGATGACCTCCGGCTCCACC
This sequence comes from Actinomycetes bacterium, assembly GCA_026708005.1. Taxonomy (GTDB): domain Bacteria; phylum Actinomycetota; class Thermoleophilia; order Gaiellales; family Gaiellaceae; genus JAPOVR01. The sequence goes on from JAPOVR010000076.1 coordinate 20,983, forward strand.
GTCGAGAACCGCGTGCAGGAGGTCTCGCAGATCTCCCGCTCGCTCAAGCTCCTCGCCCGCGACCTCGACCTGCCCATCGTCGCGCTCTCCCAGCTCTCCCGCGCAGTTGAGCAGCGCCACGACAAGCGGCCGATCCTCTCCGACCTGCGCGAGAGCGGATCGATCGAGCAGGACGCCGACCTGGTGATCTTCCTCTACCGGGACGAGTACTACACCGGCGAGGAGTCCGACCAGCAGGGCCTGGCAGAGCTCAACGTCGCAAAGCATCGCAACGGCCCAACCGACACCGTCAAGCTCACGTTCCTCAAGCGCTTCGCCAAGTTCTCCGACCTCGCCGACAGCTGACGCCGGACACAGTCCCGCGGCGCCGCACAGGGAGGCCCGGGCGTGCGGGTGGCCCGTGCGCACAGGGGGCCTGTGCGGGCAGATCGCCGAGCGTGCAGGCGGCCCGTTCGGGCAGGGACTTGCGCATCCGCACCTGAGGGAGCGCTCTCGCGCTACCAGCCGCCGTGGCGGCGGCCCGACGCACCGAGGGCGGAGCAGCCCGCCCGGGCTCTACGGCGCGATATCCTCGCTCGCGGTCACGAGCGGGCCGTCGAGGTCTGGCCGCCGGTCGCGGAAAAACGGCTTGCGCCTGCGCACATCGACGAGCGCCTCGCGATTCAGCGTCGCGGAGATGATCTCGTCCTTCGCGTCGCCAGCCTCGGCGAGGATTTCCCCCTCCGGGTTGATGATCATGCTGATCCCGCCGAAGTCCCAGTCCCCTCGTGGCCAACCTTGTTGCACGGAGCGAAGTACACCGCGTTCTCCCAGGCGCGGGTGACCATCATCTCGCGCCAAGGCCCGATCTTGGGGGCGGCGAAGGGCATGATCAGGAGCTCGGCGCCGTTGACCGCCGAGCAGCGCGCATGCTCGGGAAAGAACGTGCCGTAGCAGATGACGATGCCCACCTTCCACTCACCCAGGCGGAAGACATTAAAGTACGAGCCGAACCGGAAGTACATGCGCTCGAGGCTCAGGTAAAGGCCCGGCATCACCTTCCGGTAACGACCTGCGATCTCCCCGGCGGGGTCGATGGCGAACGCGGTGTAGTAGTAGATGCCGGCGCTTGCCTCCTCGTACAGGGTCGCTACCAGATGGATGCCGTGCTCCCGAGCCTTCGCTCGCATCCGCGTGAGGCTCGGACCCGACTCCGGCTCGGCCAGCTCGAGGTACTTGTGGTCGCGCCGGTTGAAGATGTAGGAGTGGTTGAAGAACTCGGGGATGACGACGAGATCGGGTTCTGCTCATCGACGGCCCAGTCGATGTAACCGCTGGCGCGCTCGACGTTATCGTCGCGGTCGTCGGTGCTGTTCATCTGAACGAGCGAGAGTCGCATCTCGGTCGGCAACGTCATCAGCCGCTCTCCTCTCCACGGGCGAACGCCGCCATTCGCTCAATCGTCTCTGGATCGAGGAACGAGCGTACCGTCGCCTCGGTCTCCTCTTCAAGCGCGCACTCGATCCCGCCGAACGCGGCCTTCCCCATCACCCGCTTGAGATCGGTCACCGATCTCTTGGGCAGCTCGGCGACCCGCGCGGCGACCGTCTGTGCCTCGCTCATCAGCTCGGCATCGGCCACGACCCGCCAGGCGACGCCGAGCTCCTCGAGCTCCCACGCCGTGTACTGCTCGCCAAACAGAATCATCTCCTTGGCGCCAGCCAGACCGACGAGGTTCGGCAGGATGGCGGTAACCGCCCCTGTCACGAACGCTCCGAAGCGCATCTCGGGGAAGAAGCCCTTCGCGGTCTCGGCCCAGATCGGCAGGTCACAGCAGACGGCCCACTCGAAGCCCCCGCCCACCGCCCAGCCGTTGACAGCGCCGATGACGATGGTGTCGCCGAGCACGATCTCGCGCGTCGCGCGCTGGATCTCGCCGACGAACCGCCGAGCCGAGGCGGCGTCTCCGTCGTGCTCGTGCTTAAGATCGTCGCCGGCGCAGAACGCCCGGCCAGCTCCGGTCAGGATGACTGCACGGGTCTCGGTGCGGCGTTTGCCTCTGCGAGCCGGTCGGCGAGGGCTCCGACGAGCTCGGGGTTCATTGCGTTGAGCCGCTCGGGGCGGTTGAGCGTGACTGTGCGAATGGGCCCCTCGCGCTCGCTGAGGGCGGCGTCGCTCATCGCGCCGCGACGTCCGTGTACACCACGCGGCGTGTCTTGCCAGCGGTGCGCGGCAGCGCCCGCGGCGCGACGACACCGACGCGGGCCGAGACACCAAGGTGCCGCTTGACGGCCTGCGAGACGGCAGAGGCAAGACCGGCTCCAACCTCGGCGTTCCCTCGCAGCTCCACGACGAGGGGAAGCGCGTCGTAGGGCCCCGGCCCGCTCAGCTCGATGCGGTACTCGCCCGAGAGCGACTCGAACTCGTTGACCACCGCGGCGACCATGGTCGGAAAGACGCTGATGCCGCGTACGACGACGGCATCATCGGAGCGCCCGATCACCCGAAAGCGCGGCGTCGTGCGCCCGCAGACGCAGGGCTCGGTCGCCGTGATCCTCACGAGATCACCGGTACGAAACCGCACGAGCGGCTGGCACTCCTTGGCCAGATGGGTCAGCACGAGCTCCCCGGCCGCGCCATCCTCCCATGGCTGGGGATCGCCGCTCCGTGGGTCGATGAGCTCTGGATAGAGGACGTCGAGCGCGAAGAAGTGGAGGTCGTTCTCGTGCTCGCACTGGCCGGCGATGTTGCACAGCACATCGGAGATGCCGTAGTTCGCGTTGCGAGCGGCGAAGCCCCACATCTCCTCGAGACGCGCCCGAAACGCCGTGTCGTCGAGGCCTGCCTCACCGCCGAAGAGCGCCAGCTCGAGGCCAAGGTCGCGCGGCTGGAAGTCGAAGCGCTCCTCGATCACCTGCTCGATGACGGCCGGGTAGGACGGCGTGCATGAGATCGCGGTAACCCGGAGGTCTCGGATCGTCTCGACCAACCGCTCGGTCGAGCCGACGCCGAACGGCACGACGGCCGCCCCCCGTGCGCTCGAGGATGGCGTGATCGGTGTAGCCACCCGTCCACAGCTGGTAGTTGAGGCAGTGGACGACCCGATGGCCCAGGCCGAGTCCCGCGGCCCGACCCGGCCGCGCGCCGACGCACTCGGTCAGGGCGGCGTCGGCCCAGCTGAGGGCGAGGTTCATCGCGTGCCCGGTCGTCCCGCCGGTGCAGTGCACGCGGCAGACGAGAGCAGGATCCACAGCCAGGTAGCGGCCGAAGGGCGGATGCCCAGCCTGATCCTCTCGCAGCATCTCCTTGTCGCACAGCGGTAGCTCGGCCAGCGACTCCAGCCGATCGGGCAGACGGTGCGCAGCCCACAGCTCCTGGAAGAGGCTCGGGGCCGACGCCACGTAGGCGAGCCGCGGCCCGAGCCGCTCTTGCTGAAGGCGCTGCATCGCCTCGTGGGGGAGGAACTCTGCGCCGGCGATCGGCTCAGGAGCGTGCGAGACCCGCTCGCGCAAGCCCACGCGCGGCGTCGAGGCGGTGGCGTCTCCCACAGCTGGCCGGTAGCGTACTCCACGTCTTGCGTACGAGCCTACGTTGCAGCTAGTTGGCATCGATGTCGGCGGCACCTTCACGGATCTCGTCTACACGGACACCCAGCGCGGTACGACGACCGTCCACAAGGTGCAGACGACCGCGCCCGACCCAGCCGTCGGCGTCATCGAGGGCCTGCGCCAGCTGACGGAGCGGTTCGGCATCGATGGATCAGGCGTCGGCCACGTTCTCCATGGGACGACCGTCGCGACGAACGCCGTGCTGGAGCACGAGGGCGCTGTCACAGGGGTGGTCACCACCCAGGGCTTCCGGGACGTGCTCCACATCGGCCGCCACTGGCACCCGGAGAACTACTCGATCCAGCTCGAGACCTGTGGCAGGACCGGCCCTTCGCGCTCCGGCGTCACCGGCTGACCGTGCCGGAGCGTATCGTGCCGCCGGCGGGTGACGTGCTCGTGCCACTCGACGAGGACGCTTTGCGAGCGGCCGCTGCCTCGCTGCGCGATGAGGGGGTCGGGTCGGTTGCCGTCTGCTTCCTCTTCTCGTACCTCAACTCCAGCCACGAGAACCGGGCCCGGGAGATCCTCCTGGAGGAGATGCCCGACGCGTTCGTCGTGACCTCAGCGGCGATCGCACCCCAGTTCCGCGCGTTCGAGCGATTCACGACCGCCGCGATGACCGCGTTCATCGCCCCGCACGTGCGACGCTACATAGAGGGCCTCGCCGCCGGGATCGCGGAGTCGGGCGTCGCGGGAGAGCTGCACATCACGGGCTCCCACCGCGGCGTCGCAACCGCGCAGGCGGCAGCCGAGCGGCCGATCATGAGGCTTATGTCCGGCCCGGCGCCAGGCGTTCTCGGCGGCGCCTGGGCAGGTGCGCTCTCTCAGCTCGACAGGCTGATCACATTCGATATGGGCGGTATGAGCGCCGACATCGGCATCGTCATTGACGGTGAGCAGCGCACGGCGCTCTCGCGCGACACGTGGATCGCAGGCTATCCGGTGCTCGTGCCGATGCTCGAGATCGCGACGATCGGAGGCGGAGGCGGCTCGATCGCCTCTGTCGACGAGGGCGGCTCCTTCAACGTCGGTCCGCGCAGTGCAGGCTCGACGCCCGGCCCGGCGGCGTACGCCAAGGGCGGGAGCAAGCCAACCGTGACCGATGCGAACCTCGTGCTCGGGAGACTCGATCCGGCGAACTTCCTCGGCGGGGAGATGGCACTCGACCTGGCTGCCGCAGACCGCGTCATCGCGGAGCTCGCCGGCCAGCTCGACCTTGAGCCGATCGCGGCCGCCGAGGGCGTGCTGACCATCCCGAACGCGGATATGGCGAACGCGATCAGGGCGCGCACCGTGCAAAAGGGGCTCGATCCGCGCGACTTCGCGCTGGTTGCCTTCGGCGGGGCGGGCCCGCTCCACGGCGCTGAGGTCGCTGCCGTGTTCGATCTCCCGGGCGTGATCGTGCCCCCCGCACCCTGGAATCACGTCGGCAAGCGGCCTCCTGACGACAGACCTGCGCTACGAGGAGCTGCAGACGGAGTTCCAACTACAGGGATCGGTCGACCTGGATCGGCTCAACGCCGACTTTCACCACTTGGAGCGCACGCTGCTCCAGCGGCACGAGGCCGGCGGATTCGCGGCCAGCGACATCACCCTGTCGCGCTCGGCAGACGTCCGCTACCTGGGACAGGGATACGAGCTGCGCGCCAGCGTCCCGGCCGGGACACTCGAGGCCAGCGTGATCGAGCAATTCTGGGCCGACTTCCACGAGGCGCACCAGCTCGAATACGGGCACTCGTTCCGCGAGCGTCCGATCGAGATCGCCAACATCCGGGTCGTGGGAGTCGCCCCGATGCCCATGATCGGCGCTCCCTCGGTCACGGGCGGCGAGTCGCTGGAGGCAGCACGGGTCCGCAGCGGCACGTGCCTGTTCCGTGTCGGCGGAGCGCTGCAGCCCTTCGATGTTCCCTACCTAATGCGCGATCGGCTTCCCCTCGACACGCCGATCGCCGGCCCGGCGATCCTGCTGCAGCGCGACACGACGACCGTCGTGCCGCCGGGGTGGACCGGCGTGCGGGAGTCGACGGGCAACGTCGTCCTGACGAGAGAAGCCTGACCATGCCGGAACCGCGAGGCGCGCCGATACGTATCGATCCGGTCACGGCTAGGGTCATCTGGGGTGCGCTCGAGAACATCGCGGTCGAGATGGGGTTCAAGCTCATGCGGATGAGCCACTCGAGCCTCATCCGCGAGTCTGAGGACTTCGGCTGCGTCATCCTCGACGCCGAGGGGCAGCAGCTCGCCGAGACACCGCAGTTCATGCCGCTGCAATCGGGGCCGGCGCCCGGCTACATCCGGGGGATTCGCCGCTCTCTGGCAGCGCGCGGTGAGGAGATGCATCCCGGCGACGTCTACATGCACAACGACTTCTACGGAGGGGCCTCCCACGGGCCCGACGTTGGGTTCTGTGTCCCGTGTTCCTCGGCGAGACGCTCGTCGGCTTCAGCATGAGCGCCGCTCACCACGTCAACATCGGCTCCCACACCCCAGGAAGCGCCGGCATCGTCGACGCGGTCGATGCCTACGCGGAGGGACTCCAGTTCAGAGGCCTCAAGGTGGTGGAGCGCGGCGAGCGCAACGACGCCCTCTGGGCAATGGTGCGCGACAACATTCGCGCGTCTGATCTCGTCGTCGGCGACATGGAGGCGCAGATCGCCGCGTGCAGGATCGGCGCCGATGCCTTCCTGGAGCTGATCGACCAGCACGGGCTCGAGCTCGTTCAGGCAGCATCCGCTGAGCTCATGAGCTACTCCGAGCGGATGATGCACTCCGCGATCGAGAGGCTCCCGGACAGCGAGTACCGGGCGAGGGGGGCGATCGACGGGTACCTCGATCTGGACGACCCCGCATACTGCGAGCTCCCGATTGAGGTGACGCTCCGAGTCGAGGGCAGCGATCTGACCGTCGACTTCACGGGGACCGCCCCGCAGGCCGACGACCGCCCGATCAACATGCCGCTGCACGGAACCGTCGACTGCGCGGTCATGATGACCCTGCGCTCGGATCTTGCTCGCCTCCGCCGTGCACGGTCCGATCCCGCAGAACAGCGGGCTCGTCCGCCCGATCCACATCGTGGCGCCAGAGGGCACGCTCGTGAACCCGGCGTTCCCAGCTCCCACGATCAGCCGGGCGTGTCCCGGCGTCGAGTGCTGCAACACGATCATGAGGGCGCTGGCGCACGCCGTCCCCGACCAGGTCTGCGCAGGCGTCGGCAACCTCAACGTCATCACCTCCAGCGGCCTGCGCAGCGAGGACCACTGGGTGCACATGGAGATCTACGAGGGCGCCTACGGCGGCAGGCCGCAGCGAGACGGCATGGACACGATCGACATCCTCTTCACCAACACGCGCAATAACCCGATCGAGGACCTCGAGTCTCACCTGCCTCTCCGCGTGCACTGGTACGAGCTGCGTGACTTCTCATGCGTGCCCGGCCGATCCCGCGGCGGCATCGGCGCCGTCCGCGAAACCGAGTGGCTCGAGGACGGCGGCTTCTCGATCAAGGGGCAGGGGCAGCGATTCCCGACCTGGGACTTCGACGGAGGCTCGGACGGCTTGACGAACGAGATCATCCTCGAGCGTGCCACCGGAGAGCGCGCGCCGCTCCCGTCGAAGGTGCCCTACATGCCGGCCAGCGCCGGCGATCGGACAGTCGTGATTGGGGCTTGTGGGGGCGGCTACGGAGATCCGTTCGAGCGCGACCCCGACCGTGTGTTGGCAGACGTTCGCGATGGGTATCTCACCGTCGAGGCAGCCGACCGCGGCTTCGGCGTTGTGATCACCGGCGGACGGTCGATCGACGTGGCTGCCACGCGACAGCGTCGATCGGCCACCAGGAGCGGGCGCTCGGCACCCACGGCCCAGCCGCTACGACAACCAGGGCCTCTAAGCTAGCGCCGGCCATGCCGGCAACCGTCATCGTTGGCGCCCAGTGGGGCGACGAGGGAAAGGGCAAGATCGTCGACGCCCTGTCGGAGCACTCGGACGTCGTCTGCCGCTACCAGGGCGGCCCGAACGCCGGCCACACGATCGTGCGCGGCGGCGAGACGTTCGCGCTGCACCACATTCCGTCAGGAATCATCTCGGGCGCAACCTGCGTCATCGGCGCGGGCTGCGTCGTCAACCCCGAGCAGCTTGTCGCGGAGATCGACATGCTCGAGTCACGCGGCATCCCGACGAGCGCCCTGTACCTGTCGGGGAACGCCCACCTGATCATGCCGTGGCACCTCGCCATCGACCGCGCCTCGGAGCGCGCGCTCGGGAAGCTGCAGATCGGGACGACGCGGCGCGGCATTGGGCCCGCCTACGCGGACAAGGCTGCGCGCATCGGAATCCGTGCGCAGGATCTCCTCGACCCGACGATCCTGCGCGAGAAGATCGAGACGGCCCTCGCCGAGAAGAACCGGCAGATGGAGCTGGTCTTCGGCCTCCAGCCGATCGACCCCCAGGGACTGCAGGCGAGGATGGACGAGCACGCGGCACAGCTTGCTCTCCACGTAACCGACACGTCTCTGCTCGTCGACCGGGCGCTTGACGCGGGGCAGCGGGTCCTGCTCGAAGGGGCACAGGGCACGCTGCTCGACCTCGACCATGGCACCTACCCGTTCGTCACCTCGTCGAACCCGACCGCCGGAGCGGCCGCTACAGGAGTCGGCATCGGGCCGACGCGAATCGACGGTGTGCTCGGCATCGCGAAGGCCTACGTGACCCGCGTCGGCGCGGGCCCGTTCCCAACCGAGATCGAGGGCCCCGACCAGGAACGCGTGCGCACGCTTGGCCACGAGTTTGGAACCACAACCGGCCGGGAGCGACGCTGCGGCTGGCTCGACCTCGTCGCGCTGCGCTTCGCGGTGAGGGTGAACGGGCTCACCTCGCTCGCGATCACGAAGCTCGACGTCCTGTCGGGGTTCCTCGAGCTGCCCGTGTGCACGGCGTATCGGCTCCCCGACGGCTCCGAGACGAGCGAGTTCCCAGAGCACCAGAGCGACTTCCACCATGCGCGGCCGGTCTACCGCAGCCTGCCGGGCTGGACCGAGCCTGTCCAGGAAGCGACGACGCTCGCTGCGCTCCCGGCGAGCGCCCGCGACTACCTCGGCGTCGTCGAGGAGGAGCTGGGCATCGACGTGGCGATTGTCGGCACCGGTGCCGAGCGCGAGCGCATCCTCACGAGGTGCGGCCTCGACGAGCTGCTCGCTCGCGGCTAGCGCCGCCCCCAGCCCGGGCACCGTCACCAGCTCTCCGCTGCGCACGGCGCTCGCCGTCGTCATGCTCCTCGCCGTGCTCGCGGCTGGCTGCGGCAGCTCGAGCACCCCCGCAGAGGATCGCGCCGCGACCGCGGCGCGGGCAGACGATGAGGCACCGCCCGCGGAGACCGCCGGGCCCGAGCCGGCACAGTCGCCCGCGGCCGCCGAGGACGGCGGAGAATGACAGCCGAAGCGAGCCAGAAGACACTCGCGAGGCCGCGCCGAACCCGACCGAGCTCGAGCGCATCGTCGGCGCCTGGAGCGAGGCGCTGAACACAGAGACAACGAGGCGGCGGCAGGCCTGTTTGCGCCGAATGCTCTCATCGTGCAGGGTGGCATCGGGATCCTCCTCAACGGTCGAGCCGGCGCCGTCCGCTTCAACTCATCGCTTCCGTGCTCCGGCCTCATCGTTCAGCTCGAGGCCAAGCTCAACAGCGTCATCGCCGTCTTCGAGCTCAGCGATCGGCCGTCGAGCGCATGCGATGCACCGCCTGGAACGCTCGCGGCCGCTCGCTTCGTGATCGAGGACGGGCTGATCACAGTCTGGCAACAGCTGCCCGTACCCGGGCAAGGTCCTCGCGGTGATCCGCCGCCAGGCGACGCGCTCACCTAACCGGCGAACGCTGGACAACCCGGCCGAGCTCTGCGGGCCGGGTCCCGCCTGGAGGCTGAGGAGACCAGAGTGATCCGGTGCAGGGCCTCCGGTGGAAGGCAGCTCGGTGGGCCGCTCGGGACGTGGAACGAGGACTGCGTGTCGGGTGTGGGCGGAGTTCGGGATCACTCGCGGAGCAGCCCTGCGAGGCCGCTTTCCCGGGTCGTCAGTGGGTGTGGAGCGTTGTGACTCCGAGACGCCGAACTCGCCCTGATTGAGCGGGTTGCGGTCAGCCTTGGAGCGTTGTAGGCGCAGAGGCGCCCCCACGGTGCGCTTCGACGCCGACGGCAATGAGCTTAGCGCCTTGTACGCGCAGAGTCGCCCCTTCGAAGGAGCGCGCGCCACGGGCTGCCGAACGCCCTCAACTGTGCACGCCGCCACAATTGCCCGCGCCACGGTCTCGCCGCCCCGTTCCCGAGCCACCCTTGTGCCCCAGTCGCCGCCTCTCTCATGCGCCCGGGATGTGGGAACGGCTGGGGACATTGGGCTTCTTCGCTGGTTGCCGGGGGAGTTTGATGCGCCCAGTTGCACGCACCCGCCGACGGCCGTGTGGTGTCATCCGAGCGCTTCGCCGCACGCACCCGCGCGCGGAGTACTCGGTGCGCAGAGTTCCGGTGCGCAGAATTGGCACAGCTTCGTGACGGTTTTGTGACAGATTGCGCGAAAGCTGTGCGCGCTCCTCGGCTACCCCCGGGTGGGGGGTGGGTCCACCGCTCCCGCGGCTCGGCGCGGCGGCTCGGCACCGCGGCTTGGCCTCAAAACTCGGCCTCGCAGCGACTCAGCGGAGCCCCGCACAGCGGCCCGGCGACCCGTCAAAGCCGCCGACAAGTCCGCCTGGCAGGGCGCTCGAGCAAGGACCGCGGAGCGGGCTACTGGCCGGCTTGGCCTCCATGACCAGGACGGCCGCACCGCACCGCCGGCCGCCTACTGCCGCAGCCCGATCGTCGAAGTCTGCACCCCAGTCCTTGGCCCACCGAACACAGCCCCACCGGCCGCCCACCACCGCAGCGGCGACGAGCAACACCCAGACCGAACAACGCAGACCGACGCCCCCCAGCCCAACCAGGCTCGCCAACCAGACGCGGCTGCGTCGATCGGCCTCGACGCACCGGTCTGGTCGTGGTCAGCACGGCCGGCCGGTGGCCGCTGCTCTAGCGCCGGAGTACCATGACCCCATGGGCCCCTGCGCCGCAATCGTACTGGCCGGCGGTCGCTCATCACGCATGGGAACGCCGAAGGCCTCGCTTGCCTGGCACGGCCTGCCGCTGCTCGGCCGGATCGCGCGACTGCTTGCCCGTAGCGTGTCTGGACCCGTCGTGGTCGTCCGCGCACTGGACCAGGCGCTGCCCGCGCTGCCCCGCGACGTTGCTGTCGTGGAGGACGCGCGAGAGGATCGGGGTCCGCTCGAGGGGATCGCAGCCGGCCTGCGCGCGCTGCCAGCCGGCACCCGGCTTGCCTACGTCTCCTCGACCGACGTGCCGTTCCTGCATCCGGCGTTCGTCCGCCGTGTGATCGCGGGCGCCGCTCCGGGCATCGATGTGGCCGTGGCGCGCACGAACGGCCGAACGCATCCCTTGGCTGCGGCCTACTGCACATCGGTGCTGCCAACGATCGAGGAGCAGCTCGCGGCCGACCTGCTGCGCCCGGCGGCGTTGTTCGAGCGCGTCGCGACCCGGTTCCTCGACGAGGACGATCTGCTCGCCGACCCGGAGGTCGGCCTTCACGACCCGCGGCTGGACTCGGTTCGCAACCTCAACCGGGCTAGCGAGTACGCCTCGGCGGTCGCCGAACCGTCGCCGCCGGTGACGGTCGAAGTGTTCGGAGCCCTGCGAGCCGCCGGGGCATCGAGCCCGGTCGCCGTCCGCGCCGCCACCCTGGGCGCGGCCGCCGCGGCAAGCGGCCTCGCGCTCGACGAGCACGTCGTCGCCGCGCTCAACGGTGACCAGATCTCTCGCGACCCAGCGGTCCCGCTCGTTGCCGGTGACCGCGTGAGCTTCATGAGCGCGGACGCAGGCGGCTGATGGCCGCTCCTCCCGGCTACTTCGGACGCGCGCTCGCGGTCGACCTGAGCGAGGGCGAGAGCGAGCCCCTGCACCTGCCGGAGACGATGCTGCGCCACTTTCTCGGCGGCTGCGGTCTCGGGACCGAGCTGCTGCGGCAACAGGCGCCCGCGGGCGTCGACCCGCTCGCGCCGGAGGCGCCGCTGGCGTTCGTCTTCTCGCCGCTCGTCGGCACGCCGCTCACGACCAGCGCGAAGTTCGCGGTCGTGGCGAAATCGCCGCTCTCGTCGCTCCTCAACGACGCCCTGTGCTCGAGCCACTTCGCTATTGCGGGCAAGCTCACTGGCAACGACGCGATCATCATCCGTGGAAGCTGCCAGCGCCCGTCGATCGTCGTGATCGACCCCGACGGCGTCAGGATCGAGAGCGCAGAGCAGCTCTGGGGCCTCCCGGCAACCCAGGCTGAGCAGCGCCTGAGAGCGCGCCTGGGCAAGTCGTACCGCGTGTGTGCGATCGGCCCCGCCGGTGAGCGCCTCGTGCGCTACGCGACGCTCTCGCACGACGGTCGGCACGCTGGCCGCGGAGGCCACGGCGCCGTGCTGGGCGCCAAGAACCTCAAGGCGATCGCCGTGGCCGCACACAAGAAGGTCGCCACGGCCGATCCCACGGCCGTGCTGGCGTCGGCGCACGAGCTTCGTCAGCGGTCGTTCGGTCCCGCGACCGAGAAGTATCGAGAGCTCGGGACGCTGGCGAACCTGCTCGCGTTCAACGCGATCTCCACGCTCCCGACCCGGAACTTCCAGTCGGCGACATTCGACGAGGCACGCAGGCTCGCGGCTGAGGAGATCTCCGAGCTGCGCGCGGTCACGCGCAACTCCTGCGCCTCCTGCTCGATCGGCTGCGAGCATATCTACGCCGTGCACAGCGGCGAGTCGGCCCAGACAGCTCGCGTCGAGTACGAGAACGTCTTCGCGCTCGGCCCGCTGTGCGGCGTCTCCGAAGCGGACGCCGTCCTCGAGGCGAGCCGCCGCTGTGATGATCTCGGTCTCGACACCATCTCGACCGGAGGCACGGTCGCGTTTGCGATGGAGTGCGTCGAGCGAGGCCTGCTCGCCGAAGGCTGGCTCAGGTTCGGCGATCGAGACGCGCTGTTGCGGGCGATCGACGAGATCGGAAGCCGCACTGGCCTTGGAGAGCTCCTTGCCGAGGGCTCTCGACGCGCCGCCATCGAGATCGGACAGGGCTCGATCGCCTTTGCCCCGCAGGTCAAGGGTCTCGAGCTGCCGGGCTACGAGCCGCGGGCGCTCCAGGCCATGGCCCTCGGACTCGCCGTCAACCCGCGCGGGGCCGACCACAACCGCTCGGGCGCCTACGAGGCTGACCTCTCGGGCGAGCACGACCGGCTCGTGGGCGGACGCGAGCACGTGCGGGCGGCCATCCGGACCGAGGACCGCGCCGCGGTCATGGACTCGCTCATCCTCTGCAAGTTTCTCCGCGGCGTGTTCGCAGACCCCTATGCGGAGTGGGCCGGCCTGCTTGGACACGTGACGGGATGGGATGTCGACGCAGACGAGCTCGAGCAGACAGCCCGGCGTATCGTCCTCGCCAAGCGGCTCTACAACGAGCGTGAGGGCTGGACGCGAGCCGACGACTGGCTGCCCGAGCGCTTTCTCAGCGACGAGCTCGAGGTCGCGTCGGGCCGAGCGGCCTCCTTACCGGAGGGGCGGCTGCGAGCGATGATCGACGAGTACTACGCCCTACGGGGGCTCGATGAGCGTGGGCTACCGAGCCCGGGCACGCTCACGGCGGTCGGTCTCGACACAGCCTCGGGCTTCGGCGAGGGCATCCGGGTCGCGCACGACAGGGCCGCCCGTCTGGACAACGAGGCTCCCCGTCCTGAGCCGCATCCTGAGACGGTCGGGATACGATCTCAGCGATGGCCGTCCCCCTCGCAAGGCAAACGCAAGCCGTCACGCTGACGATCGACGGTCGCGAGATCGAAGCGGTCGAGGGCGCCACGATCTACGAGGCGGCAAGCAGCGCCGGGATCGACATACCGGTCCTCTGTCATGACCCTCGCTACGACCCGGTTGGGGTGTGCCGGGTCTGCGTGGTCGACATCGGACAGCGCGTGCTCGCGGCAGCCTGCGTCCGCACGGTTGAGGACGGGATGGAGGTGTGCACCGACAGCCTGCGCCTCGAGACACAGCGCAGGACGCTCGTGGAGCTCCTGATGGCCGACGCGCCTGCACCCGAGACAGACCCCAAGGAGAGCACGACCGCAGACAACGAGCTGCTCGCCCTGGCACGGCGCTATGGCGTCGACACCGAGATCACGCTGCCGCCGGGGCACGGGCGGCCACACGACTCCTCGAGCCCCGTGATCGACGTGCACCACGGCGCCTGCATCCTGTGCGATCGGTGCGTCCGAGCCTGCGACGACATCCAGGGAAACGACGTCATCGGCCGAACCGGCAAGGGCGACGGAGCCCGGATCGCATTCGACCTCGACGATCCGATGGGAGAGTCGACGTGCGTGTCGTGCGGCGAGTGCGTTGCCGCCTGTCCCACGGGCGCGCTCGCCAACAAGCCGATCACCGTACCGCTGCGGCCGCGGGATCAGCTCAAGCAGGTCGAGACGGTGTGCCCCTACTGCGGCGTCGGCTGCGCGCTCACCTACCACGTCGACGAGGATGCGGGCGCGATTGTCTTCGCGGAGGGGCGCGACCAGCCTGGCTCCCAGCAGCGGCTCTGCGTGAAGGGCCGGTACGGCTGGGACTACGCGCACAGCCCACAGCGCCTGACCGCTCCGCTCATCCGGCGCGCCGAGCACTACCCGAAAGGCCCCCTCTCGACGGACGTCAGGGGTGAAGGACGGGGGCGGCGCAAGCCGGGGGGGCTCGTCGACTACGACGAGGTCATGCCCGCGTTCCGGGAAGCGAGCTGGGACGAGGCGCTCGAGCTCGTCGCCTCACGCCTCGCCGCCATCAAGCAGGAACACGGCTCTGAGGCGCTCGCCGGGTTCGGGTCGGCGAAGTGCTCGAACGAGGAAGCCTACCTGTTCCAGAAGCTGTTCCGAGCTGGGTTCGGAACGAACAACGTCGACCACTGCACACGCCTCTGTCACGCCTCCAGCGTGGCTGCACTGATGGAAGGCATCGGCACGGGCGCGGTGACGACAACCTATGGCGACATCGTGAACGCGGACGCGGCGATCCTCGCCGGCACGAACACGACGGCGAACCACCCAGTTGCCTCGTCGTTCTTCAAGCAGGCGCGACGACGGGGAACGACCCTCATCGTCGTCGATCCGCGCCGCGAGCGCATTGCCGACCACGCCGACGTCTACTGCCAGCTGAAGCCCGGCACGGACGTCGCCTTCTACAACGCCGTGCTGCACGAGGTGATCAGGCGCGGCCATGTCGATCGCGAGTACGTCCGCGACTTCACCAACGGGTTCGAGGAGGTCGCACGCGTCGTCAGGGAGTACCCGCCCGAGCGAGCCGCGCAGATCTGCGACCTTCCGGCCGAGCGGATCCGCGAGGTCGCAGAGCTCTGGGGCACCGCAAGCGCCGGGGTCATCTACTGGGGCATGGGGATGTCGCAGCACACCACCGGCACTGATAACTGCCGCTGCCTGATCGCGCTGTGCGCCATCACGGGGAACGTCGGCCGGCCTGGAACGGGTCTCCATCCCCTGCGCGGTCAGAACAACGTCCAGGGGGCGTCGGACTCGGGGCTCATCCCGATGATGTACCCGGACTACCAACCGGTCGATGACGCCGCTACCCAGGCGAAGTTCGAGCACGCCTGGGGCGTGAAGCTCTCCCCCACGCCCGGGCTCACCGTCACGGAGATCATGGGCAGTGCGCTGACCGGCCAGATCAGGGGCATGTACATGCTCGGCGAGAACCCGTTCCTCTCCGATCCGAACATCAACAAGGTCCGCAAGGCGCTCGGGAGCCTGGAGTTCCTCGCTGTGCAGGACATCTTCCTCACAGAGACGGCTGAGTTCGCCGATGTGGTCCTGCCCGCATCCTCCTACATGGAGAAGACCGGCACGTACACGAACACCGACCGGCGGGTCCAGGTCGGCGGGACGGTGCTCGAGCCGCCAGGGCAGGCTCGCCTCGACCTCGAGCTGATCCAGGATATCGCGTGCCGCATTGGGCTCGAGATGTCGTACTCATCCCCGGAGGAGGTCTTCGACGAGCTGGTCTCTCTCGGAACATCGATGCGGGGCCTCCGCTATGACAACCTCGGCCCGGCTGGCAAGCTCTACCCAAACCCCGACCCGGAGAGCGAAGATGGAACTGCCGTCCTGTTCGGTGACGGCTTCCCCACCTCCGACGGTAGAGCCCAGCTGGTCGCGGCCGAGTGGCTGCCTGCGAAGGAGCTTCCCGACGAGGAGTTCCCGTTCGTCCTCAACACCGGGCGTCTGCTCGAGCACTGGCACACCGGCTCGATGACCAGACGCTCCTACGCCCTCGACGCGCTCCAGCCCGAGGCCCACGTCTGGATCAGCCCAGGCGACGCAGCCCACCTCAGGGTCTCCGATGGGGACTTCGTTCGCGTGAGTTCGCGACGCGGAGAGGTTGAGATCCAGGTGAGGGTCTCGCACCGAGAGAGCATGGGCAACGTCTTCATGCCGTTCCACTTCCGGGAAGCGGCGGCCAACGTGCTGACGATCGACGAGATCGACCCGCACGGCAAGATCCCGGAGTTCAAGTTCTGCGCGGTGCGGATCGATCCGATATCACAGACGACGGATTCAGCGTGAGCCTGCCGGACGATGCGGACCCGCGGGCAAGCCGGGAGGCCCGGGCCGGCCGCTTCAGTGGCCCGAGCCTGATTCCCACCCTGAACGAGATCCAGGCGCGGCGGGGCTGGCTGCCACGGGAGGAGCTTGTCAGCCTCGCCCGCGAGACGCGACGTCCACTCTACGAGCTGCAAGGACTCTGCTCGTTCTACCCTCACTTCCGCACGAGCGGACCGCCCGACCTCGTCGAGATCGCCGTCTGCCGGGATCTTGCGTGCTGGCTGCAACACGGCGAGCAGCACCTCGCCGAGGTGCGCGCCCGCTACTGCGAGGACCCTGACGTCTCGATTCGGCCGGTCTCGTGCCTCGGGCGGTGCGACAGAGCGCCAGCCGCCGCCGTCAACGAGTATCCGACGACCGTCGACGCGTTCGACGAGCTCGTCGAGAAGGCTCGAGCTGGCGATCTCGGCTCCGCAGCTGCGTTGAGGCCCGAGCGCCGCTGGCCAACCGACCCATATGCACCCGGCGAGGAGCGCTACCGGGTCCTGCGCGCTGCGCTGGCGGGCAAGCCACCCCCCGAGATGCTGGTCGAGGTGATCAAGGACTCGAAGCTACGCGGGATGGGCGGGGCCGGCTTCCCGACCGGACTGAAGTGGGAGCTCGTCCGCGGCGAGCCTCGGTCACCCAGATACGTGATCTGCAACGCCGACGAGTCGGAGCCTGGCACGTTCAAAGACCGCCAAATTCTCGCGGAGCTCCCGCACCTCGTCATCGAGGGCATGCTGCTCGGGATGCTCGTGGTGGGCGCCGAGCAGGGCTGGATCTTCATCCGGCACGAGTACGGTCCTGAAGAGCACATCGTGCGCGAGGAGCTCGAACAGGTGGGAGCGCTCGGCCTCATCGGCAGCGACGTCCTCGGACACGGCACCACGCTGAACGTCGAGGTGTTCGTCTCCCCGGGCGGCTACATCCTCGGCGAGGAGACAGCCTTGATCGAGTGCATGGAAGGTCACCGTGGCGAGCCGCGCAACAAGCCGCCGTTTCCGGGGTCACACGGCCTCTGGGGACAGCCGACGCTGATGAACTCTGTCGAGACGTTCGCCGACATCCCGATCATCGTCGACCAAGGCGCCGAGGCGTGGCGCAGCCGGGGTGTTGGCGATGCCGACGGGCTGAAGTACCTCTCGGTGTCGGGCCATGTTGAGTCGCCCGGCGTCTACTGCGTTCCGCTCGGAACGCCCACCGGCGAGCTGCTCGAGCAGGCGGGCGGTGTCAGCGGCGGCAGAGAGCTCGCAGCGGTGCAGCCAGGCGGAGCCTCGTCGAACTTCCTCGGGCCAGACAGCCTCGCAGTGCCGCTCGACTTCGGTGCACTCGCAGACGCCGGCTCGATGCTCGGCTCTGGAGCGCTCGTGGTCATGGCTGACGGAACCGACCTGCTCGCCGCGGCAACGAACGTGCTGGGCTTCTTCAAGAACGAGAGCTGCGGCAAGTGCGTGCCCTGCAGAGCCGGGAGCCAGAAAGCGGAGACGATCCTCGTTGAGCTTCTGGCTGCAGGCGGCGGCCCCAGCAACGTTGACGAGCGCATACCGCAACTGGAAGAGACCATGCGGCTAACCTCGATCTGCGGCCTCGGGCAGGTCGCGCTTGGCCCCGTTCTCAGCGTGCTGCGCCTCGCGGCAGACGGCCGGGCCTAGCCGTCGACGTAAGGCACGTCGTTCCACCCGGGTTCCGTGGGGCCTAGGAGGTCGCAGATAGCTTCGTGGGTGTGGGCTCTCGGATGGGCGAACGGTCGCGGTAGCCCGAGGCCGCGCGGCCTGGTGCACGTAGCCGCAGCCGCGTCCTGCCGCGGGCACAGCAGCCCCTGTGGCGGCTCTCGACAGTCGAGGGCGGTTGGTCGCACGTCCTTTCCACCCGGCGTGGTCCTCGCCGAAGGGCAACCCGCGAGGTCGGCCCCGCACGGGGTTGGCTCCGGACCCTGCGCACATGAGCTGGCCCGACCCTGCATCCACCCTGCACCTGCAGCTGAGCCGGGCGGGAGCGAGAGCAGCGTTGGCTCGCCCTCAGCGTCTGCGGCCCGGCTAGGTGGCACGCTTGGAAGAACTCGGCGTCAGCGCGGCCAGGCGGGCCGGCTGAGTAGCAATGGCGCAGGCCCGTGACAGAGTTGTGACAGCCCGTGCACAAGCTGCGCGCATATCTCGGCTACCCTCCTCTGGGTGGTACGTGGGGGGCAGGCTGCCCTTCGCGGCGGCTTGCTCAAGCAGCCGCCCACACCACTCGTCAAGGAGTAGCGGGCAAGGAAAGCCGCCTCGCGTCCGCCGGCCGACTCGACCCACGATACACGACCCCCCATACGCCCGAGGACACCGATAGCCTCCACGGCGTCCACCAGAGCAACCGGCCGGACAAGCCAGAGAGGCTCTTCCCCTCGAACGAGGCATGTGCGAGGGCAACAGGCGTGGCCTCGGCGTGGGTGAGGCGCACCGGCGATCGTCTTCCACATCGGCGACCGGCTTACCGCTTAGGAACGAGCTCGCTCCAGCACGGCTGAGCGTCGAAGGGCGCCTCTGCGGGGTGCAACGTCCGCATGAGGCTTACACTGGCGAGGTGTCCGGCGAATTCTTTCGCGTCCGGCGGGTCTCAGAGGCGCTTCAGGCCTTCACGCCGACAAGACGCGCAGGGACCGAGGAGATCGAGCTTGGATCGGCGCTCGGCCGGGTGACGGCAGCCGATCTCCACGCCCGAGCCCCACTGCCGGGCTTTGCCAGGGCAACGGTCGACGGCTACGCGCTCCGGGCCCGTGACACGTACGGAGCATCCGACAGTCTCCCCGCCTACATCACGGTCGTAGCCAGGGCGGCAGTCGACGCGCCCCCTGCCGCACGGCCCGAGTCAGGCCAGGCCGTTGCGGTTCCGACCGGCGGCGCCGTCCCGCCAGGCGCAGACGCGGTCGTCATGGTCGAGCACACGTCGGAGACGACAGCCGGCACGATCGAGGTGACACGGCCGGCCGCGCCGGGAGACGGGTTGGTCGGCCCCGACGAGGACGTGCGGCACGGCCAGCGCCTGGTACAGGCGGGTCGTCGGCTACGAGCCCAGGACCTCGGCCTGCTGGCGGCCGCAGGCCTCACGCGGGTCGCCGTCCGCAGAAGACCGGTCGTCGGCATCGTCTCCACAGGCGATGAGCTGGTCCCGCCGGACACCCACTCGCTCCGGCCGGGGCAGGTCCGCGACGCCACCGCCTCGGCGGTCGCTGCGATCGCCATCGAGTCAGGCGCCGAGGCCGCCTATCTCGGGATCGCGCGCGACGAGCCAGCTGCACTGCGTGAAATCATGGCCAAGGGCCTAGAGCGCTCAGACCTCCTCGTCGTCTCGGCCGGCTCGTCGGTGGGTGCACGTGACATCACCGCCGAGGCGGTGGCCTCACTTGGCAAGCCAGGAATCTGGTGCCACGGTCTGGCGATCAAGCCAGGGAAGCCCACGCTCTTGGCGGAGTGCGGAGACGTTCCGCTCATCGGCCTGCCAGGAAACCCGCTGTCGGCGCTCGTGGTGTTCAGACTCGTCGGCGCTCCCCTCATCGACGCCGTCGCCGGGAGCACCCACTACGCGAGGCGGCCGATCCGCAGTGCCCACCTCTCGCGCGACGTTCCCTCCGCTGCTGGGCGCCTCGACATCGTCCAGGTCACGCTTACTGGGGACTCTGCTACTCCGCTCTTTGGCAAGTCGGCGCTCCTCTCGACGCTGGCACTCGCCGATGGCCAGATCGCGGTTCCCGAGGAAGCAAGCGGTCTCGTGGCCGGCACAGCAGTGGAGGTCGAGCTTCATGGCTAGCTCGCAGCGCGCCGGCACGTACTTTCGTGCCAACGTCTCGCTCGAGGAGGCCCTCGAGCGCTGGCAAGCCGATCGGAAGGCGGCAGGCTGCGACATCCGCGTCGACGCAGAGACCGTCCCCCTCGACCAGGCGGCCGGACGCGTCAGCACGGAGGCAATCTGGGCAAGCCGCTCGTCGCCCGCGGCCGATGTCGTGGCGATGGACGGAATCGCCGTGCGCTCCTCGCAGACGGTCGGCGCGACAGAGACCAGGCCGAAACTTCTCCTGCAAGACGACCACGTCACCGTCGATACGGGCGAGCCACTGCCAGACGGATTCGACGCGGTCGTGATGCGCGAGCACGTGCACTTCGAGGGGACCACCGCTGAGCTGCGCGCTGCCGCCGCCCCGTACCAGCACGTAAGATCGCTCGGTGAGGACGTGACGCAGACCGAGCTGCTTCTGCCCCCGTGCCAGCGGTTGAGCCCGGTCGACGTGGCCGCGATTGCCGCCGCGGGAGCACAGGTGGTCAGCGTTCGCAGGCGCCCACGCATCGCGATCGTGCCGACGGGAGATGAGGTACGGCCGGTGGGATCCGAGCTACAAGCAGGGGAGGTCCTCGACACCAACTCGCTGATGCTGGCAGGCCAGGCAGAGCAGGCAGGCTCGGCACCGTCGGTGCTCCCGATCCAGCCGGATGATCCCAGCGAGCTCGAGCAGACACTGCGCCAGGCCTGCGTGGAAGCCGACTTGGTCGCCATCATCGCGGGGTCGTCAGCCGGTCGGGACGACTACACCGCCACCGTCATCGAGCGCGCGGGGCTGCTATCGGTGCACGGGATCGCTGTCAAGCCCGGCCACCCCGTCGTGCTCGGCGTCGTCGAGAGAACACCCGTGATCGGAATCCCCGGCTACCCGGTCTCGGCGGCCCTGACCTTTGAGCTTGTCGTTGCGCCGCTGCTCGCCGAGCTCGAGGGCACCGCCGCCCCGGGGAGACCGCGAGCGACCGCTCGTCTCGCCCGGAAGCTCCCATCCACCATGGGCATGGATGACTGGGTTCGCATCCGGCTTGGCCACGTGAGGGGCGAGCTCGTCGCCACCCCGCTGGCGCGCGGCGCCGGAGTGCTGACATCGCTCGTCCGCGCCGACGGCCTGCTGTGCGTTCCCGAGTCGGTCGAGGGGTGCGAGGCCGGCGCCGAGGTCACCGTCGAGCTGCTGCGACCACTCAGCGACATCGAGCGGACGGTGATCTGCACGGGCTCCCACGACCTCGTGCTCGATGTGGTCGCCTCGACGCTGGGTACGCGCGATCCGGGCTGGACGCTGGCGACAACGAACGTCGGGTCGCTCGGCGGCCTCGTGGCTCTGCGTGACGGCCTGTGTCACCTCGCCGGCTCGCACCTGCTCGAGCCGTCGAGTGGCCGGTACACGATCCCGTTCGTCGAGGACATCCTCTCGGGCCGAAGGGTCGCGATCGTGCGGCTCGTCGGCCGCGAGCAGGGGCTGATCGTGGCGCCCGGCAACCCGCTCGGTCTCTCGGGAATCGAAGACCTCACCCGTCCGAGCCTCCGTTACGTGAACCGGCAGCGTGGAGCGGGCACGCGCGCCCTCCTCGATTACGAGCTGGCCCGGCGCTCGATGGAGACGGCCGCCGTGCGCGGCTACGAGCGAGAGGAGTTCACCCACCTGGCCGTCGCGGCAGCCGTAGCGAACGACCGCGCTGACTGCGGACTCGGCATTCGCGCAGCCGCACGCGCCTTCGAGCTCGACTTCCTGCCGGTCGCGACCGAGCCGTACGACCTCGTCATGTTCGAGGAAACCCTCGACGATCCGCTCGTCGCGCGACTCCTCGGTCTGCTCGACGATGCCAGCTTCCGCGCGGAGGTCGAGGGTCTGGGCGGCTATGACACAGCCGAGATGGGCATGCGGGTCCGCTGAGGTACCCTGCGCGCCTCTCCTGACAGCTCCGGCGCACAGCCGTTGCACCTCGGCGCTGACGCAACCCAAGACCGGCGCTAGACTCAAGAGTGGGTGGTGGCTCGGAGTGGCCCCAGATCAGGCCGAGGGACATGGCTTGAACGGCCACTGTGTGAGCCCGCGGCGCGCGTCCCGCGGAACCCTCGGCGGAGCCGCTCCCGCGCGCCGTCCTAGCCCGCATGCAGGGGCTTCTCGACCGCCCGTCGCAGGTCCCCCCGCCTGCCCGCAGAGTCCCCCCTCCCCCCAGTGCGCGCATGCCCGTCGAGGCACGGCCGAGCCAGCTCGGAAGCGGCTAAGCCATGGGCCCAGCGGATGCATCAGCGCCGCCCCCGAGACCGCAACCATGCCCTTCTGCCCCATGCACGCGCCCGTCCTCGCATCCTCTGCACTTCCGCCACTGCAGGCGGACGCTCGCTACGACAAGATTGCGGAGACTCCTGTCAACCCAACGCCCGAGGTGACCAATGGGATCGCTTCAAGGAAAAGTTGCGCTGATCACGGGCGGCGCGCGCGGCCAGGGGCGCGCAATTGCAGCACGCCTGGCCCGCGACGGAGCCGACATCGTCATCGCCGACATCTCGCGTGACATCCCAGACCTGGAGTACTCACTCGCATCCGACGCCGACGCGCTCGAGACGACGCGCCTCGTCGAGAGCGCAGGCCAACGGTGCCTCAGCGTGAGGACCGACGTGCGGGATCAGGCTGCGCTCGACCGGGCCGTGGCCGAAGGGATCGAGGCCTTTGGCAGTATCGACGTACTCGTCTCCAACGCCGGCATCGTCGACTACAAGCCGCTCTGGGAGATTACGGAGGAGGACTGGAGCACGATGCTCGACGTCAACCTCACCGGCGGGTGGCGCGCGCTCAAGGCCGTCGCCGGGAACTTTCGGGAGCGCCTGAGCGGCGCGATCGTCTTCAACTCGTCGATCAACGGCGTTGAGGCCGGCTGGAACTACGCGCACTACGTCTCGGCAAAGCACGGTCTGCTCGGGCTCATGAAGGCCGCGGCCCTCGAGCTAGCGCCCTACGGTGTTCGCTCGAACGCCGTCCTGCCGACCGTGATGGACGCGCCGAACAACCTCCATGCCGCGAGCTTCGATCGGGTAGCCGGCAAGCGGGGGGCAACGCGCGAGGAGTGGTTTGAGGCCACGCGCTCCTGGCATGCCCTCCGAGGCCGTGGGGCCCTGCCGACAACCGCAGTCGCGGATGCCGTGGCGTGGCTCGCCTCCGACAACGCCCATCACATCACGGGCGTGGCGATCCCGGTGGACGCCGGTCACACGATCCTGCCCGGCGTGAACCCTGTCCCGATCGGCGGCGAGGGACCTGAGCATGAGACCCTCGACCCATGGCCGGCTTGCCTACCCGGCGAGATCGCATGAGCCTCACCCGGGCGCTCGCGACGTTCGCGTCCGAGACGAGCTTCGATGATCTGCCCGACGATGCCGTCGAGGTCGCGAAGCTGGCGACGCTGAACATCGTCGGCTGCTGTCTCGGCGGCTATCAGACCCGGATTGGGCGACTCCACGTCGAGATCGCGAAGGACTACGGAGCGGGCCTTCCACAGGCGACGATCCTCGGGGACGGCGCGAAGGTGTCGCTGCCCTTCGCCGCGTACGCCAACGGGAATCTCGGCTTCGCCCTCGACTACGAGGACATGGTGTTTGCGGTCGTGCATCCTGGCTTCGCCACCGTCGCTGCCGGGCTGGGAGTCGGCGAGCATGACGGCCTGTCGGGCCGCCAGCTCCTCACGGCAATCGTGATCGGCTATGAGGTCTCGACCCGGATTGCGCTGTCGATGCAGCCGTCGCCCGCACGTGCGCGCCGGGTCTGGGGGCAGCAGTTCCACCCGTTCGCCTCAGCCGCGGCCGCTGGGCGTCTCTTCGAGTTGACGTCCGAGGGGATGAACGTCGCGTTCGGGATCGCGGCGACGTACGCAACTGTCCCATCGGTCTACAAGTACTTCGGTCCAGTTCGCGACACGCGTCCGATCCGAGAGGCAAAGCAGGGTTGGGGTTGGGTCTGCATGGCTGGGCTCATGGCCGCTGACTCCGCACGACGCGGCTTCAGAGGAGGCCTCGATGCCCTGGACGGTGATTTCGGCTTCTGGAGCATGGCCTCGTCCGACCGGTTCGAGCCCGCGCGTGCACTCGCTGGCCTCGGTGACGACTGGCTGATCCGCGAGATCGAGTACAAGATTCACCCATCGATTGGCATCAACCACCCGGCCTACTGGGCGACGAGACAGCTGGTGGAGGAGCATGACGTCCGCCCCAATCTGGTCGACACGCTCACCGTCACGACGCCCTGGGGTAACCTGCTCGACGACCGCGCCCCGGCCGGCCCGGTCGACGCGCAGTTCTCGCTGCCCTTCACCGTCGCCTCAACTGTTCTGCGCCGTCCGCTCTCGCCGGCGCTCTACACCGATGCAGCCAGAGATGACTGTGCGCTCCAAGCCCTGCTCGGTCGAACGCGGGTGATCCACGACGCCGAGGCAGACCGTGCGTTCTACGACGAGCAACGCATCATCCAGACCGTGGTGATCGCACTCAGAGACGGCCGCTCGCTCGAGAGGTCGATCGAGTTCCCACGAGACCGACCGCCGTATGGACGTGCTGAGCTCGAAGCGAAGTTCCATGTGCTCGCAGAAGGGGTCATCGATGAGACGAGGCGAGCCGACATCATCGACGCGATCGGCTCGCTCGAGACCCTCAGCGATCTCGGCGAACTTGCCGCCCAGCTGCACTGACCGGCCGACAGACACTCATGCCGACCAGCTTGCCGGCGCAGATGCACCGCGCACCAACCTGCGCGGGTTGCGCGCTGCGCTCACGAGCTGACAGGGCATGACAGCCGCTGTGGCACGGCGGCTGGTGGTCGGGCAGGCGGCGGCGCCGAGCCAACGCAAGGGGCAGCCAGCCCCCCACCCACGGGGGAGGGTAGCCCAGAAAGGCGCACGGCTTCGATGCAATATGTCACGAAAGCGTCATGAGACTGCGGCAATTCTGCGAGCCTGGGCTCCCGGTCGGGTTACCGAAACAGATGGAGCGCTCGTCGCTGTTCCCAAGCGCTGTCCTCGACCAGGGCCGTGTCCGCGATACCGTGCAGTCTCATCCGAGCCCTCCTTCGAGCCAAGGTCTTTGCACAGACCCACAGCCTCGAAGAAAGGCCCGGCGTATCCCCCCAACCGTTCACAACGTCCGTAGGTTGTTCACAACGTCCGTAGGTCCTACACCCAGCTGCCACGGAGACCCGGATGAGCAACATGCGTAGGACTTCCAGCAGGAGGCACTCGATGCCCACATACATCGCAGACGATCTCAGCGTGCTCCCGTTCACCCACGAGGTCAAGGCCGGCCCGTACGTCGCGCCCGCAGGCGAGAAGGTCGAAGACTCGCTCACCAAGCTCGGCTTGTGGGACCGATCGTTCTCGGCAGCACAGCTGCTCGAGTGGATGGACGCTGCGGGGATCGAGAAGGCCCTGATCCCTGCGCAGGTCGCGGGGACCTGGGAGGTCGCCTACGAGACGGTGGCTGATCTCTGCGCCGAGGCGCCTCATCGCCTCTACGGCATGGCCGGCCTCGATCCGCTCGACATCATGAGTGGCGTGCGCAAGCTCGAGCGGGGCGTACGCGAGCTGGGCTTCGTCGGAGCACATAGCTATCCGCACTGGCTCCAGACACCAATCGACGACAGGGCCTTCTACCCACTGTACGCGAAGTGCGTCGAGCTCGACGTGCCCTTGCAGGTCCAGGTCGGGCTCGCCTTCCAGCACACACGCACGACCGTCGGGTTCCCGGTGGCTATCGACACGGTCGCCGTCGATTTCCCCGAGCTCAAGCTCGTCTGCATCCACCTCGGGTACCCCTGGGAACGCGAGCTGGTCGCGGTCGCCTGGAAGAATGCGAACGTCTACATCGGCTGTGATACGCACCCGCCGAAGACGTGGGCGCCAGAGATCCTCGACTTCCTGCAAGGCGACGGACGGGAGAAGTGCATGTTCGGCACGAACTACCCCTGCCTCGACTTCACAGAAGCCCTGACCCAGATCGACGCACTCGGCCTCGATGGTGAGACGAAGGAGCTCTTGCTCTCGAAGAACCTGCGCCGGCTGTACAGGCTGACGTGAGAGCGGGCCGACCGCGAGGTGGAATGCGAACAGCCGGCACGCCCCCGCGGCCGAGAGCATCGCTTCCCGTTCACCGATCCGGCCGTCTAAGCTGGAATCATCGGGACCAGGCACGATGCACAGACCGACACGCGCGTTCTCGCGGAGATAATCTCGACGGTCGCCTCGACGCTCGAGCTCGACCGGGTGTTGGCCGCGATCGTCTGCCTCCTGTCGGAGGCGAGCGCGGTTCACGCGTGCTTCGTCTACCTCCTCGATGAACGCGGCGAGCAGCTCGTGCTGCGCGCTGCCTCCGATCCGTTTGGCCGGCTCGTCGAGGAGATCTCGCTCGCTCGGGGCGAGGGGCTCGCCTGGTGGGCGGTCGAGCGCCAAGAGCCGGCCTTCATCAAGGATAGGGCGCTTGAGGACCCGCGCTTCAAGTACGTGCCAGAGCTCGGCGAGGAGGACTTCCAGTCGCTGGTCTCCGTGCCGATCCTTAGCCGAAGTGGCGAGTCGATCGGCGCCATCTCGCTCCACACCGAGGCACCTCGGGAGTTCACTGCCACCGAGGTCGATTTCCTCGCCTCAAGCTCCTCGCTCGTTGCCGGCGCAATCGAGAACGCGCGGCTCTATGAGGAGACCCGGCTGCGCGTCCACCAGCTCGAGCGGCTGAACGCGCTCGGCGAAGCCGTGGCGCGAGCCACCACCCGTGCCGAGCTCCTTCCTGCGATCTCAGCGGGAATCCGAGAGCTGCTTCAAGCCGAAGCCTGTCATCTGTACACGCTCGCGGCGACCGGTGATCGACTGACGCTCGAGGTGTCGACGCCGAGCGACTCGGCGGCGCCAAGCGGGCTGCCGCTGGCGGATGTCGGCGCGGAGCTGGTCCGGGGAGGGGCTTGCAGCCCCGAATCGCTGCTCGTCCCGCTGCCGGTCCATGGTGAGCTCCGTGGCGTGATCTCGCTGCGCGCCATTGAGGGTCGAGGCTTTCGCAATGAGGACGGCGAGCTCGCCCGCACGGCTGCAAACCAGGCTGCGCTGGCGATCGAGCGCCTCGAGCTCGTCGACCGTCTGCGCGAGGAGAACCTGATCGGCGACTTTCTCGACGACCTTGCAGCCGGCGCCCGTACCGAGGACCTCACGACCCGCGCGAAGCGTCTCGGTGTGGACCTCGCGGCCCCCTACCTCGTCCTGAGCGCCCACCCGACGCCACGCACAATCACCGACGCGTGGGTCGATCAGCTCGAGACCGAAGTGCTCCGGCTGGCGCCGGGCGCTCTCGTCGAGCGTCGTGGCGACCAGCTGCGGGGGCTGTTGCGAGCGCGCGACCCCGAGCAGGCAACGGTCGCGCTGGAGGAACTCCAATCGGATCTCGACCTGCCCGCCGTCATCGGTCTCTCGGGCCCGTGCACGGGAGCCGAGGCGCTCGAGGCCGGGTTCGATGAGGCGCAACAGGCAGCGCTCGCCGCATCGCTGTTGACGGACGGACCGCCCGTGCGCGCCTTTCCGCAGCTGGGCCCGTATCGATACCTGCTGCAGCTGGAGCCCGGGGCGGCAGACCGCGATCCGCTCGTCGGCGCCGTGCGAGCGATCGCCGACTACGACCGCGCCCGCTCGGCATCCCTGCTCAAGACGCTTGCCACCTACCTACGGCTTCGTGGCAGCGTACGAGCGACAGCCGAGGCGCTCTATGTCCATCCCAACACGCTGCGCCAGCGCCTTGGCCGCATCGGCGAGCTCACCGGCATCGACCTGGCCGGTGACGATCTCCTCGCGCTCGAGATCGCGGTCAGGCTGGTCAGCATGGAGGTGGCTCGGAGTGACTCGGCATCTCCCAGCTGACGTGCCGGCCGCCTCGCGTTCGTTAGGGTCCTGCCGACCACGGCGACGAGGAGGAACGAATGGCGCATGGTGCCACGACGGTCGAGGACGTTCGCAGAATCAGCAACGAGCGCGGGATCGAGTTCTACTTCGCTCAGTTCGTCGACCTCTACGCAAGACCAAGTGCGAAGCTGATCCCGGCCGCCAACCTCGACGACCTGCTCACCGAAGGCGCTGGCTTCGCGGGGTTCGCCGCTGGCGAGCTCGGCCAGACCCCGGACGATCCCGACATCGCTGCCATGCCAGACCCGGCAAGCTTCACACCGGTCCCGTGGCAGCAGAACCTCGGGCGGTTCGCGTGCGACGTCACGGTTGAGGGCGAGGCATGGCCCTACGACCCGCGGACGATCCTCAAGAGAGTGCTCGCGACAGCCAAGGAGAAGGGCCTCGACTTCAAGATGGGCCTCGAGCTTGAGTACTTCCTCCTTCAGCGTAACGAGGACGGCTCTCTCCGCGTTGCGGACGAATTCGATACGCTCGAGAAGCCCTGCTACGACCTCAGGGGGCTCACCCGCAACTACGAGCTGCTCACCACGGTATCCCGATATGTGAACGAGCTCGGCTGGGGCAACTACGCGAACGATCACGAGGATGCAAACGGCCAGTTCGAGCAGAACTTCACGTATGCCGACGCGCTGACCAGCTGCGACCGAGCGATCTTCTTCCGCTACATGATCCATACGCTCGCACATGAGCGAGGGCTGCTGGCGACCTTCATGCCGAAGCCCTTCAGCCACCTGACCGGCAACGGCTGCCACTTCCACATGTCGCTCTGGGACGGCGAGACGAACGCGTTCCTCGAAGAGAGCGACCCGCTTGGACTGTCCGAGATGGCCTACCACTTCATCGGCGGCCTCAAGAAGTATGCGCGCGCCTATAGCGCGCTCACGGCTCCGACCGTCAACTCATACAAGCGCCTCAAGGTCGGGACGACGGCAAGCGGCGCGACCTGGTCTCCGGTGTGGATCAGCTACGGCTACAACAACCGGACTCAGATGCTCCGAGTCCCTGCCCCAGGGCGAGTCGAGGAGCGCACGGTCGACGGCGCGTGTAACCCGTACCTCGCCGCGGCCGCGCTCCTGGCCGCAGGACTCGACGGAATCGAGAACGAGATAGACGCGGGCGAGCCGAACTCCGAGAACCTCTTCGATACGCCGTACGACGAGCTGGTCAGCAGGGGGATGAGGACGCTGCCAGGAACGCTGATTGAAGCAACGCACGAGCTCGAGCGCTGCCAGGTGATGCGCGAGGCGCTCGGCCGAGGCCGAGACGAGGACATCGTCGACTGGTACGTCGGCATCAAGCGCAGGGAGTGGAACCGCTACCACGAGCAGGTCTCGCCCTGGGAGGTCAACGAGTATCTCAGCCTGATGTAGCCCCGCCCATACCGCTGTCAGTGGGAGAGGCCTGCGGGCGTAGCAGATCCGCGCGCTGCTATCGCGCTCACGCCGGCTCGAGCAGGACCGTGGGGGAAGCGGGCCGTGGCGCAAACGGGCTGCGGCGGAACAGCAACGCCCATGCGCCGGCCGAGCGGCAGACAAGGCCCGTTGGGAGAACAAGCTGCTCCAGGCAACGCGCGCGCCGGCCGAGCGGCAGGACAGGTGAGAATCGGCACCGTCTCGTGACGCTTCTGCGACACATCGTGCGGAAGCTGTTCGCGTTTCTCGGCTACCCTCCCCTGGTTGGGTGGGGGCGCGCTGCCCTTTGCGACGGCCGACCGGCCCGGTTTTCCAGCTAGGTGAGGCGCGCGAGGATGACGTTGAATGTCGTGCTTGGGCGCATCGCCCTTGAGACAAGCTCGGCGTCGAGGACGTAGTAGCCCCCAACGTCCATCGGCTGACCTTGCACCACGCTTAGCTCCTCAACGATCGTCGAGGCGGCCTCGGCAAGCTCCCGTGCGAGGGGGGCGAAGCGTTCCCGCAGCTCGGCGTCGTCAGCCTGCTCGGCGAGCGCCTCAGCCCAGTAGAGCGCGAGGTAGAAGTGGCTGCCGCGGTTGTCGAGCTCGTTCACCTTGCGTGACGGCGACTTCCCTTGAACGAGCAGCTTGGTCGTTGCCTGATCGAGCGCCTGGGCGAGAACGAGCGCCTTGGCGCTCCCGGCAACCTCGCTCAGGTGCTCGAGTGAGGCGGCCAGTGCCAGGAACTCACCGAGAGAGTCCCAGCGCAGGTGGTTCTCGGCCTCGAACTGCTGGACGTGCTTGGGTGCTGAGCCGCCAGCGCCCGTCTCGAACAGGCCGCCGCCGTTCATGAGCGGCACGATCGACAGCATCTTCGCGCTCGTCCCGAGCTCGAGAATCGGGAACAGATCCGTGAGGTAGTCGCGCAGGACGTTGCCGGTCACCGAGACCGTGTCCTTGCCCTCGGCGAGACGCTCGAGCGAGAGACGCGCTGCCGCCTCGGGCGCCATGATCTCGATCTGCAGGCCGCCGACGTCGTGATCGGAGAGGTACCGCCGTACCTTGCCGATCAGCTGCGCATCGTGGGAACGGGTTCCGTCGAGCCAGAACACCGCCGGCGCTCCGGTCGCCCGCGCCTGGCTCACGGCAAGCCTCACCCAGTCTTGAATCGGCGCATCCTTCACCTGGCACATGCGCCAGATATCCCCACGTGCGACCTCGTGCTCGAGCAGCACCGTGCCGCCCTCGTCGACGACACGAACCACGCCGGGCCTCGGCACCTCGAAGGTCTTGTCGTGCGAGCCGTACTCCTCAGCCTTCTGCGCCATCAGGCCAACGTTGGACACCGTCCCCATCGCTGTAGGATCGAACGCTCCGTGCTCCTTGCAGAAGTCGATCGTCTGCTGGTAGATCCCGGCATAGCTGCTGTCGGGAATCACGGCCTTCGTGTCCTGCTGGTCACCCTCGGCGTTCCACATCTGCCCGGAGGCGCGGATCATGGTGGGCATAGAGGCGTCGATGATGACGTCGCTCGGAACGTGCAGGTTGGTGATGCCGCGCTTGGAGTTGACCATGGCCAAGCCGGGACCCTGCGCCAGGGCTTCCTTGATATCGGCCTCGATCTCGGCCCGCGCGGCCGGGGGCAGCTCCTCGATCGCGGTAAGCAGCTGGCCGAGCCCGTTGTTGGCGTTCACGCCGAGTCCGGCAAGCACCTCGCCGTGCCTGGCGAACACGTCCTTGAAGAACACCCTGACCGCGTGGCCGAAAATGATCGGGTCGGAGACCTTCATCATCGTCGCCTTGAGATGCAGCGAGAACAGGATGCCTCGCCGCCTGGCGTCGGCGACCTGCTCGCCGAGGAAATCGGTGAGCGCATGCCGGCTCATCACGGTCGCATCGACAATCTCGCCGGCCTCGACAGAGACGGCGTCCTTGAGCACCTCGACGCCGCCGTCCTCGCCCACCAGCTCGATCCTCAAGTTGCCGTCCGCTGCAGCCGTCAGCGACCGCTCATTCGAGCGGAAGTCGCCGCCGGCCATGTGCGCAACGTGCGTCTGTGAGTCGGCCGACCATGCGCCCATTGGGTGCGGGTTGTTCCTCGCGTACTCCTTAACCGCCTTCGGCGCCCTGCGTTCGGAGTTGCCCTGCCGCAGCACGGGGTTGACCGCGCTTCCCATGACCGCGTCGTAGCGCCCCCGGATCGCCTCCTCGGCAGCACCGGCGGGCTCTTCGGGATAGCTCGGCAGGTCGTAGCCCTTCGACTGCAGCTCGGCGATGGCAGCCTTGAGCTGGGGAAGCGACGCGCTGATGTTCGGCAGCTTGATGATGTTCGCCTCAGGCCTCTGCGTCAGCTGCCCCAGCTCGGCCAGGGCATCAGGGAGCCGCTGAGCCGCGGCCAGGCTCTCGGGGAAGCCTGCGATGATCCGCCCGGCCAGCGAGATGTCACGGGTCTCCACGGCAACGCCGCACGCGCCGGCGAAGCCTTCGACAATCGGAAGGAACGAGCGCGTTGCCAGCGCCGGCGCCTCATCGGTGAGGGTGTAGATGATCGTCGGTTTTGCGTCCGTCATACCGTTCCGTCCAGGACAGCGAAGCAGGCCGCGCGCCCCAGCGAGAAGTCTGGGCGAGGTTACCGAAACCTCGAGCGCCCCCGGCGGGCAAGCAACCTCTCCAGAGAGCGAAGCCTCTGTCCACCGCGGAGACGCCGCACCGCGACTGGAAGAGACGGCTCGCGTCACCCACAGGGGCTCGGCGCGCAGGCATGCAGCCACCCCGCGATCTTTATGTACATAATGCACATAGCGATCTCGGCAAGTACGGAGCCTTACTCGCTGCTCAGAGTCACCTGAGACCGTAGAATTCAAGGGAACTCAAGGGAGGCTGCCGATGCTGAGCATGGGCGCCCCGCCGTGTACGAGCTGGACATGAGGTAGCGCCATGTGCGGAATCGCAGGAATCCTCTACAAGGACGGCGCCGAGCCTGCGAGAGCAGACGGGCTCGGGCTCGGCCACGACCTGATCACCATGCTCGACGGCTGCCAGCACCGTGGGCCAGACTCGACCGGCTTCGCCCTCTACCACGAGCCCTCGGCCGACGACCAGCTGCGCCTGCGCTTCTTCGTCGGCGAGGGCGAGCAGGCGGCGGAGACCGTGGCTCACATCAAGGCGAAGCTCGCCGAGCTCGATGCGGAGGTCACCGAGGAGGAGGCCATCGGCAGCACGCACCGCCTGACCGTCAGCTTCCGCGGCGACATCCAGCAGTTCGCCTATGCGATGGAGCACGTGGCACCGGTGGTGTCGATCGGGCAGAGCCTCGACATCATCAAGGACATCGGCGGAGCGCACGACGTCGATGCCGCCTACGGGATCGCCGACTTCGACGGTACGCACGGCATCGGCCACGTTCGACTCGCCACCGAGTCAGACGTCACGCCCGACGCCTCGCACCCGTTCTGGGCGACTGGGTTCGCCGACATCGCCATCGTCCACAACGGGCAGATCACGAACTACTGGAAGATGCGGCGCCGGCTCGAGAAGCGCGGGTTCGAGTTTAACACCGACAACGACTCGGAGCTGATCGCCGTCTACCTCGCAGACAAGCTCGCGCAGAAAAAGACGCTGAGCGAGGCGCTCGAGTCCTCGATCGGCGACCTCGATGGCACGTTCTCGTTCCTCGTCTCGACCAAGGACGAAATCGGGTACGCGAAGGACCGCCTCGCCGCCAAGCCCATGGTCATGTACGAGGACGACGACCTCGTTGCGATCGCCTCCGAGGAGGTCTCGCTCAACAAGCTCTTCCCAGGCCGCTCGCTGGCGACCATGGAGCCGGCCCCGGGCACCTTCCGCACATGGCGACGCTCGACCTAGCCGAGCTCTCGGTTCGCGAGGCGAACGAGCGGCTGCGCGAGTACGGCGCGGCCGGCGAGGATGTCGAGGTCGTCAACCCCGACGCGCGCCACCACATCGGGGTTGGGCTCGTTCACCCGATCACCGTGCACATCAAGGGGTCGGCCGGCTACTTCTGCGCCGGCCTCACCGACGGGCCGCGCTTCGAAGTCGACGCGAACGTCGGCTGGGGCCTCGCCGACAACATGCTCGGCGGCTCCGTCGTTGTGCGAGGCAACGCCAGCGCGATCCCCGGCGTCGCGGTCCGAGGAGCCGAGGTCGTCGTGCAGGGCAACATCGGCTCGCGCGCCGCACAGGTGATGAAGGAAGGCACGCTCTGCGCCGGCGGCAACGCGAACTTCATGGCCGGCTACATGATGTACGGCGGCCGGCTGATCATCTGCGGCGACTCCGGCGAGCATCTCGGCCAGGACATGACCGGCGGCACGATCTACGTCGGCGGCCGGGTGCAGTCGCTCGGAACCGACGCCGAACCCGTCGATTTACCCCTGGAGGAGCTCGACGAGGTCATGAGCTTCCTGGAGCGCTACGAGGTCCCGTTCAACGGCGGGACATTCACGAAGGTGGTCAATGCCGGCAAGCACCTCCGCTATCCGAGGCTGGAGCGCCGCGTGCGGGTTGTCCCCTTCTTCGTCGCGTCCGAGCCCACCGACTACTGGAACGAGAAGGTGCAGGAAGACATCTCGGTCAAGGCGCAGATCGGCCGCTACCGGATCCGCGGGTACGGCGCCGGCCGGCCGCTCCCCCACCTCTCCGATGTCGTGTTCAAGCGAGACCTCCACACGATTCCCCCGGATCCTGAGGTTGTGTCGAAGATCAGCCTCGCCACCGAGCTCGGCGGCCGCTTCGGCGCCAAGCCGCTCGACCTCTCGATGCCGGTGATGATCGCGCCCATGAGCTTCGGCGCGCTCAGCAAGTCGACGAAGATCGCGCTTGCCAAGGCGTCCGCGCTCTCCGACATCGCCGACGGCACCGGCGAGGGCGGCCTAATCCCGGAGGTGCGGGAGGCCGCGAAGCGCATCGTCGTCCAGTGCCTCGGCGGACGTCTGGGCTGGAACATCCACGACATGCAGCGAGCCGACGGGATCGAGATCTACATCTCCCAGGGGGCCAAGCCAGGCCTCGGCGGACAGCTGATGGCCAAGAAGGTCACCAAGGAGATCGCCACCATCCGCGGTATCCCCGCCGGTATCGACCTGCGCTCGCCCTCGCGGCACCCCGACGTGCTCGGCGCCGACGATCTCGTGATCAAGGTCGAGGAGTTCCGTGAGGCAACAGGCTGGCGGAAGCCCGTCTCGGTCAAGCTCGGCGCAGGGCGCGTGCCCGACGACATCAAGATTGCCTACAAGGACGGCTTCGACTACGTCTGCCTCGACGGCGTCCAGGGATCGACCGGCGCGGCCAGCAGCGAGGTGCTCGAGTTCGTGGGCATTCCCACGCTGTCGGCGATCATCGAGGCCATCGATGCGCTCGAATCGATCGGGGCAGTCTGCATGCCGCTCGTGCTCATGGGGGGCATCAAGGACGGAATCGACACCGCCAAGGCGATCGCGCTGGGCGCGCACGGGGTCGCGCTCGGCACGAGCGCGATCATCGCCGGCGGGTGCATCGCGTGCCTCCAGTGCCACGTCGGATCGTGCGTCGTCGGCATCGCCACACAGGATCCGGAGCACGAGAAGCGCTACAATATCGACGTCGAGAGCTGGAACATCCACCGCTACCTCGAATCGGTCCGCTGGCAGCTCGCGTCGATCGTGCACGCACACGGCTACGAGCGCGTGCACGAGCTCTCGCGCGACGATCTCGTCGCGCTCACGCCAGAGGCGGCCGAGATCACCCGCCTCGAGTATGCGCCAGAGCTGCGCGACGAGCGCGGCCAGCCGCTGCAGCTGGCCGCGGCCTCGTGAGATGAGCGAGCGCAACACCCCCGCGTTCAGCGAGCCGCCGGAGCTGGACGTCTACGGCCGCGAGCGAGTCGACCCGCCGCCCGTCCCACCCGAGTTCGCGGCGGAGGACGACGTCAACGACCAGAACTACGTCCCGGCACCCTGCCAGGTTGCCTGCCCGATCGGCACCGACGCTCCCTCGTACATCGCCTACATCTGGGAGGGGAAGATCGAGGAGGCCTTCGAGGCGATCACCGCGACGAACCCGTTCAGCTCGGTCTGCGGCCGGGTGTGCGACGCGCCGTGCGAGCCAGCCTGCCGGCGGACGGAGTCCGATGGGCCGATCGCGATTCGCAACCTCAAGCGCTTCGTCATGGACCGGCTCGGCAAGGACCACCGCCTACCGCCCGTGCCCGTCACGAAGGAGCAGACTGTCGGCATCGTCGGCGGCGGCCCTGCCGGGCTCACCGCAGCGCAGGGTCTCGCTGAGGCCGGCTACGCCGTCGACGTCTACGAGCTAACCGAGATGCTCGGCGGCTACATGACCTGGGGGATCCCGGCCTTCCGCTGCCCGCCGGAGATCTTCAAGGAAGACATCGACCGCATGCTGGCCCGCTGCCCCGGCATCACCATCAACCTGAACACCGGCCTTGGCCGGGACATCACGCTGGAGAAGCTCAAAGAGCGGCACGACGCGGTGCTGCTGACGATCGGCGCCTGGTGGGGCAAGGGGCTCGAGCTCGCCAACGCCGGCTACGACGACCGGGTCATCGATGGAGTGACGTTCCTGCGCCACGTCAACGGCGGCACGCGGCCAGAGCTCCCGCAGAAGGTCATCGTCGTGGGCGCCGGCGACGTCGCGATGGACGCATGCCGCGTCGCCAAGCGCCTGCCGGGCTGCGAGGACGTCAAGGTCCTGTACCGGCGAGGCCCAAACGAGATCCCCGCGCGGCGCGACGAGCTCGAGGGAGCGCTCGAGGAGGGTGTCGAGCTGATCTACAACGTGCAGCCGGTCGCCGTGGTCGGCACCAATGGCAGCAATGGGTCGTTCGCGCTCCGGTGCGTCACGACCGAGCTGACCAAGCCAGGCGACGACGGGCGGCGGTGGCCCGCGAGCATTGCGGGCTCCGAGCACGACTACGACTGCGGCATGGTCATCCTAGCCACAGGCCAGCGATCCGAATGCGAGGAGCTCGACAGCCTCGGGATGCTCGCGAACGACAAGGTCCACACCGACTGGGACTCGATGCGGACAACCGATCCAAAGGTCTTCTCGGCCGGCGATGCGGCGTTCGGACCGTCCACCATCGTGATGGCCATGCAGCACGGCCATCGCGCCGCCTACTACATCAAGGCCTTTCTTGAAGGGGTCGAGGGCCCTCTCCCGTACCGCGTGCCGTTCAAGACCCGGCGCGTGCCCATCGCCGACGACCCCGACTGGGAGATCTTTCCGCGGGAGCACCAGGATTTCCGCGGGCTGGGCGAGCAGCCGGTCGAGTTCCCGGAGATCGAGACGACCTACGACGAGGACGCCGCACGGCGTGAGGCGGCACGGTGCTACCGCTGCGACGCCGAGACCGGTGCGGCCGACTACAACGTCCACACCCGCGAGGACATCTTCGTGATGGCGCGGACGAAGCCCGAGAACGCCACGAAGCAGCGCGCGATCTTCACGAAGCGGCTCGCGCTGCGAGGTGATCCGTTCGCCGAGAAGCCAGCCACCCTCGAGGACCTCGTCTTCCTCCCCGCCAACCTCTCGCGGCTTGTGATCGATCCATACCGAGACGCATGTAACGTCACGACGAGCCTGGGCAGCCGCCTCGAGCTCGGCTCGCCCTTCATGGCAGCGGGCTTCGATAGCACGCCCAGCGAGGTGCGCGAAGCCGTTGCCCACGCCCTGCGCACCCAAAACCTCGGCTACCTCGGGCACCGTAGCATCGGAGACGGCGTGCACTGGCTCCAGGTCATCGTGCCCGGCGAGGGCGAGCCCTCCCCGGATGCTGCCGCGGTCATCGCCACGGCTCCAACCGGCCTCGAACGGGCGCATGCCGACCAGCTGCTCGGGCTGACGGCCCGGAGCGACCAGCTGCGGGAGAGGATCCCGCTGGCGCTGCAGGCGGAGCTCGACCTCATGGTGCTCGAAGGAAGCTCCCAGGTCATCGACCCGTGGCCCGAGCTCGCCGGCCCACCGGATCTCACCGTCCTGCGCGACGCGATCGCGCTCTTGCGCGAGCTGAACCACGAGGAGGACCTCCAGCTCGTGTACTTCGGCGGTGTTCGATCAGGCACGGACGGTGCCAAGCTGATCGGCTTGGGCGCCAACACGGTCGTGGCCAGCATGGCGATCGCGCTTGCGATCGGCGGGACGATCGAGAACGGCGGCGTGCGCTTCTACGGCAACATCGAGGCCGCCGAGCGAGACGAAGCTGCCGAGCTCTTCCTCAAGGCGCTTGCCTACGAGGCATCGATCATGCCCCGCTGCACGGGCAAGACCGACATCCACAACATCGAGCCCGAGGACCTCCGCTCGATCACCGTCGCGACAGCCGAGGCAACCGGCCTGCCGCTCGCGGGTGCACGGGCGAGCCGATGAGAGCGCGAGACCCGAGACCGTGACCTTCCTCTTACTCTGTCCCAACTGCGGGCCGCGTGCTGTCGAGGAGTTCATCACGACCGGCGAGGTCACCGTACGGCCGACGGCGGCGCCCAGTCGCCGTGAGCTTTCGCGGTACATCTACTTCAGGACCAACGCCGCTGGCAGCCAGCGCGAGTGGTGGTACCACCGCCATGGCTGCGAGCTCTGGTTCCTGGCAGAACGCGACACGCGCACGAACGAGGTGTTGGGGACGGAGCTACCGCCGGCGACCCGCCCGGAGGCAGGATGACGCGGCTCCCACCACGGGCAACCGAGCGGCTCGACCGCTCCCAGACGGTCGCGTTCACGTTCGAGGGCCGCACCGTGCAAGGCTACGCGGGCGACACGATCGGATCAGCGCTGTACGCAGCTGGGCAGCGAATCTTCTCGCGGAGCTTCAAGTACCACCGCCCCCGCGGCCTCCTCTGCTGCAGCGGACATTGCCCGAACTGCATGATGACCGTCGATGACGTGCCGAACGTGCGCGTGTGCGCCGAGCCCCTGCGTGAGGGCGCAGCGGTCAGGGCGCAGAACGTGATCGGATCGCTCGAGCGCGATCTCTTGAGCGTCGTCGACAGGGTCGCAGGCCCTTTCATGCCGCCGGGGTTCTATTACAAGACGTTCATTCGCCCGAGACGGTTCTGGCCGCTCTACGAGAAGCTCTTGCGCGGGGCCGCCGGCCTGGGCCGAGTCGATCCGCACGCGGAACGGACCGGCCGATTCGATACCGAGGATCGCCGCGTGGACACGCTGGTCGTCGGCGGAGGCAGAGACGGCCTCAAGGCGTCGATCGCGGCAGCCTCGGGCGGCGAGAGCGTCGCGCTCGTCGATGAGAACCCCGAGGTCGGTGGCAGCCTGCTGCTGAGCGAGACGGGCGTCTCCCAGGCGCGCAAGCTCTGTGAGCAGGCACGCCGGGCCGGCGTCGACGTCCTCGCGTCGGCTCGAGCGATCGGGCTGTACGAGGGGAAGCTCGTGCCCGTCGACTGCGGCGAGCTCCTGATCCGGTTTCGTGCAGAGCGCGTCATCGTGGTCGCAGGGACCGCTGAGCAGCCGCTCGTGTTCCCCGGGAACGACCTCGTCGGAGTCGTGCTCCCGCAGGCGGCACGACGGCTCGTGAACCACTGGGCAGTTCGGCCCGCCGAGAGCGCCGTCGTCATCACGGCGGACGACACCGGGCTCGAGGCCGTCGAGGATCTGCAGGCGGCTGGCACGAAGATCGTCGCTGTCGTGGATCTCCGGCAGCGGGAGCCGCGAGCGATCGCCGCCCGCGGCAGGCGTGGAGCCGTCACCGCCGTCGAGATCGACGGTCAGCGCCTGGCCTGCGACCTCGTCGTCGCCTCGGGCAGCCCACAGCCAAACTACGCGCTGCTCGCCCATGCCGGCGCGAAAGTCGAGCACGACCCCGCCCGAGGCGTGTTCATCCCGACGGAGCTGCCGGCCGGCGTTGAGTCAGTCGGCGCAGCGGCCGGCCTGATCGGCGCGCCCGCCGTTCCCGCGGCAAGCTACGAGCCCGCCCGCAGGCGGCCGGGCAAGAGCTTCGTGTGCCTCTGCGAGGACCAGACGACGAAGGATCTCAAGCTCGCGATCAACGAGGGCTTCGACTCGATCGAGCTCTCCAAGCGCTACACCACCGTGACCATGGGCCCGTGCCAGGGCCGGCTGTGCCACCTCAACTCGATCCGCACGTACGCGGCGGAGACCGCCAGCAGCGAGGCATCGATCGGCACGACAACCGCCAGGCCGCCCTGGGCGCCGGTGTCGCTCCAGCTGCTGGCCGGGCGCGCGCACGAGCCCGCCCGCCGGACGGCACTGCACCACCGCCACAGGGAGCACGGGGCCGAGATGATCTGGACCGGCGAGTGGCGGCGCCCGTATTCCTACGGCGATCCCGCCGGCGAGGCCGCGGTGGTGCACGACGCGGTCGGCCTGATCGACGTGTCGACGCTCGGCAAGATCCTCGTTGCCGGCCCGGAGGCCGCAGCCTTCCTCGAGCGCATCTACCCGAACCGCTTCGGGAACATGGAGGAGGGCCGCATCCGCTACGGCGTGCTCACGTCCGATGCCGGCCGAATCATGGACGACGGCACGCTCGCGCGGCTCTCGCCGAACGAGTACTACGTCACGACGACATCGACCGGCGCGGAAGGCGTCATCGAGTGGTTCGAATGGTGGAACGCCACCTGGCAGCACGACGTCGAGATCATCAACGTCACGAGCGCCCTCGCAGCGGTCAACATCGCCGGCCCGTCGTCCCGCGAGCTGCTCGGACGGCTTACCGACCTCGACGTCACGGCTGAGGGGTTCAGATACCTCGATGCGAAGAGGGCGTACGTCGCGGGCATCCCGAGCCTCCTGCTGCGCATCGGCTTCGTCGGCGAGCTCGGCTACGAGGTTCACTTCCCGAGCCCGTATGCAGTCGACTTCTGGAACACGGTGCTCGAGCGCGGCGCCGACCTCGGGGTCGACGTCTTCGGGCTCGAGGCGCAGCGAATCCTCCGCCTCGAGAAGGCCCATATCATCATCGGGCAGGACACCGACTCGGAGTCGAACCTCCTAGAAGCGTCGATGCCCTGGATTCTCAAGCTCGACAAAGACGACTTCGTCGGTCGCTGGTCGACTGAGCATGTCGATCGGCGGGGGCTGATGACGAGGCTCGTGGGGTTCGAGATGGACGCGGCGCAGCTGCCGCTCGAGGGGGGCCAGATCGTCGAGAACGGTCGAATCGTCGGACGGGTGACCAGCGTGAGGCGCAGCGAGGCGGTCGGCCGCACCATCGGCCTCGCCTGGGTGCCCGCTGAGAGCGCCCAGGAGGGAGCCGAGATCGACATCCAAGTCGACGGGCGCCCTGCTCCCGCCACCGTGACGCTGAAGCCGTTCTACGACGCCGAAGGGGAGCGGCTGCGCGCGTGACCGTCGGCGGACTCGACTTCCTCAGTGTCGAGCGCGCAGAGGCCGCCGGCGAGTTTCGCCTGCTCGCCCGCTCGTCGATGGAGCAACGGCAGCGAGACGCCGAAGCGGTGTTCGCCGAGCGCGACGGCTGGCTCACGGCGGTGTCGTTTCCCGAGGAGACGGCGCACCTTGCCAGCGTCGGAATCGCCGACCTCAGCCACCTCGGCAAGCTCGAGATACGGGGTGCCAGCCAGCCGCCGCTCGACCCCGACGTCGTCTGGTACCAGGTGCATCCCGAGCGCGCCCTGTGCATCTTCCCGCCAGGCCGAGCCGCCGCCCTTCAGCAGGGGCTCGTGCGCGGCGGCGCGCACGTCATCGACCAGTCGGCCGGTCTCGCGATCCTCGCACTCGTCGGCCCCCATGCCCGCGCCCTCCTGCGACGGCTGACCGACCTCGACGAGCTGCCGGCGAGCGGCCACGCCGCACGTGTCCGCGCCGATGTGCTCGACCGCGGCAGCGGCGTCTGGATCGTCTTCGGGCAGGATTACGGCCACTACCTCTGGGAGGTCGCCGTCGACGCGGCTGCGCCCTTTGGCGGCGGTCCAATCGGCCTCGACGTCCTCGAGCAGGAGGAGAGCGCCCGGTGAGAGACATCTTTCTGCGACGGCGCATGTGGCGCCGCCGGCCCGAGCTGCAAAGGAACTACGACGCGGTCATCATCGGCGGCGGCTCCCACGGTCTCGCGACCGCGTACTACCTGGCGAAGAACCACGGCCTGACAGACGTGTGCGTGCTCGAGAAGAGCTACATCGGCTCGGGAGCCGCCGGGCGGAACACGACCATCATCCGCTCGAACTACCGCACCCCCGAGGGCGCGGAGTTCTACCAGCGGAGCGTCGAGCTCTACGAGCGCCTCTCGGCGGAGCTCGGCTACAACCTCATGTTCTCGCAGATTGGCCACCTGACCCTGGCGCACACCGAGCGGGCGATGGTAACGATGGCGGAGCGCGCGGAGGTGAACCAGCTGCTCGGCATCAGAAGCCGGGTCGTCGATGCCTCAGGCGTCAAGGAGCTATGCCCGGAGATCGAGATCGGAGACACCGTGACGTGGCCGATCATGGGCGCCCTCTACCACGAGCCCGGCGGGATCATCCGCCACGATGCCGTCGTCTGGGGCTACGCGCGCGGCGCTGATCGGCTCGGGGTCGAGATCCACAACGCCACCGAGGTGACGGGCATCGAGCGCTCGAACGGGAAGGTCACGGGCGTTCAGACAACCCGCGGTCCGATCGCCTGCGACACGGTTGTCAGCTGCACGGCCGGCTGGTCGACGCTGCTCGCGAACATGGTCGGGGTCGAGCTGCCGATCTGGACCAGCATTCTCCAAGCCTTCGTGACCGAGCCTGTCAAGCCGTTCCTCGATGTCGTGATCGTGTCCTCCCAGATGCACGTCTACATCTCCCAGACCGACCGCGGCGAGTTCCTGATCGGCGCCGAGGTCGAGCCGTACTCGACGTACTCCACCCGCGCGACGTTCCCGTTTCTCGAGTACTCGGCGCGGCACGTGCTCGAGCTCTTCCCTCAGCTCGGCGGGCTCAAGGTGCTTCGCCAGTGGGCCGGGATCTGTGACATGAGTCCCGACTACAGCCCGATCATGGGCGTCACCGAGGTCGACGGCTTCATCGTCGACTGCGGCTGGGGTACGTACGGCTTCAAGGCCGCGCCGATCGTCGGCACGACGCTCGCAGAGCTCGTCGCGGCCGGCACGACGCCCGCGCTGATCGAGCCGTTTGCGCTCGAGCGCTTCTACGACGACCTCCCTGTCTCCGAGCTTGCCGCCGCAGCCGTGAGCCACTGAGCCGAGCGGTGTGCTCGCCGAGACCCTCCCCGACCGCAACGCGCCATCCCCAGTCCAGCGACAGCCACGAGCAGCGGAGTGACATGACCAGCAGCGTTCCCAGCAACCTGGAGATCGCCCAGGACCACGAGCTTGAGTCAATCGCCGATCTCGCCGGCCGATACGGCCTCATACCGACCGACTACGACACGTACGGCCGCTTCAAAGCGAAGGTCGACCTCGGCGTGCTCGAGCGCCTGGCCGATCGGCCCGACGGCAAGCTCGTGTGCGTCACCGCGATCACCCCGACCAAGGCGGGCGAGGGCAAGACGACGACATCGGTGTCGCTCACCCAGGGGCTTGGCAAGCTCGGACGCCAGCCGATGCTCTGCCTGCGCGAGCCTTCGCTTGGGCC
Source organism: Actinomycetes bacterium (assembly GCA_026708005.1). Taxonomy (GTDB): domain Bacteria; phylum Actinomycetota; class Thermoleophilia; order Gaiellales; family Gaiellaceae; genus JAPOVR01. The sequence continues at coordinate 63,959 of JAPOVR010000076.1, forward strand.
GGTGTTCGGGATCAAGGGCGGTGCCGCCGGGGGCGGCTACGCGCAGGTCGTGCCGATGGAGGACCTCAACCTCCACTTCACCGGGGACATCCACGCGATCGGCGCCGCCAACAACCTGCTGGCCGCCGCGCTCGAGGCGCATCTGCTGCATGGCAACAAGCTCGGCATCGACCCGCTCACGATCGGCTGGCGGCGCTGCCTCGACACGAACGACCGCGCGCTCCGGCAGGTCGCGGTGGGGCTGGGCGGACGGGCCAACGGCTATCCACGGGAGACGGGATTCGACATCACCGCGGCCTCCGAGGTGATGGCGATCGTCGCGGTTGCCAGCGATCTGCCCGATCTGCGGCGTCGTCTCGGCGCAATCACCGTCGCCTCCACGCACGAGGGCGAGCCGGTGACAGCTGACGACCTCCAGGCTGCCGGCGCCATGACCGTGATCCTCAAGGAGACGCTGAAGCCGAACCTGATCCAGACGCTCGAGGGGCAAGCCTGCCTGATGCACGCGGGGCCGTTTGCCAACATCGCGCACGGCAACAACTCGCTCGTGGCCGACAAGGTCGCGCTCAAGCTTGCCGACATCGTCATCACCGAGAGCGGCTTCGGATCTGACATGGGCATGGAGAAGTTCCTCGACATCGTGTGCCCGATCGGTGGCCTCGCACCGAGCGCGGTGGTCGTCGTCGCAACCGTCCGGGCGCTCAAGCACCACGCGGGCGCGCCCGAGGGCGGCCTCGATGCGATCGAGCAGGGCTCGGCAAACCTCGCGCGGCACATCGCGATCGTCAAGCGGTTCGGCCTCGAGCCGGTCGTTGCCGTCAACCGCCGGCCGGAGGACACCGACGAGGAGTGCGAGCTCGTCCGCCGGCTCGCGCTCGAGCAGGGCGCGTTCGCCGCCGAGCTGAACGAGGCGTTCGCGAAGGGAGGCGCCGGCGCGACCGCGCTGGCGGAGGCGGTCGTCGACACGTGCGAGAGGCCGAACACCTTCGCGCCCCTCTACGAGCTCGACGCGACGATCTCCGAGAAGATCGAGACAGTCGCGACACGCGTCTACGGGGCAGCCGGTGTGAGCTTCCTACCGGCCGCGCTCGACGCGATGCAGACGCTGGCGGACGGCGGCCTCGACAAGGTGCCGATCTGCATGGCCAAGACGCACCTCTCGCTCAGCCACGACCCGCTTCTCGTCAACGCGCCCGAGGGGTTCACCGTGCCCATCCGGGACCTGCGCCCATACACGGGGGCCGGGTGGATCGTGGCCCTCTGCGGAGACATGATGACCATGCCCGGCCTGGGGATCTCGCCCGCGCTGCAGCAGGTCGATATCGACGAGACGGGCCGGACGGTCGGCCTCTTCTAGCGCAGGGCGCGTCCCCTCGCGATTGCATGCTGTCAGCCCGACGGGCGGGCCTGCACCTGGTCTCCCCCGCTCATGCCTAGTCGGGCGGCTCAAAGAGCGCTCGTGCGACGCTGACGTCATCGAGGTCGCCGAGCGCCACCACCTCGTCCCCGGGCCGGAGCACCTCGTCGCCCTGCGCCTGGACAGGGCGCCCGTCCCTGATGAGGAGGCTGATCCACAGCTCGTCGCCGAGCGGAAGCGACCTGATCGTTCGGCCGGTCGCCGGGGAGCGTTCCGACACCTCGAATCGGTGGATACTGCGAGGCGCGTGCTGGAAGCGCAGGCCCGCATCCCACGGGTGGTGCGCAATCTCTTCCATCGGAACACCGAGCCGTCGTGCCGCGCTTGGCACACTGATGCCCTGGAAGATCACCGAGAAGGCGACCACGACGAAGACGATGCCGTAGACGGCCTCGCCCCCCGGCACGTCGCCGAGGAGAACGAAGGCGCCAAGCACGATCGGCACCGCCCCCTTGAGGCCGCTCCACATGATGAAGAGGCGCTCGCCTGGGCGGAGGCGCGCAGGCAAGAGCAGCAGGCCAGCGACGAGAGGACGAGCCGCGATCGCGAGGATGAGCGCGAGCACGAGACCCTGCACCCACAGGCCGTCGATGCCCAGCATGCTCAGGTCGATGGTGAGACCGAGCGTGACAAAGACGACGATCTCGGACAGGCCCGCGAGGGAATCGTGGAACCGCGCGATGCGAACCTTGTAGGGCGCGGTGATGTCACCGACGAGGACCCCGGCGATGAACACCGCCAGGAAGCCCGACCCGCCTGCGACGGCCGCGGCGGCGTAGATGAGGCCGGCCGCCGCCAGCGTGCGCAGCGCATAGAACCCCTCGTTCGGGAGGGGGACCCGCTGCATGAGCGGTCTCAGCGCGAAGCCGCCGACGAGGCCGAGCGCGAGGCCGATGGCCATCTCGATCAGGAACTCTTCCACGATCATCACGACCGTTCCCGCGTCGCTCGTCGCGAACTCGATCAGCCCGACCATCAGCGCGATCGCGACCGGGTCGTTCGTGCCCGACTCGCCTTGGAGGATCGTCCCTGACCGCCCACGGACCTCCCGATTCCCGAGCACCGAGAACATGACCGCCGGGTCGGTGGGCGCGAGTGCTGCCCCGATGATCCAGGCGATGATCCAGTCGAAGCCAAACAGGTAGTGGGCGGCCACCGCCAGCAGGCCCGCCGTCGCGAACGTTCCGGCAATCCCGAGCAGGCCAATCGGGACGCCCGCGGCCTTGAAGCGCCCCCAGCCGACGTGCATGCCGCCGTCGAACAGGATGAGGATCAGGGCAACCGTCGCGATGCGCTCGACGTCCCTGACCGAGAGGAAGCCGCGCACCGGCTCGGAGAGCTCTGCAGCCAGAACCGCCGCGAGCAGGAAGAGCGCCGGCGCCGGAACGCGCAGCCGATCGGTGAGCTTCGTCGAGAGGATTGCAATCATCACCCCGCCGGCAGTGACGAGCACGAGCCGCCCGAACTCGACGATCTCTTGGGCTACCTCGATCTCTGCGAGCATCACCTGTACTCCGTCGATCCGGAACACCGTCGCGGCACGGCGAGCCTCGAAGCCCGGCGAGCCCCAGAGCCCGGAGTCGTGATCAGCGGGTGATCTTAGTCAGCAGGGCGAGCCGGTGACGGACCCTCGGGCAGATCCTCCCGCGGCGAGTCCGCAGTGCCGGCGGCAGCTCCCTCGCGGCCGCTGCGCGGTGGCACCTCATGCACAGTCAGGGGATCCCCCCGCAGCGGGTCCGCGGTCGTGGTGGCGCTCTCCTCGCCGTCGCTGCGCGGCGGCTCGTCGTGCACAAGCAGGCGTCGCAGCGCCCGTTTCGTCTTGTCCCGCAGGGGCACCGACGCCGAGGGCTCTCTGGCCTCCGCGGCCTCCACGCGGGCAATCCCGGTCTCCGAGACGATCTCCGCGCACACGAGCAGCAGGATCGACGTGAGGTACACGAAGACCATGAACGCGACAACTGCGGCCAACGAGCCGTAGACGATGTGGTAGCTCGCGAAGTTGGCGAGGTAGAACGAGAACCCGATCTTGAGCCCCTCGAACGCGACCGCGGCGAGAAGAGCGCCAGGCCAGATGTCCCTGAACGGCTGCCGCACGGACGGGATCACCGAGTAGGCGAGCGTGAACACCGCGAAGGAGAGCAGGATCGGAGCCGCCGTTCCCACAGCCCAGCTGAGCGCGTCGGCGCCCGCCCCGAGCGAGCCAATCTCGTCGTCGGCCTTCTCGCTGAGCCGGCGGACGGCCTGCGTCGTCAAGGTGAGGGCGAGCGAGAGCCCAACCAACACGCCAACGCCGAGGACAAGCCCGATGTCGAGGATCTTGCCCCGGAGGAACGGGCGCGGCCGCTGCCCCCAGATCATCGAGAACGACCGTCGAACGGCGCTCATGACCGAGCTGGCCGTCCAGACCATCCCAAGGAGGGCCACGAAGCCGATCGCGCTCTGGCCGCTGGAGACGCTTTCGAGCACGCCCGCAACCTCGGCCGTCCCGCTCTCGTCGAGCGAGATGAGGCGCACGACCTCCTCCAGCGCCCGCTCGCGAAGCGCGTCGTCGCGCAGGACGAGGCCCGCGATCGCAACGAGCACGATCGCCAGCGGGAACAGCGACAGGAGCACGTGGTAGGAGATCGCCGCCGCCAGCAGCGTGCCGCGGTTCTTCTTGAACTCGTGGCCCGTTCTCGCCACGACCACGGCGACGACGCGTGCCTTCCGCGGGAACGCCGCGCTAGCGCGCCCGATCACGCGACCCTCGCTTCAGACTCGCTTCCGCTGCACCGGAAGCGCGAGTGGTCGACGGCTGCGCTCGGCAGGCTCGCACCGCCGTGTCACGAGCGCATGGCCACACGCTCCGAGGGAACCCGCGACGAGATCGACTGCGACGGTGGCTGCGTTCATGCCGGCGCTGAATGCGAAGAGGGTACCGATTCAGACCGCGCCCACAGACGCCAGGGGCCCCACGCCAACCGGCGCTCTCGGCCTGCGAGAGCCGCCGCGGCCTGCAGGAGGCTGCCGGCGCCAGCGAGAGCGCGCGTCCAGCAGCTCTGACCGGGAGACCTCTCGTCGGTTGGCGTGGGCCCTGCGGTTGGCGTGGGCCCTGCGCGGACGGCTCAGGAGAGGGACGGCGCCGGCGCGGATTCCGTGCTGGATACCCAGTCAACGAGCAGCAGCTCGGCGATGTGGTCAAACACGTTGCGCCCGCCGAACGAGTAGTCAGACGTGAACTCGACCGCTGCGTTCAGCTCGAGCACCATGTAGGTGTCGCCCACCGCCGCGAGATCCACGCCGATTAGGTCGCCGCCGATCACGCTCGCCGCCTGAACGGCGAGCGTGACCGCATCCTCGTGAGGCTCCACCGGTTGCAGCTCGTCGCTCGTCCCGACGCTCGTCTGCCAGCCTTCGTCCGCCAAGACTCGCTCGACGGCACCGACGAGCTCGCCGTGACAGATCACCAGCCGGAGATCGTTGCCGGAGACCGGGACGAGTTCCTGCACGAGCGCGCCGTGACGGCGGAACCACCGACGGCGCTGGAGCTGCTGGAGGCAGTGCTCCAGCTCGGCTCCCGTGTCGCACCGGACGACGTCGCGACCGCCGCTTCCGAAGCGGGGCTTGACGACAACCGGCAGGGCGAGCTCAGGCATGGACGCGCCGTTATCGACGTGCGCCGTCCGAGGGTGGGGAACGCCTGAGCGCGCGAGCCTGAGAGCCGTCATGAGCTTGTCGTGCGCCGCCAACAGCGCGCTCGCAGGATTCAGGATGCGCATGCGCGATCGCTCGAGCTGTCGAAGATCCCAGACGCAGCTCTGGACGCCGTCCAGGGTCGGGAGCACGTCGATCCGGCCAAGCACGGTGTCGCCCGTCCGGGTGCGGGCGTCGAGATCAGCGCTCGGCACAATCGCGGACTCCACGCCACGCCGCAAGCCCGCGGAGGCAAGCTCGGCGTTCGTCTGAGTTCGCTCTTCAGCAACGATCACGAGTCGCATTCGGAAAAGCTTCGCCCCCGACTGTGAGCAGCAGGACGTCCTTTTCTGAAGATTCGCTCACTAACGTGCCACGGATCACCGCGCGAGTCCAGGCGGCCTGCACCAAGCCCCGCGTCCCAGGCCCCGCATTGCGGCTGCTGATGCCCGTTTGCGCGCATCACGTGGATGACCGGCCCAACCTGCCAGCCGAGCAATGAGTCGATCCGAGACTTGTAACCGATGATGCGATCAGAAGGGCAGCACGGCACCAGGCATGCCGACCAAACCTGCCTAGACTTCCTGTATGCGCGGCCTCCACATCAGCCTCCGCTGGTGGCTCGCGCTGGCGTTTGCCCTAATCGCCGGTCTGACCGCGCTCGCAGCAGCGCTCATCTCCGCTCAGCGAGGAGAGAGCGCGTTTCGGCAACGCTCAGACGTGCTGGCTCTCGGCGACAGCCTCGCCGCCGCCTTGGGGATGGGTACCGCTCTGAGGGAAGCGGGGCTGCAGAACGCGCTCCAGCAGGTGGCCGCGCAACGTCGGGTTGACGGCTCGATCCCCTCCGAGAGCCTCCGCGGCCTCCTCGCCCAGAACGAGTTGGAGCAGGCCATTCGTATCGTCGCCGAGGAGCACGAGCTGAGCCTGTTCCTCTTCGACGCGGAGGGCTCGCTCGTGAGCTCGGCAAGCTCGCGTCAGACGAGCGCCCAGTCGATCCCCGGAGGCGCTGAGGCCGTGGCGGCGGCCCTCGAGGGCCGGCAGTACGTCGCAAGCCTGGAGGAGGAGGCGGCGACAGTCGTCGCTGTGCCGCTCTTCATCCCCGGCACCGGCCACAGCGCGGTCCTGACGACGGTTCCGCAGCCTGAGTTTCAGCAGACCGTCGGCATCTTTCGGGACGAGCTCGTCTTCGCGGCGATCGTGGCGGTTCCGATCGGCGCCTTCGCGGGCCTGCTCGTCGCGATGTTCATCGGCTGGCGCCTCCGCCGGATCGCTGGCACGGCAGCCGCGATCGAGGGCGGCAACTTCGACACCACGCTGCAGCCCCGGTTCCGGTTCCGGGACGAGCTCGGCTCGCTGGCGCTGTCGATCGACCGGATGCGGCAGCAGCTGCGCCAGTCGTTCGCGCAGCTCGAGTTTGAGCGTGACCGACTCGATCAGGTGCTCGAGCGTCTGCATGAAGGTGTCGTCACCGTGAACTCAGGCCTCGAGGTCGAGCTTGCAAACGCCGCTGCCCACCGGGCCTTCGACCTCGAAGGCCCGCTCGAGGGAGAACCGCTCCCCGAGCCATGGGAGGACGTCTCGCTCCGGCAGATGGCCGCGAGCCTCTTCCGACCGGACGCGAAGATCTCGCAGGCCCGTGTCGCGCCCGACGAGCTGCGAACCTACGCGCTCGTCGGCATCCCGGCCGGGGACAGCGGCGACTCCGCGGTGTTCGTCATCACCGACATCTCGGAGCAGGAGCGGCGCGAGCAGGCAGAGCGCGACTTCGTGACGAACGCCGCTCACGAGCTCAAGACCCCGCTCGCGGCGATCTCGGGAGCCGTCGAGGTGTTGCAGGCGGGCGCGAAGGAGATCCCGAACGACCGCGACGTCTTCCTCGGACACATCGAGCGCGAGTCGGCCCGGCTGGGTCGCCTCGCCCGTGCGCTGCTCGTGCTTGCGCGCGCACAGACCAATCAGGAGGCGCCGAAGCTCGGGCCGATCGAGCTTGGCCCGCTGCTTCACGACGTGGCCGCCAGCCTTCGACCGAAGGAGGGCGTCCGCTTAAGCGTGGAGTGCGAGCCCGAGCTCGCCGCACTGACCGAGCGGGACCTGATCGAGCAGGTCGTGGCGAACCTCGGCGAGAACGCCGCCAAGCACACCGAACGAGGCTCGATCAAGCTGAGCGCGCGACGCCTGCCGCCGCGCCGCGTCGTGATCGAGGTGCGGGACTCGGGCCCGGGGATCCCGAGCCACGAGCGAGAGCGCGTCTTTGACCAATTCTACCGAGGCAGCGAGTCGGGGGCGGGCGGCTTCGGGCTGGGCCTCGCAATCGTGCGCCAATCGGTTCGCGCGCTTGGCGGGACGGTGACCGTCAACTCGGCCACGGGGGAGGGCACGTCGGTGCGCGTAACGCTCCCGGTGGCCGGGCCGCAGCCGCGCTTCCAACGGCAGCCGGCGACCGAGAGCGTCTCCTAGCTGGCGAGCCCAGCCGGGCTCCAGCCGAGCCGCGAGCTTGACGGCTGCCCGAGCGAGCAGCGAGACGAGCGTCGGTATCCTCGAGCCTGGAAGGGCAGGCCGTGTCAAACAAGATCCTCGTCGCCGACGATGAGCCCGCGATTCGCGAGTCGCTCGGCTACGCGCTTCGCCGCGAGGGGTTCGAGGTCACCGAGGTTGAGGATGGGGACGAGGCTCTCGCAGAGGGGAGGGCCGGGGGCTACGACCTCGTCATCCTCGACGTGATGATGCCGGAGCAGTCGGGTCTGGATGTGTGCCGCTCGCTGCGTGCAGAGAGCGACGTGCTGATCGTCATGCTGACCGCGAAGGACGCCGAGATCGACCGTGTGCTCGGGCTTGAGCTCGGAGCCGACGACTACGTCACGAAGCCTTTCTCAATCGCCGAGCTGACCAGCCGGATCCGCGCGCTCCTGCGCAGGCGCGAGCTCGATCGCTCCTCGGTGCAGTCGCTCGTCAAGACGATCGGGTCGCTGAAGATCGACCTCTCGCGCCATGAGGTCGGCGTGCACGAAAAGCTCGTCCACCTGACGCCGTCCGAGTTCAAGGTGCTGGCCTTGCTTGCAGAGGAGCCTGAGCGGGTGTTTACCCGCAGGCAGATCATGGAGCACCTGTGGTCGAGCATCTACGTTGGCGATGAACGTGCATGCGACGTGCACATCTCCAGCCTGCGCCGGAAGATCGAGCAGGACCCATCACACCCGGAGCGCATCATCACCGTGCGCGGGGTCGGCTACAAGCTCGTCCCCGCCTAGCCTGCCTCCCGCTGGCAACGATCCGGGAGGCCGCCGTCACGGCCGCCGACCATCCCCGGCGCCTCCCCACGCACAGCCGATCCGGGAGGCGGCCTCGGCCAGCCGCGGCGGTGCCCCAGACGCCGGCGGGCGCCTGGAGAGCCTGACACCCGCTGCCGCTCAAGGAGCCGTGAAGCCGCGTTCCCGTTGACGGCGAGTAGCCGCCCAGCTTTCGGCACCTCACTCGATGGCGCCGGCGCGCTCCGAGGGCCGTATGAGCGCAATGCTCGCGTTTGCTCACGCGCGGGCGCGCGCTGGGTCGCGGCGGTTGTCGCTGCACCGTGCTCGCGAGCGTGCGCGCATCTTGAGGAGAGACGGACGCCCCGCTCAGGCGAGGCCACCACCGTCGAGGTCGAGCACGCCGAGGTTCCCCCGAGCTGCGAACAAGAGCAACGGCCATGGGCGCAGTCCCGCAGATCTGAACACGGCGAGACGACGCGGTAGAGGCTGCGCGCGAAGCGCCTGCCGCGACGAGTGCGGCCCTCCCGCCCGAGGCGCACCGCGGCACCGCGTGCCCTAGCGTGCACCCGGCATGGAGAGGGAACGCATGCGCCATCTGCTCTCTCGCGAGAGGGTGGCAGAGCTCGCCACGGTCACCGCCGAGGGTCGGCCTCACCTCGTCCCGTTCTGCTTTGCGCTCGAGGGCGAGCTGCTCGTCTCTGCCGTCGACGAGAAACCGAAGCGCTCGCGCGACCTCCAGCGCCTCGCGAACATCCGCGCCGATCCCCGCGTTGCCGTGCTCGCGCACCGCTACGACGAGGACTGGTCGGCGCTGTGGTGGGTACGCGTTGACGGCACCGCCGAGATCTGGGAGCAGGGCGCCAGGTACGACCACGCCATCAAGCTGCTCGTCGAGAAGTACGAGCAGTACCGGGAGGCGCCCCCGCGAGGCGCCGTCATTGCGATCACGATCGAGCGCTGGCAGGGCTGGTCGCCAGGCCGAAGCGCACCTCCATAGGAAATCATCTCTCCCGTGCAAGGCCTTCGCTCTCGCGTGCTGTGAGCGCAGGGCGAAAGCAGACCGCGGCTCCGCGGCGGCACCGGTCGCCGTCGACCGCCGCCACACGAGGACGCTACTCGTAGTGGAGGGCGTTCAGCACGTTCAGCCGAGCGGCCCGGCGGGCTGGCACGACAGCCGCCACGATGCCGGCGAGCACGGAGGCGGCGACGAAGACGACGAGCGTGGGCCAGGGCACGACGAACGAGAGCCCCTCACTCGAGAGCCGCGTGGTCACGATCGCGGCGAGGACGATGCCGAGCGGCATGCCGATCGAGGCGCCGATGAGCGCGGTGATGATGCTCTCGTGGCGAATCATGCGGCGAGCCTGGCGGCGCGTCATCCCGATCGCCCGGAGCATGCCGAGCTCGCGCGTGCGCTCGAAGACCGACAGCACGAGTGTGTTGATGATCCCGAACAGGCTGACGATCACCGAGAGCGCGAGCAGGACATAGAGGAGCAGGACAAATCGCCCGATCTGATCCTCGTTGCGCTCGATGAAACCGGCCTGTGATTCGAGCTCGATCCCGGGAAAGGACGACTCGACGACGTCCGTCAAGGCGGCCGCCGTCGAGCCAGAAGCCCCGCCTTCAGCCCGGATGAACGTGTACAGGTTCCGCGGGTTGTCGATGATCTCATCGAAGAGGTCGGTCGGGACGCTCAGATCGCCGAGCATCTGCCAGAACGGTGGCGCCCTGTGGATACCCCGAACGGCCACCTGCACAAAGCGGCCCGACGGCGACTGGATCCGGAGCGCGTCGCCCACCGAGAGACCGTGGTCTGTCGCGAACTCCGACTCGAGGATCGCCTCGTCACGGGCGAGCCGACGGACCGTCTCGTCGGTGCCGTCGACCCACTCGAAGCGATAGACGTCGGGAATCGACTCCGGATCGACTCCGGTGAGCTGTGCCTCTGCGCCAGCGCCCAGCTCCGCCATGACGTTCTCGCCACGGACCGGTGACACGCTCAGCACGTCCGACCGACCGCGGAGCACCCGGTCGAGCCCCGGCTCGAACGGCGTGAAGCCGGTCTCGGAGACCGCGACGAAGTCAGTGGCGAGCTGATCGTCGATCGCATCGCCGATCGACCGCGTCAGCCCGCTCGCCAGCACAGCGACGAACGTCACGAGCGCGAGCCCGATCATCAGAGCCCCCGCGGTGGCGGCGGTGCGGGCGGGGTTGCGCGTGGCGTTCTGCCGGGCAAGCCGACCGGACGTTCCCCCCACGCGCACGAAAATCCAACCCACGGCATGGGCGAGAGGCTCGACGAGCTTGGCCGACACGAGAGCGATCCCGATGAAGAGAGCCACAACGCCGACGCCGATCAGCACGAGGATCTCGGTCGTGCCGAGGCCGCCGGCGAACATGGCGAGGAGAATCAATGCGAGACCGACGATGGCAACAGCCGCGGCAACCACGGGCGCGAGCCGGGCCAATCGCCCCTTCGGCAGGACGGCGCCCTCGCGCACCGCGGAGATCGGGGGGACCCGCGTGGCGCGAACGGCCGGAACGATGCCCGCGATCACGGTCACGGCGGTGCCGACGATCAGGCCGACCACGACCGTCCGCGCCGCTAAGACGGTGTCGGTCGAGGGCAGGTCGACCCCGAACGCCACGAAGACCTCGTTCAGTCCGATTGCGAGGCCGAGCCCCGCGAAGAGCCCCACAACCGAGGCGAGAAGCCCGATCACGAGCGCCTCGACTACGACCGATCCCAGCACCTGACGCCGAGAGGCACCGAGCGTCCGCAGCGTCGCGAACTCCCGGGTGCGCTGGGTGACGGTGATCGAGAGCGTGTTGAAGATCACGAACGCGCCCACGAAGAGCGCGATCCCCCCGAACGCGAGCAGGAAGGTCTGGATGAAGCTCGTGAACTCCTCGATCGTGCTCGTTTCGTCCTCAGCCTGCTCCGTTCCGGTGAGCGCCTGTGTCCGCTCCGGCAGGATCCGCTCGATCTGCTCGATCACCGCCGCCGACGAGGCACCGGGCTCGATGGCAATCTGGATCCCGTCCAGCTGGCCCTCCTTCTCGAACAGCCGCTGAGCGGTGGGCACATCGAAGTAGGCGGCCGTCGCGCCGCCGATCGAGTCGACGTTGCCGAACCTCGCAGTGCCGACGATGCGGAACTCCTTGACCGGGCCGCGTGCGCGAACGCCGATCGTGTCCCCAACCCCGAAGCCGTGTTCCTCCGCGGTCGCGGCATCGATGACGACCTCGCGGGGGCCGGCCGCCCAATCGCCTGAGGTAAGCACGAGCGGGTTGAAGCGCGGCTCGCTGCCACCGATGCCGAAGCCGAAGGTCGGAGCCCCACCCGACCTGATCGGCTCGCCGTCGCGGTCGGTTAGCTGGGCGAAGTCCTGGATGCCGCCAATCGCCACGTCGACCCCATCGAGGGCGCGCACCTCCTCAAGGAGCGACGCTCGAAACGGCGGCGGCTGGCTGAAGTCTGTCTCGAAGGCCTGGACACCCGTGATGACGATGTCTGTGCCTTCATAGACCTCTGTGAACAAGGTCTCGAACGCGCGGTCGATCGTGTCGGTGAGGACGAAGGTGCCGCTGATCATGGCCACGCCGAAGACCACGGCGAGCGCCGTGAGAGCCGCACGGACCTTTCGGCCGAGCAGGCCGCGGAGCGCGACGCGGGTCACTGCGCGGCCAGTTCCTCCATGACAGCCAGGATGTCAGCCGAGCTCGATCGACCGACGTCGCGGACGATCAGACCGTCGGCCAGGAAGAGGATGCGGTCGGCCATGGCGGCAGCCCGAGGCTCGTGGGTAACCACCAGCATCGTCTGGCCGTACGCGTCGACCGAGCGTCGAAGCAGCTCGAGGATCTCCTCACCGGTCTTCGAGTCGAGGTTGCCGGTCGGCTCGTCGGCGAACAACACGGTCGGCCGGTTGACGAGCGCCCGAGCGATCGCCAGACGTTGCTGCTGGCCACCGGAGAGCTCGCTGGGCCGGTGCCTCAACCGATCGGAGAGGCCCACGCTGTCGATCAGCTCAGCGACCCAGGCGCGATCGAGGCGCTCGCCTGCGAGCCGGGACGGCAGCGTCACGTTCTCCTCGGCGGTCAGCATCGGCAGCAGGTTGAAGAACTGGAAGACGAATCCGACGTGTTGGCGCCGGAGCAAGGTGAGCTGGGTGTCGCTGAGCGTCGTGATCTCGGTGTCGGCGACGAGCACGCTGCCGGACGTGGGCCGGTCGAGGCCGGCGAGGATGTGCATGAGCGTGGACTTGCCGGAGCCAGAGGGGCCCATCACCGCCGCGAACTGCCCGCTCGGCACCGTGAGGGAGACCCCCCGCAGCGCATCGACCGCGGTGTCACCGGCCCCGAAGCGGCGGGTGAGATCGGTCGCAGCGACGGCGCTCGCGAGCGCAGCCGCACCCTCGGAACTCACTGCAGACTCCATCGCACCTCCATGACTGCCTTCACGACCTGGGCACTGACGCTCGAACGGCTGCCCGGCTGCCTTGCCGGTTTGGGCGAGATGAATGTCAAGGCCTGGACATGACGCCCGAGCGACTGCCTTGCCAGCAGGCTAGCTGGCTTTCAGACACGGTGGATGACCGTTCTGGCATGCCCGAGACCGGCAGGCCGGCCGGCCGCGCACGCAACGCGGCGGTGCGGCTGCCTCGGCGGTTGGGTCGGAGGGGCACCCGTGTCACGATCTGGGACGAACCGGGATCGGTAGCCGTGGTCGCGGCCGGCAGCACCCGGTCAACGGGTCACGGGGGCACGGCCAGCCGCAAGCGAACGGTATCGACCAGCCCATCCGAGTAGCGCGTCGCCAGCGGCCCGAAGACCGCGAGGATCAGGACGTAGCCGGCGGCCAGCGCCCCCAGCTCGGCATCGAGGCCCGCCGCAACGCCAAGGCCGGCGATCACGATCGAGAACTCCCCGCGCGCGATCAGCGCGGTGCCGGCCCGCCACCTGCCCCGCAGCGCGACGCCGATCCGACGCGCCGCCCAGACGCCCGTCCAGATCTTGGTCGCCGCCGTGAACGCGGCGATGGCCGCTGCGGCGGGCAGGACACCCGGCAGCTCGCCAATGTCGATCTGGAGCCCGAAGAAGACGAAGAACGTCGCGGCGAAGAAGTCGCGCAGCGGCATGACAAGCGTCTCGGCGCGCTCAGCGACCTGACCCGACAGCGCGATTCCCACGAGGAACGCGCCCACGGCGGCCGAGACCCGAAGCTCCTCCGCGGCGCCGGCAACCAGGAGGACGATCCCAAGAGTCGACAAGAGGAGAACCTCGTCGGAGCGGTGGAAGATCGCGCGGCTCATGATCCCCCCGAACCGCAGCGCAACCACGAGCGCTACGCCGGCGGCCGCCACGGCAATCGCAACGGATGACAGACCGGCGAGCAGACCCCCGCCCACGAGCAGGACTGCGATGAGCGGCAGGTAGAAGGCCATGACGAGATCCTCGATGACGAGGATCGAGAGGATCGCGGGGGTCTCGCGGTTGCCGAGTCGCCCGAGATCGGTGATCACCTTCGCGATCACGCCCGACGAGGAGATGTAGGTGACACCACCGAGGAGCAGGGCGGGCAGCCAGCCCCATCCGATCACGAGACCGGCGAGCAGCCCCGGTGTGAAGTTCAGGAGGGCATCGAGCACGCCCGCCCGGAATCCCGATCGAAGCGTCGAGGACAGCTCGCTCGCCGAGTACTCCAGGCCGAGCATGAACAGCAGCAGGATCACGCCGATCTGGCCGCCGACCTCGATGAAGTCCTGGCTGAAGCTCGTGTCGCGCACCGCGCCGAAGACGAGGCCTGCCAGCAGGTAGAGCGGGATCGGCGAGAACCCTGTCCGTATCGCAATTCGGGCCAGGAGCGCAAGCCCGACGATGACGATACCGAGCTCGAGGAAGATGGATGCCCCGGCTCCATCCCCGGCGGCGAGCATCATGGCCGGTTCACGCCGCCGCGCCTTAGGGCCAGGGCCCGATCACCGATCGAGCGGCGGCTGGAAGAGCTCAGTAGCCCTGCGAATCCCCTCGGTCGTTCCGACAACCACTGCGGTGTCCTCCCCGGCCAAGACGAACTCGGCGCCGGGGGACGGCGTGGTCGCGCCGTCGCGGATGACGGCGACGACCGAGATACCGGTGTGCGTGCGCAGGCCGATCTCCGCGAGCGTGGCCCCGGCGCATGGGGAGTCCGGAGAGACGCGCAGCCAGCTCATCGCAAGCCCCTCGATCTCATGCTGGATGTGCTTGGCGAGGCTCTCGGTGACGTGCGCCGCCCCAAGCAGGTCAGCGAGCACGCGCACGTCCTCCTCCTCGAGACGGAGCGTCGTCTCGCACGCATCGGGGTCGTCCTCCGAGTACAGCATCAGCTCGCGGCAGCCGGTTCGGTGCGAGACGACGCCGACCCGAGAGCCGCTCTTCGTGCTGAAGTCGTGCCGGACGCCTACGCCCGGCAGGGGCGTCTCCTCGACCTCTGTCATGTCGAGGTCAGGATAGCCACTCCACCGCTGCTCGACGATCCTCCGCGCGGGGAAACGCCGACGCCGTGTAACAGCGCGCAGGCCGGTCTCCTTCAGAGCCCGGCCTGCGCTGCCGAGACGATCGTCTCGCTTGCCGCAGGCCCGAGGAGGCGTCAGAGTACGCGGTCCATGGCCTTGCGAGTCGGCATCGACGTGGGCGGAACGTTCACCGACCTCTTCCTGCACGATGAGGAAACCGGTGTGTTCTGGCTCGCGAAGACGCCCGCGGCGCCTGCTGACCAGTAGGTCGGCGTGCTTGCAGGCACACACGAGGTGTACGACCGGGCCGGCCTCACGCTTGACGTGCTCGACACGAGCCTGCATGGCACCACGGTGGCGACGAACGCGGTGCTCGAGGGCAAGGGCGCGCGGGTTGGACTGCTCGTCACGCGTGGCTGGGCGCACCTGCTGCACCTCGCCGAGTCGTGGACGCCCGGCCCGCTCTTCGGGTTCTTCGACTACATCAAGCCAGAGCCGCTCGTCGAGTTCGAGGACGTTCGCGAGATCACCGAGCGCATCGACTCGAAGGGGGCGATGCTCGAAGCGGTCGACGAGGATGCCGCGCGCCAATCGATCGACGAGCTTGCTGACGCAGGCATTGAGGCGCTCACCATCTGCCTGCTGAACTCGTACGCCAACGCCGACCACGAGCAGCGCGTCGAGGCGCTCGCCAAGGAGCAGCTCGACGATATCCCCGTCTCGATCTTTTCGACGATCACGCCCGAGTTTCGGGAGTACGCGCGGACGGTGACGACCGTCATGAACTCCTACGTCGGAGGCGTACTGCGCCGCTACCTGGCACGGCTCGCGGAAAAGCTCGTGCAGAACGGGGTCACGGCGCCGCTCCAAGTCGTCCGGTCGGACGGAGGCCTGCAGTCGATCGGCGCTGCGCGTGAGCATCCCGTCCAGACCGTGCTCTCTGGGCCTTCGGGCGGCGTGAACGGCGCCGCGTACGTCGCGCACAGAGCCGGCCACGACAGGATCTTGACCTTCGATATGGGCGGCACGTCGACCGACGTGGCGGTGTGCGTGGGCGGTGTACCGACAATCACCCGCGAGACGCGGGTTGGGTCATTCCCGGTGCGGGCACCGTCCGTCGAGGTCGAGTCGATCGGCGGCGGCGGCCCCATCGCGTCGGTCTCGCCCGTCACGGGAGCACTCCAGGTTGGGCCGCACTCGGCAGGCACCACTCCGAGCCCGGCTGCCTACGGGCAAGGCGGGACCGAGCCGACCGTGACCGATGCCAACGTCGTGCTCGGGCATCTCTCGCCTCAGCTCCTGGGCGGAGCAATGACGCTCGACGTCGATGCCGCGCAGGCCGCAGTTCAGACCGTGGCCGACTCGATGGGCGTCGATGTCCACCGAGCGGCCGAGGGAATCGTGGCAATCGTCAACGAGACGATGCTCGGCGCCCTGCGCGTGGCGACCGTCCAGAAGGGGCTTGACCCGAGGGAGTTCGCGCTCGTCTCCTTCGGGGGAGCTGGCGGCCTCCACGCGAACGCGCTCGCGGCCACGCTTGGGTGCTTCCCGGTCATCGTCCCGCCTGAGCCCGGCGTGCTCTCGGCGCTCGGCTTCGTCGCCGCGGACGTGCGCAACGAGTTTGGACAGACGGCCATTCAGACGACCGACCGCGCCGAGCGGGCCGAGGTCGCCGCGCTCCTTTCAGAGCTCGGCCGCCAGGGAGACGCCTGGCTCACGGAAGAGAGCATCGACCGTGCGAATCGGGAGATCGCCTACGTGCTCGACATGCGCTACCACCGCCAGGGCTACAAGCTGCCCGTCGATGTGTCGGTCGAGCAGCTCGCGAGCCTCGATCTGCGAGAGGTTGCCGACCGATTTCGGGCTCTCCATGAGAGTCTGTACGGCTTCTCGCTCCCCGGTGCCGTCGAGATCGTGAACGTGCGTGCACAGGCGGTCGGCCGCGTGCACAAGCCCACGCTGGCCGATCACGAGGCGGGCGACGCCAGCCCGTCGGCGGCACAGGTCGGCACGCAGGAGATCTGGGATGGTGGAGTCCGCAGAAGCGTTCCGCTCTTCGATCGAGCGCAGCTTCAGCACGGCATGCGCATCGAGGGCTTCGGGATCGTCACGCAGTACGACGCAACGACGGTCGTTCTGCCCGCCCATGCCGCGACCGTGGACCGCTGGCTCAACCTCGTCATCGAGCCGACGGGCACCTCATGACTGGCGTGCGCGCAGCAGGGCCACGGGCGGGCAGCCTGGCGCCGGCACAGAGCCCAGCGAGGGGACGGAGTGCAGCGGGGGAACGAAGTTCCGCGCGGGGATGGAGTGCCGCGCGAGAAGGCAGCCGGCGGGAAGGCAGCCGGCGGCGGCGAGCGCGGACGCACAGCCCAGCGCGCGAAGGAGGCCCGGGGCGGCCGGCGCGGGCGGCTCGCGATGCCGAGGCGCACTGCCCCTCGCAGACATGCCCCATCGAGCCAGGATCGCCCGGCCGCTCGGGGCACCCCAGCCCACCACCCGGTTTCGATGCTATCGGGAGCTTTGCGACGCGTCAGTGCCGGCATGTGCCAAGATCGACACAGGCCGGTCACGCTCTCGGCACCGCCCTCGACGCCTGGCCCCGGGACCGGCTCGACGCCGCGCCCCGGCCAACCGCGATGCACCGGCCAGCCGCCTCCCTCCACGGCAGCCGGGGCTCTGCGGTCGACCGAGCCCACAAGCGCCCACCGTCCTCCATCGGTGGCCGGGCCCCACGCTGGAGGTGAGCCAGTGAAGCCGCAGATCGACCCGGTCACACTTGACCTGATCGAGAACGGGCTGAAGAACGCTCGCTTCGAGATGGACGAGGTCGTCCGACGAGCCGCGATGTCACCCACGATCCGGGAGCAGCACGACGAGTTCCCGATGATCGTCAACGAGCGGCATCAGATGGTGGTGGGACAGTTTGGCTCGTATATCCCCGAGGTGATCGACAGCTTCGGCGGCGGGATCGACCAGGGCGATGTGATCCTCCTCAACGACCCGTACCTGTGCAGGGGCTCGATCTCGCACTGCAACGACTGGCTCGTGATCGTTCCGATCTTCCACGAGGACGTCCTCGTGGGCTTCTCGAGCCTGTTCGGCCACATGATGGACGTCGGCGGCCGCGTCCCCGGAAGCCAGGTCACCGACACGCTGTCGATCTGGGATGAGGGGCTGCGCATCCCGCCCGTCAAGATCTTCGAACGCGGCCAGCTCAACAAGGCGGCGCTGCGGATCATCCTCAACAACACGCGAATGCCAGACATGAACCACTCGGATCTGATGGCGATCATCGCGGCCTGCCGCGCCGCAGAGGCGCGCGTCCTCGACCTCTGCGAGCGCTTCGGCCGGTAGACCTAAATGGCAGCCTGCGATGCCCTGCTCGAGCGGACGAAGCAAGGCATGATCAGGCTCGCCCGTCTGTACATCCCGGAGGAGAAGGTCACGTTCTGGGACTGGGTCGACGACGACGGGCGTGGTTCCGCTCCGCTGAAGCTGCAGCTCACGATCTGGCGCGAGGGCGACAAGGCCTTCTTCGACTGGATGGGGACCGATCCACAGACACCCGGCTCGGTCAACTTCCACATCCACGAGGGCCTCTGCAAGATGTTCTGCGGTGTCTACCTGATCATGGCCTTCGACCCGGCGATCCTGTTCAACGAGGGCTACAACGACGTCTTCGAGGTCGTCCTGCCGGAAGGTTCGCTGCTCAGCCCGAAGTTCCCTGCCCCGCTCTCGAACCGCCTCAGCATTCACAGGCGCTTCTTCGACTGTCAATCGGGCGCGCTCGGCCGGCGGGCGCCCGACCTGTCGATGGCGGCCGGCTACGGCACGAGCCCGTACCTCGTCTACTCAGGCACCGACGACAACGGCGACTACTTCCAGATGGTTGAGCTTCTCTTCGGCAAGCTCCCAGGCCGTCCGGCTGACGATGGCCTCGACGGCCACTCCTGGTGGCCGATGTTCCGTACGACGCCTGCCGAGTACATGGAGAGCTACTTGGAGAGCTACTACCCGGTCGTGCTCGAGCGGTACGAGCCCGTCACCGACACGGGCGGGCCGGGCCTGCACCGCGCCGGTACGGGGATCGAGAAGCAGTACCAGTTTCGCTGTGCCGGCGAGGTCACCGTCAACGACGATCGCGCGCTTCTCTCGCCCTGGAGGATCGGGGGGAGCCAAGCACGGTGGGCGCTCCTCGAAGAGGATCATCCGGCGCGACGGCACGCGCGAGGACCTCCCGTCGAAGATCGACAACGTTCCCGTCAAGGCAGGCGATCGGCTCCTCTTCCGATCGGCAGGTGCGGGCGGCTGGGGCGACCCGCTCGAGCGTCCGGCCTGGAAGGTCGAGCGCGACGTGAGGTGGCGGCTGGTCTCCGAGGAGTCGGCGCGCCGCGACTACGGCGTCGTCCTCCGCGAGGCAGCGGCAACCGAGGCGCTCCGCGCGCAGCTGCATGCAGAGCGCGGCCAGCCGGCGCGGTTCGACTTCGGCGAGCTGCCCGACAGCCTCGCTGCGCCCGTCTGAGCTCGGCGCATGAGGGGCTCGCCCATCGGCCCAGCCGACGCTCGCGGGCTCCCCCACCGTCGCCCGGCACGCGCGCTCTCGGCGCCGAAGCGAGCCGCACGATCCCTCGATTGGGCCGAACGGACGCGCGCGTCGCGGAGGTACAGCATCACCTCTCCAGCCGCACTGTACAGCTGCCCGCAGGCGCCGGGACCGCATGTGGTGCGGATAGGCTGGGACGGTGTCCGGCGCACGCGAGCTTCGGGAGCTCCTCGGCCGGGGCGAGACCTTCCTTGTCCCCGGCGCCTACAACGCGCTCGTCGCCCGAGTTCTCGAGCTCGAGGGCTTCCCGGTGCTGTACGCGGGTGGCTACGCGGCCGCCGCCGCAAACTACGCGCTGCCCGACATCGGCCTCGTAACCCAGACCGAGATGGTCGACCACATCGCCCGCATCGTGGGCGCCGTTGACCTCCCGATCATCGCCGACGCGGACACGGGGTTCGGCGAGCTCACGAACACCGCCCGCGCTGTCCGTGAGTACGAGAGCGCCGGCGTCGCGGCCATCCAGCTCGAAGATCAGGTGTTTCCGAAGCGCTGTGGGCACATGGAGGGAAAGCGAGTTGTCCCCACGGACGCCATGGTCGAGAAGATCCGTGCAGCGCTCGCTGCCCGCTCGAGTGCCGACACGGTCATCATCGCGAGAACCGACGCAATCGCGGTCACAGGCCTGGAGGATGCGATCAGGCGCCTGCGGGCCTACGAGACAGCCGGCGCCGACGTTCTCTTTCCAGACGCGCCCCGATCGGTCAAGGAGATGCGGGAGATCCGCGCCGCGGTCACCCTGCCGCTCGTCGCGAACATGTCGGAGCACGGCAAGACGCCGCTCTTGTCGCGAGACGAGATCGCCGAGCTGAAGTACGAGATTGCCCTGTATCCCTCCTCGACGCTCTTCGCTGCTGCCCAGTCAGCGCGCGAGACGGCCCGCGCGCTGGCCTCCGCTGGCACAACCCGGGACGCCCTCGACCGGCTTATGGTCTTCGGTGAGCTAAACGAGGACGTCCTCGGGCTTTCCGCATGGCAGGAGGGCGAACGGCGAGCCGCAGGATGAACGAGCAGGTCTTCACCGCCGAGGCAACGTCGATCGTGTACGGGCCGGGCGCGGCCGAGGAGACCGGCTTCCACCTGGCGCGGCTCGGTGTCACGCGAGCGCTCCTCATCACCGATCCCCACGTTGCGGCCCTCGGCATTCCCCAACGCGTGCGCGAGTCGGCCGCGCAGCACGCCGTCGCCGCAGACGTCTTCCCCGAGGCGCGTGTGGAGCCGAACGAAGCGTCGGCCAAGCAGGCGATCGCCACGGCGCGGGAGGGCGGGTACGACGGGATCGTCGGCGTTGGCGGCGGCTCATCGATCGACACGGCAAAGATCGCGGCGCTCTTCGCGACGCACGGAGGCGAGCTGCTCGACTACGTGAACGAGCCGATCGGCCGGGCAAAGCCCGTGCCCGGCCCGCTCCTCCCGCTCCTCGCGGTTCCGACGACCGCCGGCACGGGCAGCGAGGCCACGTCGGTCGCGATCATCGATTTCGAGGAGCTTGGCAGCAAGAGCGGGATCTCGCACCGGTACCTGCGGCCGCTCGTTGGCATCGTCGACCCGCTCCTTCTGCGTGACCTGCCGCAGCCAGTCGCGGCATCGGCAGGCCTCGACGTCGTCTGCCACGCGGCCGAGTCGTACACGGCGCGGGCCTACACAGCCCGCACCAAGGTCAGCCCCGATCGGCGTCCGCCCTACCAGGGTTCGAACCCGATTGCCGACATCTGGGCCGTGCGCGCGCTCGAGATCGGCGGTACCTACCTTCGACGCGCGGTAAACGACCCGGGCGACGAGGAGGCTCGAGGGCAGATGATGCTTGCCGCAACGATTGCGGGCATCGGCTTCGGGAACGCGGGCGTCCACATTCCACACGCCTGCGCCTACCCAATCGCGTCGCTGAAGCATGCTTGGACTCCGCCGGGCTACCCTTCCGGGCGCGCCTTCGTGCCGCACGGCTTCTCGGTCACGGTGACGGCGCCGGCGTGCTTCGAGCTGACACAGGAGGCCGCGTCGGATCGGCATCGCCGAGCGGCAGAGCTGATCTCTCGCGGCGAGACGGACAGCCTCAGCGACGCGTTCCGCGCGCTGATGGGCGACGTGGGCGCCCCCCTGACGATCGGCGAGCTCGGCTACAGCGACGGCGACGTTGAAGCGCTGGTCGACGGAGCCCTGAAGCAGCAACGGCTGCTCGTGGGAGCTCCGCTCGACGTCACGGCCCACCACCTCCAGGGCATCTTCCGCGCATCGCTGTGACCGCAGAGCAGAGAGCCGACTCCGCCGGCGGTGCTCACCGAGGATGATCGCCGAGCTCGCACGGATCGTCGGAGACGACGCGGTCCTCCCGGGCAGCGAGGCGCGCTACCTCGAGGACGCAACCGCCATTCGCGGCCTCCGCGGGAAGGCTGACGCTGTCGTCCTGCCGGGCTCTCCGGCGGAGACCGCTCAGGTGGTGGCCTTCTGCTACGAGCATGAGCTTGCGGTCATACCTCGCGGTGGCGGGACGGGCTACGCGGGCGGCGCCGTGCCGATCGACGGTGGGGTCGTCCTCTCGCTTGAGCGCCTGACCCGCGTGCGGCAGTTCGATCCGCTCCTGTGGCGAATCCACGTCGAGGCCGGCGTCACCACCGCCCAGCTCAGGCGGCTCGCGAGAGAGAGCGGCCTCTTCTTCCCCCCGGATCCCGGCGCCGCAGAGCAGTCTCAGATCGGTGGGAACATCGCCACCAACGCCGGAGGTCCCCACGCGTTCAAGTACGGGGTCACCGGCAACTGGGTGACTGGAATCGAGGCGGTCGTTCCCCCCGGAGAGCTGATCGCCGTCGGAGGGCCGATTCGAAAGGATCAGTCCGGGTATGACCTGAAGAGCCTGCTGATCGGCTCGGAGGGAACCCTCGCGGTGATTACCGCGGCGTGGCTGCGTCTGCACCCGGCGCCCGAGCGATTCCTGCCGCTCGTCGGCGTCTATCGCGACACGGGCTCCGGCTGTGCCGTGCTCGAGACCGTCGTGGGCAGCGGTCTCGTGCCCTCGGCGCTCGAATACCTCGACCGCGGTGCCCTCTCGGCCTCGGCCGGGTCGTTTTCCCTCGACGTGCCGGCGGAGGCCGGCTTCATGGTCATGACCGAGGCCGACGGCTCGCACGAGGAGAGCGCAGCGTTGCGCGAGGAGCTCCTCGCCGTCCTCGAGGACGGCGCGTTGTTGGTGTATGCGCCCGAGGCGACAGCCGATGTCGAGGCCCTCTGGCGCTGGCGTGACGGCGTGTCAGTCGCGGTGAGTGCTCGACGCGGCGGCAAGGTCGGCGAGGACATCGTCGTGCCGCTCGATCGGCTCGCGGAGGCGATTGAGGAGATCGTCAGCATCGGCGACCGCCACGGGCTGGAGGCCGTCAGCTGGGGACACGCGGGTGACGGCAACCTGCACGCGAACTACCTCGTGGATCTCACGAGCCCGGATGACCTCGCCCGCGCCGAGGCCGCCGCCGCAGAGGGCTTTGCGCTGGCGACCCGCCTTGGCGGCTCGATCTCGGGCGAGCACGGACTCGGCTGGCTCAAGCGCGGGCAACTCGAGAAGCAATGGGCGCCGGCCGCGCTGTCGCTCCACCGGGGGATCAAGGACGCCTTCGACCCGAAGGGCCTGCTCAACCCCAGCAAGAAGACCTGAGGTCGGCACGGCCTCGCTGAGGGCCGGCGAGGGACCGCGGCCTCGTTGCGTCACGCCCAGCGCGGCGCCCTGCATCGGGCACCCGCCCCGTCGGCCGCACTGACGGAGCGAACGCTCAGTGCGCGCGCTCTGCACCCGGAGAGAGCGCGCGTTCCTCGCGCTGGCGAAGCTCCGAGCGGCGGATCTTCCCAGAGATGGTCTTGGGAAGCTCGTCGACGAACTCGATCTCTCGCGGATACTTGTACGGCGCGGTCACCCCCTTGACGTGGTCCTGCAGCTCTGCCGCGAGCGCTGCCGAGCCCTCGCGGCCCGCGGCGAGCACGACGAACGCCTTGACGATGCTCGTCCGCTGATGATCGGGCTTCGCCACGACCGCCGACTCGGCCACGGCCGGATGCTCGACAAGCGCAGACTCGACCTCGAACGGGCCAATTCGGTATGACGCCGAGATGATGACGTCGTCCGAGCGGCTCAGGAACCAGAAGTAGCCGTCCTCATCCTTCACCGCGCGGTCGCCCGTGTAGTACCAACCGTCCCGAAAGACGGCCGCGCTCGCCTCAGGATCGCGCCAGTACTCAGCCATGATCCCCGTCGGGCGCTCGGGCTCGGTCGCGACGGCGATATGCCCTTCATCGCCGGCCGGCAGCGGCGCGCCGTCGTCGTCGACGATGTCGACTTCATGACCGGGCGTTGGCTTCCCCATCGACCCTGGACGCACCGGAAGGCAGCGGTAGTTCGCGATCAGGTTGACCGTCTCGGTCTGCCCGTAGCCGTCGTAGATCGTGCGGCCTGTCGCCTCCTTCCACACGCGAATCACCTCCGGATTGAGGGGCTCCCCTGCCGCAACCGCGTGGCGGATGCCTGAGAGATCGACGGCAGCGAGATCGAGCTGGATGAGTGCCCGATAGAGGGTCGGAGGCGCGCAGAACGTCGTGATCCCCGAAGTGGCCGCAACGCGGAGCACATCCTCTGGATCGAGCCGGCCGCGCTGATCCCACAGGAACACCGACGCGCCCAGCCGCCACTGCCCGAACAGCTTGCCCCAGGCAGCCTTGGCCCAGCCTGTGTCGGAGAAGGTCCAGTGGAGGTCGTCCGCAGTCAGGTCCTGCCAGAAACGGGCCGTGATCTCGTGTCCGGCTCCGAGCGAGGCATGCGTGTGAAGCACGATCTTCGGCGCGGCGACCGTGCCCGACGTGTAGTAGAGGAGCAGCGGATCATCACGTGACGTCGGTCGTGCCGGCGGCGACGTCTCCACGGCCGCCTCGACGAGCTCCGCGTACGTGAGGAAGCGCACGTCGAGCCGCTCGCCTACCACGATCAGGTGGCGAAGCGTCGGACAGTCATCAAGGACCGCGAGCACCTTCTCCACCCCGTCCTCGTCGGTGATCGCGAGCGCGGCCTCGGCCCGCCCGATGCGGTTTGCGATGTCGCGCGGCGTGCAGAGGACGGTCGCCGGCATCGGCACAACGCCGGCCTTGAACATCCCAAGCAGGAGCTCGTACCACTCCGGAATGCGCGGAAGCATCACGAAGGCGCGCTCACCCGGCCCGGTACCCATTGCCTCGAGCGCGTTGGCAACACAGTTCGCGGCTCGCGAGAGGTCGCGGAACGTGTACTCGCGGCGGTTCTCGCCGTGCTCGTCCACAGCGACGAGAGCGATCTTGGCCGGCTGGCGCGCCGCCCACACATCGACCACGTCTCGCACGAAGTTGTAGTCGGCGGGAACGTCCAGACGGAACGTGCGCCGCGCGTCCTCGTAGTCGCGCATGTTCATGGTGCGGAGATCCTACGAAGCCGGACAGCGCCGGCGGATGCTACCAGAGCAGGGAGCGCCGTCGAGGCCGGATCCGACCCAAGATCCGACCCAGAGACTCTCCGCGGCTGCCAGCCCAGCCGCCGGCCCGGGAAGCTCAGGCATGCAGCATTACCTTGCCCGCCTCGACGGTGACGGGGTAGACGCGCACACGGGCCCGTTCGGGATCGAACAGGGACCTGCCGCTCTCGAGCTCGAACTCCCACCCGTGCCAAGGACAGCGGATGACGCGACCCTCCAGACCGAAGATCCACTCCTGCGGGGCTGACGGCAGCATGGTGCCACCCACCGAGCCGCGACAGAGCGGTCCCCCCTGGTGGGGGCACGTGTTACGAACCGCGAAGTATTCGCCGCCGACGTTCAAGACACCGATCGTGCGCCCGCCGATCTCGACGATCTTCCGCTCACCGGGAGGAAGCTCCTCGGTGCGGCACACGACGTGCACACTCTGGCGCAGGTCTCGCGCCTCGCTTTCGGCCTGGCCCTTCTCCATCGCCGCCACGGCGCCGACTCTATCCCAGCGACGTCGGGATGGTCCGTAGAATCAGCCGTGAATCGACGGGAGGAGGCGCGATGAGCACCGCTGTCATGGAGTCGGCGACGAACGCCGCGACCCGGCTGGGAATCGTCGACTGCGATGTGCATCCGCACCTGCGGAAGGGGCTTGACGACCTGATGCCGTACCTCTCCGTCTCCTCGCAGCGTCGAATCGGTGTCGGCCACGCCGCCAGCTGGGCGTCACAGGTCTACGCATCGCAGTTCTCGTTGCCCAAGAACGTCATGTACGTGAACACGGTCGGCGTCATGCGCCGGGACAGCCTCCCCGCTGACGGCTCGGTACCCGCATCCGACCCGGCGTTCGTTGCCGAGCAGCATCTCGACGCCTACGGAATCGATCGGGCGGTGCTGATCGGCGGCAACGTCCTCGGGCTCGGAGCCCTTCCCGACGCGGACCTCGCCTCAGCGGTCGCCTCCGCCTACAACGACTGGCTCACAGAGCGCTGGCTCGAGGTCGATGACCGCTATCGAGGGGCGCTCGTCGTCGCATCCCAGGACCCGCTCGCGGCCGCCACCGAGATCAGGCGCGTCGGCTCGCGCCCGGGCATGGTGCAGGTGATGCTGCCTTTGACCAACATCCTGATGGGCGACCGGCACTACTTCCCGATCTATGAAGCCGCCCGCGAGCTCGGCCTGCCCATCGGCGTCCACCCGAACTCGGTGGATGGGATCTTCGCGAAAGGCCCCCCGCTCGCAGGCGGGGTCTTCAGCTACTACATCGAGTGGCACACGGCCTTGACGCAGGTGTTCCACTCGAGCGTCATCAGCCTCGTCTGCCAGGGGGTCTTCGAGCAATTCCCGGGCATGAAGGTCGTGATCGCGGAGGGCGGGTTCGTCTGGCTCGTCGATCTGATGTGGCGCCTCGACAAGAACTGGCAGGCACTCCGCGACGAGGTTCCATGGCTGACGTGCCCGCCCAGCGAGGAAATCGTCGAGCACATCCGCTTCACGACGCAGCCGTTCGCGGAGCCATCACCCGAGCACCTGCGGAGCGTCGCGGAGATCATCCGCGCAGACCGGACGCTCCTCTTCAGCTCCGACTACCCGCACTGGGACTTCGACAACCCGCAGCGCTCCCTGGCTGGTCTTCCCGAGGAGACGCAGCGGCGTATCCTCGCCGAGTCTGCGGTCGAGCTCTACGGTGAGCGCCTCTAGCGCCCGGCGTCCTGGGTGGCCCTGTGCGGCGGCGCGCGGCGGCGCTGTGCGGCGGCACTCGAGGTGGCCCGTTGCGGCGGTCCCGTGCGGCGCACCTTGCGGCGGTCTCGTGCGGCGCCACCGTGCCTCAAGCGGGGGCGCACCAGCGCAGAATCGGTACCGCCCCGTGGCGCTTCTGCCGCTTGGAGCAGTTCGAGGGCGGCCGTGGGGATCGTTGCAGAATCGACGCAGCCTCGTGACGCTTCTGCCACAGATCGCGCGAAATCCGTGCGCATATCTCGGCTACCCTCCCCCCGGGTGGTGGGCGGGGGGTGGCTTGCCCTCTGCGGCCTGTGCGGGCCGGCCGGCCAAGCCTAAGAGTTGCAGCGGTCAGGACAGGCCA
This sequence comes from Actinomycetes bacterium, assembly GCA_026708005.1. Classification (GTDB taxonomy): domain Bacteria; phylum Actinomycetota; class Thermoleophilia; order Gaiellales; family Gaiellaceae; genus JAPOVR01. The sequence continues at coordinate 90,953 of JAPOVR010000076.1, forward strand.
ACAGGCGCGGCGACATGGGCAGGCGCGGCTTCCGTCGGCTCAGCGCCCCGTCGCGACGGCTGGTCTCCCCAGCCGTCTGCAGCGCCCCGCAGGAGCTGCCGCAGCGTCGGCCGCCCGCCGGCTCGACCACGTTCCTCGGCGGTCGAGGTACGGTCGGCACGACGGGCGTAGCGTGCCTGAGCCCCGGCACGGAGCCGGACGGGTCGGCGTCCCTGGGGATCGGCCACCTGCCAGCTCAGCTCCACATCCCGTAACAGCCGCGCGGCCGGGCAGCCTTCCCCGCTGCCAACCCGTCGCAGCGGCCACAGGCGCGCAAACGGGCACGACACGCGGTTGCATGGTGCCTGAGCGGCGCGCTCAACCCAGCCGCAGCGGGGCCACGAGCGCCCAGCGGCACGACGCTCCTGAACTCTCGGGCTAGATCGCAGTGTAGCCCCCGTCGACAAGCAGGAGGTGCCCTTGGACGCCGTCCGAGGCTGGACTCGCGAGGTACACGGCGGCACCGATCATCTCCTCGGACTCGAGGACACGCCCCGCTGGCACGAGCGGCGTGAACGCCTCAAGGAAGCCGGGCGAGTCGATGAGCTCCCTCGTCATCTCGGTTCTCACCGCCGTTGGCCCAATCGCGTTCACGTTGACGCCGCTGCCAGGCTATTCCGCTGCGAGCGTCCGCGTGAGCTGGAGCACCCCGCCCTTGCTCACGCAGTAGGCCGTGAACTGAGGATACCCCGTCACGCTGAACGTCGAGCCGAGGTTGATGATCTTGCCCGCGCCCTGGGTTAGCATCCGTCTGCCGGCAACCTGGCAACAGAAGAAGAGCGCCTTGAGGTTCGTGTCCAGCACGGTGTCCCAGTCCTCCTCGGTGACCTCGACGGAGGGTCGAATGACCTGCACGCCCGCAGAGTTCACCAGGATGTCGAGGCCGCCGAGATCATCTGCAATTGCATCGAACGCCGGCTCGATCTCGCCGATCGCGGTGAGGTCGAGGACGTCGACCATCGCACGGCGACCCATCGCTTCGATTGCGGCCGCGACCTCGCGAAGGGGCTCCTCAGTGCGGCCGATGAGCACGACGTCAGAGCCGGCCTAGGCCAGGCCGATCGCGATGGCCTTGCCGATACCGCGCCTGCCGCCCGTCACGACGGCGACCTTGCCGGTGAGCTCCTCGCTCAGGGGTTTGTCCTTTCGCAGGCGGGTGGCACCACGGTCACGGTGTGTGGCGGGCCAGCCAGCCGTCCATCACCTCCATGAACCTCGGCGCCTCCTCCATCAGGAAGAAGTGGCTGGACCCCTCGAAGATCACGGTTTCCCCCTGGGGCAGCTGCTCCTGCATCCAGCGCGTCGCGGTGAGCGAGCAGATGGCATCCTGGCCACCCGCGAGGATCTGGGTTGGGCACGTGATCTCGCCCAGCCGATCGAGCGTGTCGTGCTCGAGGCAGGCGCGGTGGGATCACCACGGGCTGCAGTGCAGCTTCTGCACCCCTGGCACCGTGCTCGTAGCCCGTGACCTGCTCGAGCGGAACCCCGACCCGACCGAGGGAGAGATCCGTGAGGCGATCGCGGGGAACATCTGCCGCTGCACCGGCTACGTCTTCATCGTCGATGCCATCGCCGCCGCAGCGCAGGCGATGGGAGCACCGACCGCTCGATGACCGGAGCCGTCCAGCCGAAGCCCCTCGGTGCGCGCGCGCCGCGTCGATGACCCCCGATACCTCACTGGCCGGGCCCGGTACGTCGCCGATATCGCGCGGCCTGGGACGCGGCACGCCGCTTTCGTCCGAAGCGACAGCGCCCATGCTGAGATCGAGCTGGCCGCACCGGGCGTCAAGGTGGTGCTCACAGGCACTGACGTCGTCGGGCCGGTGCAGCCAATCACGTGCGACTCGATGTACCCGTCCCGGCAGCCGACCGAGTTCCCGTGCCTCGCCGGCGGACGCGTCGGTTTGTCGGGGAGGCCGCGGCGGTCGCCGTCGCAGACGATCGCTACCTGGCCGAAGACGCCGCGCAAGCGGTCGAGGTGAGCTACGCGCCCCTGCCCGTCGTCGACTCGGTCAAGACCGCTGTCGACACCGACGCGCCGCAGGTGCACGAGGCGTGGGAGGCCAACTTCTACGTGAAGCGGCACTTCGTGGGCGGCGATACCGACGCGGCCTTCGCAGAGTCGTACGGCAAGCTTGAGCTCGACCTCGTGAGCCGGCGGCACAGCCGCATACCGCTCGAGAACCGCTGATGCGTAGCGGAGTACGACGAGGCTGAAGGTGTGCTCGCGCTGTGGACATCGACGCAGATCCCCCACCTGGTCAGGACCGGTCTGGCCGACTGTCTCGATTTTCCCGAGAACCGCATCCGCGTGCTCGCGCCGGACGTGGGCGGAGGCTTTGGCATCAAGGGGCATCAAGGGTAGTCTCTTCCCCGAAGAGATCGCTGTCTCGTTCCTCGCGCTCGAGACCGGCCGTCCGATCAAGTGGGTCGAGGATCGACGCGAGCACCTGCTCGCCAGCATCCACGCGCGCGAGCACTACCACCGCGTGCAGGTCGCCTATCCGGCGGATGGCACGGTCGTGGCGCTGCGAGCCTGCATCTACGTCGACTGCGGGGCGTACTCCGTGTACCCCTGGACGTCGACAATGGACACGGGCATGGCGCTGGGAATCCTGCCCGGCCCGTACCGCATCCGGCACTACGAGTGCGAGGCCTACAGCGTGGCCACGAACAAGTGCCCGCTGGGACCCTACCGTGGCGTCTCACGACCGGCGGCCTGCTCACCATCGAACGCGTCATGGACGAGGTGGGCCGCGTACTCGGGCTCGACCCGGCCGAGGTGCGCCGGCGGAACCTCGTCCGAGCCGACGGGTTCCCCTACACCTCTGTGACAGGGCTGCTCTACGACAGCGGCAGCTTCGGCGACTCGATCGAGCAGGTCTGCGAGGATGCCGACTACGAAGGCATGCGGCGCCAGCAGTCCCGGGCGCGCGGGGAGGGGCGGCTGCTCGGCATCGGGCTGAGCTGCTTCACCGAGCAGACGGCGCACACGACCACGAAGTTCATCAAACGGGGCGTTCCCATCATCTTCGGGTACGAGGCGGCCACGGTCAGCATGGATCCATCCGGGACGGTCCTCGTTCAGATCAGCACCCACTCCCACGGGCAGGGTCAGGAGACGACCATGGCCCAAATCGCCGCGGATCGCCTCTCGCTGCCGCTCGGGGACGTTCGCGTGACCTTCGGGGATACGTCGTCCACGCCCTACGGAATGGGGACGTTCGCGAGCCGCGCCGCCGTGCTCACCGGAGGTGCGTGTCACCCGGCGGCCGCACGTCTCGGCGACATGCTGCTGCGCTTCGGGGCGCACGTGCTCGAGGCGGACGCCGCTGACGTTGAGCTGGTCGGTGGGTCGGTCGCTCCCAAGGGAGCACCGGAGCGGGCGGTGGAGATCCGAGATCTGGCGCGCTGGGCCTACCACCGGCCGGAGAAGCTTCCCCAGGGCATGGAGCCCGTGTTGCAGGCCGTCTCGTCCTACGATGCGGATCCCGGGACCGGCACGTTCACCAACCCAGCACAGATCGCGCTGATCGAGCTCGACGCCAACACGGGTGGTATCGAGATCCTCCGCTACGTCGTCGTCGAGGACTGCGGGCGCATAATCAACCCGCTGATCGTCGACGGGCAGGTGCAGGGCGGCGTGGTGCAGGGAATCGGCGGCGCGATCCTCGAATAGCTCGTCTACGACACCGAAGGGCAGCTGCTCACGACCTCCCTCATGGACTACCTGCTGCCCGCGGCAACCGACCTACCCCGGATCGAGGTCTCGCACATCGAGACGCCGTCGCCGTTCACGGTGGAAGGGATCAAGGGCATGGGGGAGGGCGGCGCGATCGCGCCCAGGCTGGCGCTGGCGGCGGCTGTGCAGGATGCGCTGCGCCCGCTCGGCCACGTCTTCGTGCACGAGCTGCCGCTCTCGCCTGACCGCGTTCGTCACTACGTCGAGCGCGCCCGCGAGCAGGGCGAGCGAGGGGGATTAGGATGAGGTTCGGTGTCTGGCTGCCCGCGTACTGCTATGAGGATCTCTCGTACGACCGGGTTCGTCGGCAGGTACGCGAGTTTTCCTAGAAGGCCGGCGAGCATGACTTCGACATCTGGGTGATCGACCATCTGCTCGTTGCGACCGGGCTGTACGGGGTCACCTGGCTGGAGCCGCTGAAAGCGCTCACCTACGCGTCGGCGCTTGCGCCGAACGTGCGGGTCGGGACCGGCATCCTCGTGCTGCCGCTGCGCAATCCCGTGCTCCTCACGAAGGAGGTCGCGACCCTCGAGTACCTCACGGGAGGCAAGTTCATCCTCGGCGTGGGCCCCGGCTGGTATCCGCCCGAGTTCGAGGCGGTTGGCACGACCGTGCGCGAGCGGGGAGGAGGACCGATGAGATCCTCGCCGCCCTCCGCCGTCTCCTGACGGAGGACGACGTGACGTTCGAGGGCGACTACTACTCCTTCGAGAACGTGGCGATCGAGCCGCGACCGCCCAAGCTCCCGGAGATCTGGGTTGCGGGGGCTAGCGCGTGCCCGATCCCAAGTTCAACGATCAGCCTGTGCTGGCCGAGAGCGTGCTCAACCGCGCGCTGGACGGCGATGCTGGCGCCCACGCTGCTCTGGCAAACAGGAGTGGATCAAGCGGGACTGGCAGCAGATCCAGGCCGCGCTCGCCGACCGCGGCCGGCCGCCAGACTCGATCACCTTCGCCCACACGAACTTCACGCACCTCGTTGACACGACCAGTCGCGAGCGGGCGCTCTCCGAGCAGCGCCTGCACTTCGCGACGGTCATGGGTACCACCGCGGCTGCGATCACCTCCAGGAGTGCTGCCTGTTCGGCACGATCGACGAGATCGTGGAGCGCATCGCCGACCTTGAGGCGAGCGAGCTCGAGTACCTGCTGGGCATGACGAGCGACGATCCCGCCCAGTTTGACCTTGCCGCAGAGCTGATCGTCCCGCACTTCCCGGAGAGCGGCTAGGCAGCCTCGGCGCCGGACACCAGCGAGACGGGGCACGTACCGACAACAGCCCCAAAGACCAGGCTAGCAGCCCCACGAACGCCCTCGCCGCGTTCTCGATCCACCAGCCACGCACCCGGGTAGGCCCGCCCACAAACCAACAGCCACCTCGAAATGCCCACAAACGATCTCTGAGGAATGCTGACGACCCAGCTTCGTCCGCTCACGCCTCGCGAAACAGGCCGCGCTCAACCGCGACCTCAACCACTACCTCACGTGCGACAACAACGGCTGCGCCCACACCGGCAGACTCACAAAGCTCACAAAGCGTCGAACCCAGGCGACATCCTCCACAGGGCCGACAGAGCAAAACCGGGATGAGCACCCGCCGCGACATCCCGGAGCCAGTGCAGGCTGAGTGAGCGAGGGCCGGTGCTCAGCGTGGCTTCCTCCCTGGGCGAGAGCCCGAGACACCGCAGGCACGACATTGGCCTCCTTCGCTTCAACGGCTCCGGCTTCCCGCCAAGCGCGGCCCAACCCCAATTCATCAGACAGCCCGGACCGCTACATCCCCCGGGCTACCGCGGCGGCCACCGACGCCTCGATGTCGTGGATCACCTGGGTCACGGCTTGACCGACGAGGTCGAGCTTGCGTACCTCCTTGATGCGGGCGGACGCCTTGCTCAGCTCCTGTTTGGACAGCAATCCCTCGAAGATGCCGCATGCGTTGGCGAGGCAGATGATCACGATGTCGCGCGGGTCTGGGATCTCGTCGCTGAACAGCACTTTCATGATGCGCAGCTTCACCTCGCGTCTCGTCTCCCCGTCGATGGCCGGGTAGCGTCTGGACCGGAACACCCATAGAAAGCGGTCGTCTCGGCGCTCGAGGATGCCATGGGCGACCAGCCGGGAGAGCGCCTCCTCACGGGTCGCCTCGGCGCGGCCTGCTGTGCGCTCCACCCAGAAACGGGCGTCGCGCTTCTCCCCTGCTGCCGTCTCGTCCTGCTCCGCTGCTGCGATCTCGGCCAGCGTCGGGTCGAGCAGGCTGTCGCCGACAGGCGTGGCGTCGACGAGAACCAGCTGCTCCAGGTCGGTGTCGATTCGGTTCTCCAGTGCCAGGTCCATCAGCACGCCTCCGGCGATCGCGTAGGTCAGCGACCAGCTAGGAGTGCGGGCACACTTCCCATCGTCGTCGAGGAGGAGCAGGATGATCTCCTCGGCGAATCTCAGCATGACGCTTGCCTTCTCCCTGCAGGTGGAGCCGCCGCGCCGCGGCCGCCTGGCTCCGTCTGTCGCCGCACTCGAACGCCGAGCATTGCCGATCACTATAGCCGCCTGCCGCCGCCTTGCCGGCACGTCTTCGCCGAGCCTGTTCGCTTATCAACCAGGCCGGTCCGACCCCTCCCGGCCTCCTCCTCCGGCAAGAGATCGAAGGGGCGCTCAGAGTGTCGGCGCCCAAGACGGCAATGAGAACAGGGGTCGCAGCCGGTCCTGGACTCGGGGCCGGGGTCGGAGAGGGTACTGGCCACCTCGATCTCCGAGGCGTCCCTGCCTGACCTCTTCGTCTGTGCTGGCCGTTCGTCTCTTCCTTCCGTCTCGCGCTGTTCCAGCGGTCCCGACGCCGACGCCACCTGTAAACCAACCCCTCCCAGACCTCGCCGAGACATCATCACGCCCCGGACCCCCCGACCAGCACAACTCCCGCACCTACCGGTAAGCCAATGCCGCTCAGCGGAAGGCCCCCGAAGTTCGTGAAAAGACCCCTGACGCTTGTAACGCTTCCATGACAGGTCGTGCGCAAGCCGTGCGCTCCTGTGGACTACCCTCCCCCCGGGGGTGGGGTGGGCGCGAGCTGCCCTTCGTTGCGGCAGGACGGCTCGGCGGTGGCTCTGGCGCCGATCTTGAGCCGCCGGCTACTCCGACACCTGATGCGGCGGCTCGGCGACGGCCAGGGGCCGCCACACCGGGTGCTCCTGCCGGGCCAGATCGAGCACAGCCCCACTGGGTTCTCCACTGGCCGCTGCCACCTGGCGTCATGGGGTTCCTCCGAGCTCCGCCGCCGATCGCTACCAGCGGGCGCCAGCGCCGATCGCCACCGCCGGGTTCACTGCCGAGGTGGGCCGCGCCGTCTAGGGCGCTGTGTAGAGAGTGCGCCGCTTGGGGGTTCCCGGCTCCGCGCCGGGCCTCGGCTTTGGGTTCGGGAGGCTTCGGCTGGCGCGCATGACTATTCTCTCGCCCGTTGCAATGAAAGGGCGGGAGACCATGAGGCACTCCGAGTCGCAATCGATATCGGCGGCACGTTCACCGATCTCGTCCCCTACGACGAGACGGCGGACGATCACCTCTGGGCGAAGACCCCATCGACGCCCCCCGCTCTTCATCGACGGCGTGATGAACGCACTCGCCAAAGCCCAGATCGAGCCCGCCGAGATCACCTATCTCAGGCACGGCTCGACCATCGCGAGCCGCGGCGCGAAGGCAGGCTATGATGGCACGCGGAATGCGGGATGGCTTGCCGGCCGCGCGCGCGAACCGGCCCGACCTCTTCAACTCTAACTGGGACCCGTCACCGCCGCTGATCCAGCGGCGCAACATCCTCGAGGTGGGCGAGCGCGTCGACTACGAGGGCACGGTGCCGACCGAGCTCAGCGAGGACGACGTCCGCAACGCGGCGCGGAAGTCAAGGCGCGCGGCATTGAGGCGGTCGGCGCGCTGGGCTTGTCTGCGGCCGCGCGGCCTTTCGTCACGAAGATGGCACGATCTGCGCGCCACGCGTCACACTTCCGCCGCTACGCCGATAGCGGGTGGAGGCATGGGGTGGCCCCTGGAGGCCTGTCCCAGGTGGGCATGTCTGAGAAGAGCGGCACCGCCTGCACGAGCGCCGCGACCCAGCCGCCAACCAGCCGTGGCAGGGCGCTGCGACCGGGCGGTACGCAGACCTCACCGCCCACCGGCGCGCGGGTCCCACCGCCTACCGGTGCGGAACCTCCGACGTGCCACGACACTCGGGCACCTTCTGCGGCGTGGGTACCTTCCGCGGCCCTCATACCTTCCGCGGCCTGCGTACCTTCCGCGCCGTGCCCGGTAACCCACGCCCCGTGCTCGCTAACCCACACCCTGCTCTCACTGAGCCACGACCGTGTAGTCGCTGGACGACGTGCGGCGCGGCGTCACGATGCCGATGATCGTCGCGCCGTCAGGGCCGGCGGTGAGTCCGTGCGGAACGTCCGGCCCGACGACGCTCCATGCGCCCGCTGTTAGCTCATGCACCTGCTCGTCGATCGTGAACGTGACCGAGCCTGATTCGATGAGCGTCACCTGCTCCTCCGGATGGTGGTGGAGGGGGAAGCTCGCCCCGCCAGCGAACGTGTAGCGCGAGACCGTCGAGCGTTCGGCGTGGAAGAAGCGCCGCTCGACGCCCGGGAAGGGCGACTCGGGCTCCATGGCCGCGAAATCGCCAAGCTCTATTGGGGTCATGGCTCAGTCTTCGAGGAAGGCGACGACGCGGCACGGGAATGCTTCGCCGCCCTCGAGCGGCATGGGGAACGCACCGATCGTGCAGCGCGTGTTCAGCACCTGGTCAATGTCTCCACCGAGGCTCTCGACGTGGGTGATCCCGTGCGGGAAGGGAACGAAGTGCATGCAGAAGAGGTCGTCCTCGGGGTAGATCTCCTGGGGAACCTTCCCGGTCTCCTTGGCGAACGCCCCGGCGATGTCCGGGCGCTTCGTGCAGATCGAGGTGTTCATGGGGTGATCTGCCGAGCCCGTGTCCGTGCCGGTCCAGGCCAGCTCCATCTCGACGAACCACTCGGCGAGCTCTCGCTCTCCGCCCGGGTGCTTCAGGAAGTAGCGGATCTCGTCCTCATCCGGTTGTCCGTTGAAGTAGCGATGCCAGCCGGTGTGGTAGAGCAGGATGTCGCCCTTCTTCACCTCGACGCGGTCGGTGATCATCTTCGGGGTGATCACTGCCCAGTGTGCATCTCGTCGGAGATGTCGACGATCACGCCCTCGCGGCACAGGTGCTCAATTGGGAGGGAGGCGAGGTCGCGGCCGCCGGAGACGATGTGCATCTCCCCATCGAAGTGCGTTCCGGTGTGGAGCGGCAGCTCCATCCACTGCGACACGATCCCCTGCGTTGCGAACCGCTGAAGTACCAGAGCTTCGGTGACGGGTAGCCGACCCAGCCACGTGTGTGGATCGAGAGAGGGTAGGTCAGATCGACGATGCGCACCCGGGTGCCTCCTGTCCTGTCGGTGACTGTCGGTGAAGTGTGGCGTCTACGCGGCGGAGGCCGGACCGGTCGGCCGCCAGCTTGACTGCCTTGACGATGTTCTGGTAGCCGGTGCACCGGCAGAGGTTGCCGGAGATGGCCTCGCGGATCTCGCGGTCGCTCGCGCCGCGGAGCTCCTCGACAATCGGCTCGATCGACATCAGGAAGCCCGGCGTGCAGAAGCCGCACTGCAGCGCGTGCGTCTCGTGGAACGCCTGCTGGAGCGGGTGAAGCTCGTCTTCGTGAAGGCCCGCTGCGAGGCTCTCAACCGTCCGGATCGAGCGTTCGTTCGCCTGCACGGCGAGCAGGAGGCACGAACGAACCGCTGCGCCGTCGAGCTGGATCGTGCACGCGCCGCAGACGCCGTGCTCGCAGCCGACGTGCGTGCCGGTCAGGTGCGCCTCATGGCGGATGAAGTCAGAGAGCAAAAGCCGCGGCTCGACCACCTTCTCGTAGGTGGTGCCGTTGATCTCGACGCGAACGGTTCGCTTCTCCATCAGCCGCCAACCCGCTCGTTCGCAGCGATGACGGCCCTCCTGACCATGGCCCCGATCAGCCCTCGCCGGTACTCGCCGCTCCCGTGGATGTCGCCGGTCGGCGAGATCGCAGCCTCGGTCTTCGCCTGCGCCTCGCGGGCCGCCTCCTCGTCGATCGTGCGCCCCGCGAGAATCTGCTCCGCGTCGGTGGCGCGAACCGGTGTCGGTGCCGCGCTCAACAAGGCGATCCGAACGTCGGAGCACGTGCCGGCATCGTCCAAGGTCAGGACGAGGGCCGCCCCGCCGAGCGCGAAGTCGCCATGGCGCCTGGCGAACTCGACGAACGCCGTTCCGGTTCGGCCTGTCAGCACCGGCACCTCGATCTCCGTCAGCAGCTCGTTCGGCTCGACGGCGGTCGTGAGGTGGGTGACGAAGAAGTCTTCCGCCGCGACCGTCCGCTCGGCCGAGGCGGAGCGCACGTGGAGCGTCGCGTCGAGCGCAGCGCACACGACGGGAAGCTCAGCCGCCGGGTCTGCGTGGGCCACCGACCCGCCGACCGTTCCTCGGTTGCGGATCTGGGCATGCCCGACCCACCGGAGCGCGTCACGGAGCAGCGGGCATCGCTGCCTCGCCGCGTCTGAGTGCTCCAGCGCCGCCTGACGTGTCATGGCCGATCCGCAGCGTGCCGTTCTCCTCGCGAATGTAGTCGAGCTCCTGAACGCGGTTGATGTCGACGAGCCGATCGGGCCTCGCGAACCGGAAGTTCAGGAGCGGCACGAGGCTCTGGCCGCCCGCGAGCACCTTGGCCCCGTCGCCGTGCTGCTCCAGCAGCGCGAGGGCCTCGGCGGTGGTCTCGGGGTCGTCGTACTCGAAGGGCGGTGGCTTCATCGCGTGGGCGGCTTTCCGTTCGGATGGCTAGGGAACACCGGGCAGTCTAGCCAGGTGGGGTGGTCTCTCCAGGCCACAGCCCGTGGGCCCGCTCTGGCGTGCGCTCCTCACGCGCGGCTGCCGGCGGCGGCCGCGACGATCCACTCCGGGGTCAGCGGCGCGTGGTTGGCGGTGGCGCCGAATGGGCGCAGCGCGTCGTTCACCGCGGCGACAACGGCGGCCGGAGCGTTGATCGTTCCGCAGGAGGGCCTGCTGCGTCCCGAGGGCGACATCGGGTTGCTTCGCGAAGGGCTCGAGCTAGGCGCGCACCTCGTCGGGGCCTGCCGTGGTTCGAGCGCAGCGACGAGGACGCGCGCAGGCACGTCGATCTGGCCATGGACCTCGCGCAGGAGTTCGACGTCGACGTGCACATGCTGGCCGATGGCACCGACGACCCGACGTCGCGATCGCTCGAGTACCTAGCGCTGCAGACGATCGAGCGTGGCTGGCGCGGCCGCGTCTGCGCCAGCCACTGCGGGGCGCTCGCCGCCTACGAGCACACGCACGCGACGAAGGTGATCGACCTCGTTCGAGAGGCTGAGATCACGATCTGCTCGAATCCGCAGATCAGTCTCGTGCTCGACGGCCTGCGAGACCGCGGCCTGATCAGGCGCGGCATCACCCGGACGGTCGAGCTGCTCGAGGCTGGCGTCAACGTCATGACCGCCCAGGACGACATCGACGATCTCTACTACCCCTCCGGCCGAGGCGACCAGCTCGAGTTCACCTCGTTCGTGGCCCACGTGCCCCGGCTGACGACGCCGGAGGGCATCCGGACTTGCATCGACATGGTCACCACCAACGCCGCCAGGGCCCTGCGGCTCGACTGGTACGGCCTCGCCGTCGGCAAGCGAGCCGATCTCGTGGTCTTGGACGGCCGCCATCCGCGTGAGGCGCTCCGGCTGCAACGCCCCGCCCGTTCGTGATCAGGGAGGTCCGCATCGTCGTCGAGACGACGCTCGAGCAACGCGTCGAGCAGCCGGGCGCGCTCGCCGAGGGCTCCCGACCGGCCTAAGTCCAAGACGCGCCGGTCTCGATCAGCGCCGGCGCCAACGAGCGGAGCGTCCCGAAGCACGCATCGGCTGGGTCGAGCGCAAGCGGCTGGAGGCAGACGTGGTCGGCACCCGCGGCGAAGTGCTCGCGAACGCGCGCGGCGATCGCGGCTTCATCGCCCCAGGCCACGACCGCGTCGATGAGATCATCGCTGCCGCCGTTTGCCAGCTGGTCCTCGTCGAAGCCGAGGCGGATGAGCATGTCGCGGTAGGCGTTGCGTGCGAGGTAGAAGCTCGCGTGGGGTCGCGCTACCGCCCGCGCGGCGCTCGCGTCGGTCTCGAGCACCACGCCCCGCTCGACGGCGAGGAGCCGATCGGGGCCGAGGATCCCGCGCGCGGGTAGTGTCTCAGTTTGATCTACCAGGGGCTGGATGTCGGCACGGGGGGAGGTTGACGAGGCCTTCGCCGCGGCAGCGGCGGTGGTCGAGCACACGTTCATGAACCATCGCTACAGCGCGATGCCGCTCGAGACCCGAGGGGCCCTGGCCGTCCAAGGACTCCGACGGGCTGACGGTCTGGGCGTCGGCCCAGTCGCCGCACCGCTTCGCCACGCTCCTTCAAGAGCTGCTTGGGCTCGCGGCTGACCGCCTGAGCGTTGTCGTTCCCCATGTCGGGGGCGGCTTTGGTCAGAAGGCGCACCACTATCCCGAAGAGGTGCTGGTTCCGTAGCTTGCCCTGCGCCTCGGGCGGCCCGTCAAGTGGATCGAGGACCGCGCCGAGAACCTCCTCGCTGCGAGCCATGCCCGAGGACAGGAGCTGCGCGTGCGGGCTGCGGCCGACGCTGAGGGCCGCATTGTCGCCGTGGATGCGCACACGCTCTGCGACCGAGGCGCCTACGGGGTCTTCCCGCACGGGCACCTGCTCGAGGCGCTTGGCACGCCACTCATGATCCCCGGCCCCTACCGTGTGCCCAAGTACCGCGCCCGCGCCCGCACGGTCGCGACCAACAAGTGCCCAAGCGGCGCCTACCGGGGCGTCGGGCTGCCGGTGGCGTCGTTCGTTCACGAGCGGCTCATGGACATGCTCGCTGGCGAGATCAACCTCGGCCGGGCCGAGATCCGACGGCGAAATCTCCTGACCGCTGAAGAGCTTCCCACCACGACGAAAACGAGCCAGCGGTATGACTCAGGCGATTACCCCCGGGCGCTGGAGGCCGTGCTCGAGGCAATCAGCTACCGCGGCTTCGCGAAGGAGCAGGCGGCTGCCCGCGGCCAGTGGCGGTTGCTTGGTCTCGGGCTCTGCTGCTACGTTGAGTACACGGGGATCAACCAGTTCGTCTTCCACCGCCGCGGCATGGTGGAGGTCTAGGGGTTCGACGGAGCGCACATTGAGTTGGGGGCCGACGGCCGCGCCCGTGTGTGGACGACGCTTCCGACCAACGGCCAGGGCCTCCTGACGACGTTCGCGCAGCTCGTTGCCGAGACGCTGGGGCTCGAGCATGCCGACGTCGCAGTCGAGACCCCCGATAGCGCTGTTGGTGCGCTCCACGGCACCGGTACCTACGCCAGCCGCAGCGCGATCGCAGGCGGGAGCGCGATCAAGGGCGCGGCCTCGGCGTTGCGCGCGCGGCTGCTTGAGGATGCCGCCGCTCGGCTCGAGATCGCCGGCGGAGCGGTGCGCGTGGTCGGCGCGCCGGATCGCGCGGTTCCGATCGGCGAGCTGGTCAGAGCGAACGCCGAGCGCTTTGCCGTGAGCGAGCACTACGATCCGCCGTCGATCTCCTACCCCTACAAGACGCACGCCTGCCGGGTCGAGGTCGACCCCGAGACGGGCGGCATCGAGCTCGACCGCTACGTGATCGTGGAGGACTGCGGCACGCTGATCAGCCCGCCGATCGTGGAGGGCCAGACGCACGGCGCGACGGCGCAGAGCATCGGCGGGGCCATCTACGAGTCAGTCGCCTACGACGACGGCGCTCAGCTGCAGAACGCCTCGCTCATGGACTACCTGGTGCCGACGGTTTCCGACCTGCCCGAGCTCGAGGTCACGCACCTCCAGATCCCGGCGCCTGCGACCGCCTATGGCGCCAAGGGCGCCGGCGAGGGCGGCACGCTCGGCCCGCCGGCGGCGATCGCGAATGCCGTCGCCGATGCGCTCAGTACCGAGATGAACGAGCTGCTGCTCACCCCCGAGCGCGTGCGGCTGGCCGCCCAGGAAGCGCTCGCGTGGTTGAGCTGAGCCTCTCTCGGCGCTGAGCGCATGCTGCCGTGGCGCCTGGCTTCGGCGCCGACCAAGCCCGGCGAGTGGGCTTCTCCGGGGCTGGGCCGCAGCGCCATGGGGCTGCCGTGCTCTGGGCCGCCGCGCCCTGCGCTGCGTTGCGGCGCCCGTGGGCTGCCGAGCTGCCCGGCCGCCCTGCCGAGTCTCGGGCCGCGCCGCCGCGTTCTGGGACCGCCGCGCCTTGCGCTGCCCGGTCGCTCTCAAGGACAGCCCGCCCCACCCATCACCCGGGGGAGGGTAGCCGAGAAAAGCGCGTGGCTTTCGCACGATTGTCACAGAAGTGTCACATTATTTTCGGGGGTGCTCGTGGTGCGGAAACCCGTATGGACAAAGGGATATCTTGTCCCGGGAGACCCCCCGTTTGCTCGGGATGCGCGGACTCGGTTCGGACACGGACCGGGCGTTGTTGCCGTCATGGCAACACTGTCAGTAATCTTCGCTGGTTCTCCCCTGACGGCTTTCCTGGCCTAGGGAGGGCCGATCTGGTTGCTGGTGGCCGTTCCCATGTCGAGGTGCAAAGCACGGGCTCCTCGGGAGGCACGAGGTGTCTTTCAGGGAGTCGGCCGGAGCCAGACAGGTTGTTGTGATCAGATCAGGGCCGGCAAGCTGGGTGAGCTTGGCCTGCCCCTTGGTGTGTGCGGGGGTTTGTGTTGGTGGTGTGGGTGTTGTTTGGGGTTGTGGTTGGTTGGGGGTCACGGGTTTTGTGGGTGTGGGCGGTATTTGTGGGGTGGGGGTGTGGGTTGTTGGGTGTGGCGCCGACCCTCGGCCGGGGGCCTGGGGCGCCGCCTATCGGACGCCAAGTGTGGTACACATAGTGGGATTTCCAGATCATCTCCCCGTAAACATCCTGGCAAATACCGATTTTTGAGGGGAAACAGAGCGGAGAGGGTGGGATTCGAACCCACGACCCAGCTTGTGACCGGGTACGCGATTTCCAGTCGCGCTCCTTAGGCCGACTCGGACACCTCTCCGGGTGCTCTATGGTTGCACACGCAGGCTGCTGCCTCTGCCACGCCAGTGCGCAGCGCCTCTACCGTGCTCAGGCTGATTCGAGCCTCCGCCTGCGCATCTGGAGCCCTGGACGACCTCGGGTCTGGGGCTCTGACGGCGACCCTACGCCTGCCCGTCTGACGTCTCGAGCCTCAGGTCGAGCGATGGATAGCGCGGTGTGACGCGCATGCCGTAGGCGCTCGCCTGGATCTGGAAGCGCAGGCATTACGCCGCGAAGTCGCGTATTCCCTGCGGCATCCGACCGAGAACGGGCGGCACGAACCAGCCGCCGAACGCAAGGCACCAAAGCGCGTAAGCGAGGAGAGGTCGGCGAAAATGCCGCCGACTGGGTGAGGATCCACCTGAGCAGCGCAGAGAGCCGGTTCTGTCGTACCGGTCCGTCGATCTCAACCGACACCGGGTAGGCGTGTGTCGAAGTGAAGCCGGGGTACGGGTCTGCGATCAGGTGCATGTAGGCGGTCACGTGGGTGTTTTAGATGAGGTAGGCGGCCAGGAAGTTGTGAAGGGGAGGGGGAGATTGTCCCATGACGACTGTTGCGATCCAGTTGATCGGCATGACAATCAAGGCGAGTAGGCCCCACAAGGAAAGCGAGATCAGGTGGGGGATCACCAGCAGACCGCAGAAGAACACGGTCAGCCGGCTGCGCTTGAGATCGTCGGAAACGACGAGACGGATGGGGTGCGTTTCAGCCATATACAGATTCTACGGTGTGCCGCAACCATAGGAGGGGAGCCCTCTTCGTGACGCACCAATCCGCACCTCTCCGTGCAAGGCATCGGTCGAGCGTGAACGCTCGCTTGATGCACGGCAGACGGCCGAGTGTACGATCCGACGCGGCCCGTGCAGGGTGGATGCTCGTCGAGCACAAAGGAGCAACGATGCCAAAGACCGACGGATTTCTCCACGGTGTGCCATGTTGGGTCGATCTCCTTGCCACCGATCTCGATGCTGCCAAGGACTTCTACGTCGGCCTCTTCGGATGGGAGTGGGTGGGTGTCGAGATGCCGCGGGGCGGCACCTACTGGATGGGCACGATCAGCGGAGAGACCGTCGCCGGCCTCGCTGCGCAGACGCCGCAGCTGGTCGCGCAGGGAATTCCGTCGATGTGGAACACGTATATCAGTGTCGAGAGTGCCAACGACACGACCGCGAAGGCGCAAGCCGCTGGCGCGACGGTCATCCAGGGTCCCATGGATATCCCTGATGCGGGCCGGATGGCGTTCATTGCAGACCCGGTCGGTGCTGCATTCGGCATCTGGCAGGCGGGCGAGCACAAGGGCGCGGGCTTCGTAAAGGAGCACGGTACGCTGATCTGGAGCGAGGTCTATGCAGCGGACACGGAAGCGGCGGTGGCGTTCTACGGCGAGGTGTTCGGCTGGGAGCGGGGAAGCATGCCGATGCCAGGCGGCGGCAGCTACACGACGTTCAAGCTCGGTAATGAGCTTGTCGGCGGCACGATGTCTCCACCGATGGAGCAAGTGCCGCCGCACTGGCATGTCTGGTTCGGCAGCAACGACACCGAAGCGACGGTGGCCACGGCCGCTGAGCTCGGCGCGACTGTGCTCGTCGAACCGACCGAATCGCCGGTCGGCATGATCGCCTCGCTGCACGATCCGGTGGGCGCGGCGTTCTCGGTCATCACTCTGACGCAGTATGTCCAGTAGGTCCTGCGAGTCCCTCGTGGGGTGTTCCGCCTCGGTCTCCGCGAAGGCCTGGGGATGTCGAGGCGGGCCGGTTGAAGGACAGAGCGTGGTTGGGGTTCCACCGCAAAGGAGGTTGGTCCCGTCGCGCCATCGCGATCGATGGGCTGTCGCGCGTGGCTGACCTCACGAAAGAGCGACTACGAGGATTGTCCCTCCGGCTGGATTGGGGCGGACGGGCTGGGCCAGGGCGGCGCGGCGCAATCGTGAGCCGTAGCCGGGTAGAACGGCCGCAGCGGACAGAAGAAAGGCGCAGCGGACAGAATTGACACAGTCTTGTGACGCCCTTGTCACAGATTGTGCGAGAGCTGTGCGTTTTTCTGGGCTGCCCTCCCCCGGGTGGGGGGTGGGCGGTCATGGCAGCGGCTAGGCGGGGGCTGCCTCACCGAGGACAGCTCCCGACGTTGGCAGCCTTGATCTCACAGTCAACCGGGCCCGCCTCGCCGGCGCGCAGGTCAACACTGAACCGCACCGTCAAGCCCTCGAGCAACAGGATGACGATCTTGCCATCGTCCTCGGTCGTAAGCTCGAGCGTCGTATCGGGGGGCTGGTCGGTGATGCGGGGTTCGAGCGCTGTCAGCTCAGCCACGCTCTCCGTGTAGCGACCGTTGTCGCCGTAGTACGCCGCCTCGGTCTCCTGGACGAGCGCGAAGTAGGCAGTCGCGTTGGATGTGCGCTGCATCAGGGAGGCTGCGTCCTCTCCGGTAAAGCCGCGAATCAGCGCAAGGACGAGCAGGATGCCCATGCCGATCAGGACCGTCTTCCTCGGGTTCTGGCGTATCCATCTGCCGAACGCGTCCCGGTTGTCGCCGCCGGGTCTGGTCGAATGATCAGTCATGTGTGCGCAAGTCAAGCAAACCTTGAGCCGGCTCCGCTACCCACCGCGTAGTGCGCCGAGCGCGTCGAACGCTGGTATACAGGCCCCAGGAAGAGCGAGCAGAGGAGAGAACGATGCAGCTGACCGAGCAGCAACGGGCTGAGTTTCACGAAAAGGGATTCCTGATCTTCCCGGAGCTCTTCACCCCGGCTGAGGTCGAGGTGCTGCGGGACGAGATCAGACGGCTCGGCCCAGTCGAGACCGACCACATCGTGCGCGAGCGGACTGGCGGCATCCGGACGATCTTCCGTGTACATGAGGACGATGGGCCGACCCAATCAGCGCCGTTCCGAGCACTCTCGCGGAGCTCCCGACTCCTCGCTCCGGCGATGCAGCTCCTCGGAGACGACGACCTCTACATCTATCACTCGAAGGTGAACACCAAGGTCGCGATCGAGGGAACCGTCTGGCTATGGCACCAAGACTACGGCTACTGGTACTGGGACGGCGTGCCTGCCCCGAACCTCGTCACATCCACGGTTCTGCTCGATGAGGCCACCGAGCAGAATGGCTGCCTGTACATCGTGCCTGGGTCGCACAAGCTTGGACGCCAAGAGCCGTACGCCGATGAGGAGACCACGTCCTACAAGCAGTGGACGATCGAGCGCGAACGGCTTGTCGAGCTGCTCGATCAGCTCCCTAAGCCTGTTGCCCTCGCTGGCCCGCCCGGCACCGTGGCCGTCTTCCACTGCAACGTGCTCCATGCGTCGGGGCACAACCTCTCGCCCAAGAACCGCTGGCAGATTTACGTCGTTTACAACCAGGTGGCCAACCGGCCGAACGATGTCGAGAACCCGAGGCCTGACTACGTGCGGTCGGTCAACTTCGAGCCGCTCCGGATCGAGGATGACACGGCGCTTCGCGCACCTCTGCCGGTCGAGGCGGCTGGGCTCCGCTGAGGTCGAGGGGGCGGTGCTCGAGCGGTTCCCAGTAGGGAGCGGCATCGCCACCGCTGCGACGGATCTCGTTGGTTCGTAGCTCTCTGGGGAGGGCGCGTTCTCCCTGCCGACATGCCCGGCAACCACGAAGAGACGCAACGTTGTGCGCAAACCGCAGCGCAGCCCACGCGGGCTCGATGTTCTCATCGAGCCAGTCTCTGCCAAGACACAACGCTTTGCGAACGTTCTGCGCGAACCGCGGTGCAGTCTACGAGCCGCGGCCATGGTCGACTCGTGCGGTTCCGGCCCGCGGTACGGGCCCGGTGCAGGGGAATGCCCGCGCAAGGCTGTGCGGCGGCGCGTAGCCGCTCACCAGAGGGCAACCGCGGGTTTGCGATCGTCCGCGTTTGTGCTGGGCTCGGGAGTCTGGCGGTGATGAGAGGTGGATGGGTCACTTCTGCCTGTATCGCACCCGGGCGGCTTGGGGCTGGCCGGCTACATCGCGGCCGTGCCGCCTGGGGCCAGGGCCGTGAGGGCTGGGCGGCTTAGGACTTGGCGGCCTGAGGCTGGGACGCTTGGGGCCGGGGGGCTTGCGGCCGGCGGCTTGGAGCCGGGCAACGCACCCGCGCACAGTTGGCACAGTCTCGTGACACTGTTGCGAAAGCTCGTGCGGAAGCTGCGCGCTCTTGTGGGCTACCCTCCCCCGAGTGGTGGGTGGGGGATGGGGACCAACGGGCGCCTTTCGCGGCGGCCCCGCTGCTTCGTCAGGCGGGGCAGCTTACGCTTGCGCCCGGCGGTTGCCCGAGCGCTCTTGCCAGATGATGCTCCTGCGCACGACGAGCAGCCAGAGCGCAACACCGCCGGCGAGCATCCCCAGCCAGGCCAGGCTCGCCTCAGGGCGCAGGACGCTCGGGAACTCCCACGCTGTCGTCCCCCGCTTGACAAGCTGCTCGAGCCATGCGTCCTCAGCGGCGTTCGCCACGCCGTAGGTGAACAGCAGCGTCACATAGAGAGACACGGCAGCACGGGCCGCGTGCGGGCGCATGCGTCCAAGCTCAGGCCAGAGCAGCAGCGCTGAGAGCGCGATCAGGACGCCGTCGAGGCCGTGGTGGTGTCCGAGATGGACGGCTGCGAGCGTGCTTCCGTCAGGCTCGATCCTCAGCTCGTCCGAGAGCACGTGGTCGCCGATGAGCGGTAGGCCGCTCAGGTAGAAGCCGAGCTCGGCCGCGATCCAGGGGATCGCAACGATGGCAAGCGCGGCGCCGACCACAGCACGGACAGATCGCTGGCCGGGGGAAAGGACAATTGGAGAGCGCTGCGCTGGGCGCCAGGCAGCTGCCCAGGCTAGCAGACCTGCCAGTGCGACCCCGATTGCCGGCAGCGCGTTGATCGGCCTCGCGTCAAGGTCGTTCTCGTCGACGACGCCGGGCACAGCCGTGGTTGCACAGAGGACGATTGCAGCGCCCGTGGCTGGGCCCACCCAGCGCCACACCACGTCGGCCGCGCGCAGCCGCTCGGCGGCGAGGATAGCGACCGCGATCATCACCAGCGAGACGGGGAAGTTAAGGAAGACGAGCGCACGCCCGAACCCGGCGCTCAGGCCACCGCCGCTCGTGTGGTAGAGGTCTGCCGCAGGGATGCGCGCGTAGGTGACGACGATCGCAACCGCCACCACTGTCCACAGCACCCAGACGTAGACCACGGCACCGCGCGGACGGGCATGGGCACCGCCGCGCTGGCGCTGATTTGGTTGACTAGCCGGCTGCGTCATACCACTCTGCCTCATACCACTGAGAACGGGTGTTCAGGTCAATGGTGCCCGCCTGTGGCGGCGGAGACCGTCTCCGGCAGGGTGCTTTCATGGTTGCTCGTGGCGTCCAGCAGTGTGAGAGCTCTGGCTGATAGCAGCCAAGAGAACATGTGAGAGAGCGGAGGGAGGGCTACCTGACCTCAGTCTGGTACGTGCGAATCATGGCTCGGCAGGAGGTCGCCAGCCATCCTGGGGTACGCAGCGCGCGAGGAGTTCACTTCCGCGATCAGCCCGGGACGACGATCGAAGCCCCGCGCGAAATAGGAGTGCATCAAGAAGCGGTAGATCAGGAAGTGAGTGAAGTAGAACGGGCACACCTCATGCATCGCGGGGTCCAAGTCCGTATTGCTGCAAAGAGTCCATAGCAGAGGTCGTCTGATGGGCAGTCGAGGCCATAGACGTTGAGTGCGACGTCATGATCTCCGCCCTTCCTGCAGTCAGCAGATGCGACGAAGACATGCTTGCATTTTCCTTGAGCTCACCCACTCCTTGGTAACTGTGCCCAGGATCTGTTTGGAACGAGGTGAAGTTTGACAGGGAGGTCGATGTGCGCCCACCCGTTCAGCTCGGTGATCGCCATACCTCGCATGCGATTGCTCTGCAGGCGAGGATCAGGATTGTCGAGGCGCTCTCCGATGTTAATTGAGCCTTGTCAGCGAGAAGCATCACGATAACTCTGGGAAGGAGAGTTGCTCGACGAAGCGGTCGTTGAAGTCAGCGCGGTCGGAAAGCTCGACATAGTCCACCTCGCTGAGCATTGCGGTAGCCGCGTGCCGCACCTGGATCGACAGGAGCGCCATTTTCGCGCCCTCGCCCGCAACGTTGCCGGCCGCCACAATGCGCGGCAACGGCAGGGGCGGCACCAGCCCGATTCGCACTGCGCTCGCTGGCGAGATGAACGAGCTAAATGAACCGGCGAGCAGCACTTGCTGGATGTCGGCAGCGTCGATGCCGAGCTCCTCAGCGAGGAGGCTCCAGCCTGTCGCGATCGAGGCCTTTCCGAACTGAAGCTCGCGAACGTCTCGCTGCGCCAGGTACACAGAGTCTGTGGCATGGTCTGTCGCAGCCGATTCGTGGAGCACAAACACTCGTTCCTCGCTCTCCTGCGTCATGAGTCGGCTTGCGAGCCGAGGGAACTGCTTTGCCGCCACGTCGTTTGCTGCAAAGCGTCCCGAGCTGTCGATCAGGCCGACCCGCACGAGCTCTGCGACCACATCGACGTGTCCTGATCCACAGATCCCGACCGGCTCGCCTTCCCCGATCACGTCGAGCTCGAGCTCGTCGTCGCGAATACGCAAGGACTCGATCGCGCCGAACGCCGCACGCATGCCGCAGCGGATCTGCGCTGCCTCGAAGGCCGGGCCAGCCGGAGCCGCGGTGCACACGATCTGTTCAAAGGAGCCAAGCGCAATTTCGCAGTTCGTGCCTACATCGATGAAAAGACGCAGACGTCGGTCACGCGTCATGCCCGTCGCGAGCAGGCCGGCCACGATGTCTCCACCCACGTATGCACCAAGCGACGGGAACACGGTTGCACGGGCGCGCGGGTGAAGCTCAAGGCCCAGCTCGGAGGCGGGCAGCTCAGGGTACGCTCGTGTCGCCGAAATAAACGGGGCGACGCCGACCGGTTCAGGGTCGATACCCAGTGCCAGCTGCGTCATCGTAACGTTCCCCGCGACAGCGACCTCGTAGACCTCGCGCGGGTCCAGATCAGCTTCGGCGCAGACCTCCTCAGCGAGTTCTCGCAGTGTCTGCCGAGCGAGTGCGGTGAGGCGTGTCAAGGCCTCGTCATCAACCACCGCTGCTGAGATCCTGGAGATCACATCCGCTCCGAAGGGCTGTTGGTGGTTCAGCTTCGATGCGACGGCCACAGGAGTGCCTGTTTGGAGGTCGAGCAACGTCGACACCACCGTTGTGGTACCGAGATCAAAGGCGAGCCCGTGAAGCGACTCTGTCGTGTCACCGGGCTCGACTGCGATCAGCGTTTCGTCGACCACAACCGCGGTTACTTGGAACGACGACTCACGAAGTACTCGCGGCAGCCGGCGCAGGAGGTCTACTTCGACGCGTAGCTTGAGGTCTTCCATCGCGTTCCGAAGTCGCTCGAGGTCGGTGCGCCGATCCTGCAGCGTGGGCTCGTCGAGTTCGAGGTAGCGCTTCTGCAGAGCGGGACGGAGAATGACCTGCCGACCGACGCCGACTGTTGCGGCCTTTGGTCGCGTCGCGAGCAGGGGCTCTTCAACCACGAGGTCGCTCTGCACCTGTGCGCGACAGGCCAGGCGCCATCCGACTGCGAGCTCCTTCTCGTTGTACGCCTGTCCGTCAAGCTCGGTCGCGGGACTGGCACCGTCGGCGATGCGTATTCGGCACTTCTTGCAGGTGCCATGGCCGCCGCAAGTCGAGTCGATCGCGATGCCGTTCCAGGATCCGGCATCGAACACGGTTACACCTGCAGGTATACGGACCGCTGTTCCGGAAGGCTCGAACCGAAGGCCAACCCGCCCATGCGGCTCGAGCTGACCTCGATGAGCCTCCGAGGGATCCGTGACGAGGTTCATGCCGTCGCGCCCTTTGCTTCTCGGTACGCCGCGATCCAGTTCGTGCCCCACTCGTCGCGACCCAACAGGAGGTCGGCTGCGCGGGCCGCGTCAACGATCTGAGCCGTCCGGGCGCCCATGATTGCGCTCGTTAGGCCTGCGTAAAAGGCGGCGGGGATGAAGCCCGCGTTCAGGATGTGCCGTCGCGGGAGCCCGAACGACACGTTCGACCCACCGACTGTCATGTTGAGGCCAAACTGATCTCGGATTCCAGCAATCGTCTCGAGAGTGACGAGCACGGCACGTGGGTCTGGCCTGTCTCTTGGTGTGTGTGGGGGTTTGTGGGGTGGGGGTGTGGGTTGTTGGG
>JAPOVR010000111.1 GCA_026708005.1 Actinomycetes bacterium
TTCCCCGACCCACACCCCCACACTCAGAGCGGACCAGCCCCAGGAGAGCACGTCACCATCCCGCGTGCACAGCGCGTGTACAAACTGCGCCTCCGCACCCTGTTATTAGCTTCAGCCTACTTCAGACAAATACCGTGTCTATTGCAGAAAAACTCAGGATCATGAAACCAACTGGAAACTAAGATAAGGGACTCTTAATCCCAAGGTCGCTGGTTCGAGTCCTTCACGGCCCATGAGGAGTCGCTGGAAAACGACCAGAAAGCTGAGGCTCGGCGTCTGCAAGGCCACGAGTCGAGGCGCTCTGTGTGCGCAGCGCTCAGGCTTCAGCTGCCCTCAGCGAGGTACTTGTCGTGAGAAGGTGACTGTGGCGTGGCTCACAGCGTCGCTAGAGGAGGGTGTGAACGCAGCCGCGGTTTGGATTGTGGCGACTGGTCTTGATGGCTTCAGTGCGGCTGTGGCGTCTTGCGGTAGCGGTGCAGGCGGTGAGCTGCCGCAGTCGTAGTCCGACCTCATCAGGCCAACCGGTGCACGCTGCGCAGGCGCAGCGCACGCAGCAGCCCGATCACGAGGACAGCGAGGACGGTCATCCAGACCTTGCCGACGACCTGACCGGGGAAGAACGCGAGGCTGCCGAAGGCGAGCCAGAGGAAGAGCGCCGAGTCGGCGAGGAGGCCGATGGCGTTTGAGGCGACGACGGCGACCGTCCATCCTCGCCTGCGGAGCCGGTCGTAGACGGCGAGGTCAAACAGCTCTGAGACGAAGAACGCGAGGCCGCTTGCGAGCGCGAGCTCCGGTGAGACGAGCGCGCTCAGCCCGGCGCCGACGACGATTGCGACAATCGCGAGCTTCCGGCTGCCGTACCGGTGGATGAGGTCGCGAAGCGTGAACGCCAGCCCGGCGAAGTAGACACCCGCGGGGGCCAACACGCCAAATCCGACCGGTACGATTCCCCATGCCTCGATCGCGGCGTTGGCGGCGAAGATCGTTCCGATGTAGGCGGCACAGACGAGGGCGAGCCCGGCTGTGCGGGCCGATGGCAGGACAATGGGGCGGGCAACAAAGCCGCTTCGGCGAGCGAGCGGCTCAGGCAACGGCTCTGATCGAGATACCGCCCCGCGCCTTCTGAACCAGCGTGACCCGCACGTTGTCCCGGCCGAGGTCGAGGACGTCGGCGACGTCGTCCCTGATTCTCACCGAAAGCCCCTCACAGAATGCGCCCTCGTTTCGGTAGCGGCCCAGGTACAGCTTGAGTGACTTCGACTCGAGACACCATGCCCCGGGCTCGTACTCGATCTCGACGGTGTACCAATCCGGCTGGGTGGTGATGGGGCACACCGCCGTGAACTCATCCGAGGTCATCGAAACTCTGACGCAGCCGGGGTTCTTGAACCGTTCGAGCCCCACATAGTGGCTTGAGCCAGGGTACCAGAGGGCCTGAAGGTTGCCCCCCGCCGTGTCCAGGTCCGGGGAAGCAGTTTCTAATCGCTCGTCCGATGGCATCACGGGGGCTCCACATGACGATATCCGTTTCGCCTCCTGTTCGACTACCCGTGGCGGGCGGTGCGCCTGCTGTGGCGTGCCAACCCGCGCGCCGCGGCGCTCATTGGCGGGGCGAAGCTCGATTGTTCCAGGAGGAGCGCTGCGCCGCTCGACCGGGTAGGGCGCGCTGAGCGCGGCCTGGGGCGAGCGCGCGCAGCGATTAGACCTCGACGCGCCGCTGGGCCACGCGGGCGAACGTGACGGCCAAGACGAGCGCTGCGCCGTTGAAGAGAGGGTCGACAAAGAAGGGAGCGCCCATCAACTGGAGTCCCGTGATGCCGGTTGCGAGCAAGAACAGCGCGAGCACCGTGCCCCACGAGTTGAAGCGCCCGACCTTGATCGTCGTCGCGCCAAGGAACGCAGCGGCGTAGGCGGGCAAGAGCACGCTGGGCCCGACGTTGGGATCGGAGGCGCCCAGCTGGGCCGCGTTGAGGATTCCTGCGATTCCACAGATTGTGCCGGCAGTGACGAACGCGCCGAAGCGGATACGCCTCACAGGCACGCCGGCCAGGCGAGCCGCCATCCGATCCTGTCCGACGAAAATGAGGTACCTGCCTAACGGCGTGTGCTCGTAGAGGTACCAGAGCACGACAGCGAGCGCGAACGCGTACCACGTCACAAGCGGAATGTCGACAAACTCGTGACGGCTCATGCTCGTGATCTGGTCAGGAATGCCAAAGATCACCCGCCCGCCGGTGATGACGAACATCAAC
Source organism: Actinomycetes bacterium (assembly GCA_026708005.1). Classification (GTDB taxonomy): domain Bacteria; phylum Actinomycetota; class Thermoleophilia; order Gaiellales; family Gaiellaceae; genus JAPOVR01. The sequence goes on from JAPOVR010000111.1 coordinate 2,253, forward strand.
CCCTGTAAGACGGTCGCCATTCCAAGCGTGACAACGAACGCGCTGACATCGAGGATCACAATGAAGAACGCGTTGACGATTCCCACGCCCACTCCGACAAATAGCGACAGGAGCAGCGCTGAGAGCCAGTGCCAGCCCGCCTCGACCGAGATGTATGCGGTCATCGCCATGGTCAGGTTGAGCGTGAAGCCGATCGAGAGGTCGAAGTCGCCGGAGGCGAGCGGGATCGTGACGGCGAGCGCGACGATGAGCAGCACCGCCTGCGTCGCCAAGATGGCGTTCAGGTTGGCGCGGGTGAAGAACGTCTCCGGCTGGAGCAGCGAGAAGCCTGCGATGAACGCCAGCAGCGTGATGAGAATCGCGTGGCGGCTGAACAGCGCGAGCGCCCGGGAGTGCCCGAAGCCCGTCCCTGGGAGGCTCGCGCTTCGGGAGGTCTGCTGAGGCACCCGCACCGGCGGCTACGGGATCACCCAGACGTTGTGAGCACGGGCGCTCGTCGCCGGGCGCAAGTGAGCTTCCGCCCGGTGCTTGGAGCGAGGTGGTGGCCCTGCCGCGTCGGTGTTGTCCACGGCCTACTCGTGTTGCTCCCGCTGCTCGCCATCTTCGGGAGCGCTCTCGAAGCCGACGATCAGCGACACGAGCCGCTCCGGGGTTGCGTCGGATCGGGGGAGGTCTGCAACCTTCCGACCGTGGCGCAGCACGACAATTCGATCTGCGTACTGCATGACGTGCGGCAGGTTGTGGGTGATGAGCACGACCGCCAAGCCGCGGGCTGCGACGCTCCTGGCCAGCTCGAGCGTGGCCTGCGACTGCTTGACACCGAGCGCGGCGGTGGGCTCGTCCATCATGAGCGCGTCCGTCGCCCAGGCGGCGGCGCGGGCGATGGCAACGGCCTGACGCTGACCGCCTGAGAGGTTGGCGACCGGGACGCCCGAGATGGCCGGGAGGGAGATCTCGAGCCCGCGCAGGCGCTCCTCGGCTCCTCGCGCCATCGCGCGGCGGTTGAGCAGCCCGAGGATTCGCGGCAAACGCCCGTAGACAACCTCGCGCCCGACGTAGAGGTTGCCCGCGACGTCCAGGGACGGAGCGAGGGCGAGGTCCTGCCAGATCGTCTCGATCCCACGCATGCGAGCCTCATGCGGAGTCTCGAACGACACCAGCTCGCCCTGCAGGAAGATCTCTCCCATGTCGGGTTGGATCGCGCCGCAGATCATCTTCACCAGGGTCGACTTGCCCGCCCCGTTATCGCCGATCAGTGCCAGGACCTCGCTGCCGCGGATATCGAGATCGACTGAGTCGACGGCGACGATGGAGCCGAAGCGCTTCGTAAGGCCCTTGCATTCGACGACAGGCGTTTCGGCGGCCACGAACGTGCTCCCGATGCTATCCGCCGTGCCGGCGGCGGCCCCGGCTCGTGTCCATGCGGCCTCCTGTGCTCTCGCTGGACGGCGCAGGCGGGTTGTGGGTTGCTGGACTGGGTGGCTCTGTCGGGGGTGGTTTCTGCCCGGAGCCGTGGCCGCGCCAGCCGATCACTCATGCTCGACAGCGGATCCGGCTGGGTGGTTCTACCGGGCGCTCGGCCGCGCCAGCCGATCGCATCCAGCCCTGGGCATCTCCCCGCCGGGCCGGCCAAACCGCCGCCAAGGGCAGTCCGCCCCCACCACTACCTGGGGGAGGGTAGCGGAGAAAAGGGCACGGCTCTCGCACGGTCTGCCACGAAAGCGTCACGGAACTGTGCCAACTCTGCGCACGGCGTAGCCCGGCCCGCCCTGCCCGGTGCCCCGCCCGGTCCAGACGCAGCCGGAGAGACAACACGCGTGGGCGCCCGCCGGGGAGGAACGTCGTGCGAAAGCGCGCAGGCTTGCTCGGGCCCGCCGACCCGTACCTGTCAGGACACCCCGCGGCTGCGCCGCCCGCCAGAGCACGGACGAGGGAGGCAACGTCGTCGAGGAGCGCCCGACCGTGACCGCGGCGCTCAATCGGCTCGCCAGAGCACATACCGGGAGGCATCCCCGCGGCCGCCGTCTCGATGGAAGGAAGCCGGGCCGCAGAAGACGCGCGGCCAGCGGTCTCAGACAACGTCCCCTACTAGCTCACAGCCTCATCACGGTCTCCTCTCTCCAAACCAAGCGGCTCCTTTGGCGTCGGCCCCAAAGAACCCCACACAGAACGCCACGCTGAAGACCCCCAGCCGATCGTGCGTCCAGGCGTGGCAAGCCGCCTATCTCTGCAACCGACAGCGCGGCTCACAGGGCTGCTTGTGGGAGGTTAGAATCGCCGCTCGCGACGGAAGTCGGTTCCCAAAGAGAGGGGTACAGAGGTGACGGCGTCAGCATCCACCGCTTGGTTCTCTCGCACACGTTTGGGCCAGATCGGGCTCGTTGTCTGTCTCTTGTGCGCTCTTGCTGTCGTCGTCGCTGCGTGTGGTGGCGATGATGAAGAGCCTCCGCCGGCCGCGACTCCACAGCCGGCGCCCGAGCCTCCCCCTCCACCACCGCCACCGGCGCCTCCACCCGAGCCCGCTCCACCGCCTCCTCCACCTCCGCCCCCACCGGAACCTGAAGAGCCGGCGCTGCCGCCTGAGCTCAGCGAGGCCCGGGAGCTCGTGGAAGCTCGGATGCAGGAGGCCAGCTTCGAGGCGCCGGGCCCCGCGTTCGACATGGGACAGAACGCGGGCAAGACGATCTGGTACATCACGCCAACCCTCGCGGTTCCCGCTCTTGCGGCCATCGCGGACGGCTTCGAGGAGGCGGCCGAAGTAGCCGGCATGAAGGCCGTCATCTGGGACGGCAAGGGCGATGTCAGCGAGTGGAACAAGGGCATGCGCCAGGCGATCGGGCAGGGGGCAGCCGCGATCTCGCTTCAGGCGATCGATCCTCAGCTCCTTGCCGAGCCGCTCGAGATGGCGGCCGAGGCAGGGATCCCCGTCATCGATTCAGGCCTGGGTCTCCCGTCCGATCCGACCGCGCCAGGTATCTATGGCCACGTGACCCAGGACGATCTTGCCTTCTTCGGTGTGGTCGCCGACTACATCATCTGGCAGAGCGGAGGTCAGGCAAACGTCATCTTGATCACAGATCCAACCTTCCCAACGCTGGTTCGGGGCGTGAATGCGCAGAAGGAGGAGTTCGATCGCCTCTGTCCTGACTGCAAGGTCACCGTCGGGGAGTTCAGCATCGGCGAGCTCGCGACGGCCGTTCCGCAGCTCGTCTCGAACATCCTTCAGCGCGAGCCCGAGACGGACTGGCTGCTGCCCGAGTTCGGCGCCCAGCTGCCGTTTGTCCTCGAGGGCATCCGCGCCATCGATGCCGAGGGGAGCGTGCGGATCGCAGTCCCTGACGCGCTGGAAGGCGACTACGAGTTCATCCGCGTGGGAACGCCGCTCGAGGCATCGGGTGGCATCCCCTTTGACTGGTGGGGTTGGGGTCACGTCGATCTGGTCGGCCGCGCCTTGGCCGGCGAGCCTCCGACCAACGCCGAGATCCCGTTCCGGTTCTTCACGCCCGAGAACCTGCCCGCGGCGGGCGAGAACCGCTACGGACCCGCCGACTTCCGCGCGGGCTACAAGGAGCTTTGGGGTATCGAGTAGCGTCGGGCTTGCCGCACCGAGCTGACGATCGCCGAACCGGGTCGAGCGGATAGCAGGCTTGCATGGGAAGTCGCCGCGCCATCGACTTGGTGGTTGTGCCCTTCACGCACGAGACCAAAGCCAGCACGTGGGAGCGCCACCCGAAGCTGCGCGAGGCGGCGACGCGGTTTGACCTCTGGGGACGGTCGTTCGCAGGGGCGGCCGAGCTCCTCGAGAAGATGGATGAGTCAGGCATCGAGCAGGCTCTCATGCCCGCAATCACCGGCGGCGTCTGGGAGGTTTCCTGCAGGTACGTGAAGTCTCTCGTCGATGCGGCACCGTGCCGACTCCACGGGACGGCCGGAATCGATCCTTCCCAGATCTCAGAAGGCGTGCGGAAGCTCGATTGGGCGGTCTGCGAGCTCGGCTTTGTCGGTGCGCACAGCTTTCCGCACTGGTTCGGCCTCCCGCCTCACGACCGGGCTTACTACCCGTTCTATGACAAGTGCGTCGAGCTCGACATCCCGATCCAGATCCACGTCGGCTCCTCCTACTACCCGAGCATGCGAGATGTCGCCACGCCCCGCACCATCGACGCCGTTGCGGTCGACTTCCCCGATCTACGACTGGTGGCGATCCACACCGGGTACCCCTGGGAGCGCGAGCTGGTCTCGGTTGCGCGGAAGCAGCCGAACGTCTACCTGGGGATTGAGCAGCGCTACGCGGCGAGCTGGCCACAGGAGCTGGTCGACTTCATCAAGGGTGGAGGCCGTAAGAAAGTGCTCTGGGGGACCAACTACCCAATGCTCGAGTTCGAGCTCGCGCTTGCCGGGCTCGCCGCGCTCGACCTAGATCCTGAGGTGGAGGAGCTGTTCCTCTATGCGAATGTCAAGCGCGTGTACAGGCTTTCCTAAGCTGTCCAGCCGGCCGTAGGCGGGCACGGCACAAGGTCTCCGCGCCGGCGGCGTACGCGTCATCTTGACACTCGGGTCTGGTTCGTGAGGGGCCAGGATCAGCGGGCCACGATGACGGTTGCCTCGTTGTCTACGGCCCAGCTGGCCGGCATGTTCCGGGGGCGCGCAGGGTCGTGCGCAGCGGGCGAGCCGAGTTGGCGCAGTCTCGCGACGCTTCCGTCACAGATCGTGTGCAAGCCGTGGGCCTTTCTGGGCTACCCTCCCCCGGGTGGTGGCTGGGGGGCGGGCTGCTCTTCGTCCCGCTGCGGCTTGGCGCGGCAGCGCGGGTCGCCAGGCGCCCGCACGGCGTAGCAGGATCGGCTGCCACCAACCACCCGCCGGCTCGACCCGACACGCGGCGGCCAACCACAGCCAACACCGCCGCCAATCGCCAACCGAGGAGCGTCGCGGTGAGAAGCACCCAGGCCGCAAGCCGGTGAGGGTCTCATTCTCTGGCAGCTCGTGGCCGTTTCGTGTGGGCTCGGTCTCGCCGGGCGCCTGTCTCGGGGCTCATGGGCGTTCGGCCCGGACGCCTCGCCTCCCCTCCACCGGGGCGCGCGAGCTCAGCCGCTGGCGCTCGTGCGGCCCATGCGCGCCGTGAGGTGCTCACCGATCATGACGGCGGTGAGGTGCGTGTTCGCACGCGTGACCTCGGGCATGATCGAGGTGTCGGCGACCCGCAGACCGCTGACACCGATCACACGGCAATCGGGGTCAACGACGGCGCGTGGGTCATCGACCGCACCCATGCGACATGTGCCCGCGCCGTGCGCCGACTCGCCCACCGTGGCAAGGAGCCATTCATCGAGCGCGTCATCGTCGCCGGCGACGTCCTCGATCTGCCTCGTCGCAGGTTGACCGGACTGCCAGAGCCCGAGCTCCCACCAGCCGCCCGCCTCGTGGCTCAGATCGATCCGATCGGCGATTGCGGCCAGCGCCCGATGCTCGGCCATCGCGAAGAGCCGTCGCGCACCGTCGCGCATGCGCACGAGATCACGCGCATCCGAGAGCAAGGCGAGGTCGATATCTGGCGGTACGTCGGGATCCCTCGACACCAGCCGGAGCGATCCGCGCGAGAAACTTCGGTAGGCCGATACCGCGAGGGTGCCTGTTTCGAGTCCCGTCTCGTCGATGCTGGAGAGATTGAGAGGGATGATGATCATGTCGTTCGCCCCTGCCTCTGCGAGCCCCGAGCTGTACCGAACGCAGCAGTGGACGTGCCGTACCTCGGTCGACACCGCCCGCGCCTCGGGTTGGAGGTGTAGCACGAGGCTGGCCATCGGGTGCTCGACGAGATTGCGACCAACAGGCGCATCGACGAGGACGTCAATCCCGAGCGCCCGCAGGTCTCGGGCCGGCCCGATTCCCGACCGCATGAGGATTGCCGGCGAGTGGACGCAGCCGGCGCACAGCACGATCTCGTGCGCTTGGAAGCGTACGGTGTTGCCCGCCTGCCGTGTCTCGACTCCGTCTGCGCGAGTCCCTTCGAAGGTCACCCGATCGACAAGCGTCTGGCCCTCGATGGTGAGATTCGGCCGGCCGCGAACCGGGTCGAGGTAGGCGTCGTTCGTTGAGACGCGCGCTCCGCCGCGGCTGTTGAACGCGTAGGGCGAGACCCCGGTGGCCGTAGGGGCGTTGTGGTCATCGGCCCAGCCGTATCCGGTGTCAAGCGCGGCCTTCCGCAGGGCGAGATCGACTGCGCCCCAGCCCTCGAGCGGTTCTCGGTAGATCGGGATCGGCCCGCCCTGTCCGTGGTAAGCGGCCTCACCGAATGCGAGGTCGTCCTCAAGCCGTCTGAGCGCTGGGAGGACATCCTCCCAGCCCCATCCCGTGCAGCCCTCTGCAATCCAGAGCGCCATGTCCTCGGGCGTTGGGCGGATCGTGATCAGGCCGTTGATCGCGGAGCTTCCGCCCAGACCCCGGCCAGCGAAGTACCGGCTCGGGCCCTGCTGGGCGGTGGAGCGGCGTGCCGTGAGCTTCGGCCAGTGGTGCTCGGGGAAGCCGTCGGGGGACATGATCCCGAACGGGTTCGTGATCCACATGGCCCGTGGAGCCTGCTCGGAGCGAAAGTCCGGCCCCGCCTCCAACAGGAGCACGCGATTCGACGGGTCATCCGAGAGGCGGGCGGCGAGAACGGCACCAGCGGAGCCAGCTCCGACAACGATGTGGTCATATGGCATTGATCGATTGGGCCAGAGACGAGCCCGACGTGCGGTATCCTAGTCCTTGCGACCTGCGGCGAACGACAGGATCAAGCTATGACCGCCGAAGCCCACGGATCCACGGCCGAGCTTCTCCAGCTTGCACATTCGGTCGGCGATGACTACACGATTCCAGGCCGGTGGTACACCGATCCTGACTTCGCCCGCATCGAGGAAGAGCGCCTTTTCCGGCACGGGTGGCAGTTTGCCGGCTTCACGAGCCAGGTGGCCGAGACCGGCGACTACTTCACCTGCCGCGCCTGGCACATACCTGTGATCGTCGTCCGCGCCTCGCCCGACGCTCTCAACGCGTTCGCGAACGTCTGTCGTCACCGGGGCTCGTTGATTGTCGAGGAGCCGGCCAACCAGTACGAGACGGCGTCCTGCCATGGCAACCGCAGATCCCTCCAGTGCATGTACCACGGCTGGACATACGGCCTCGACGGCTCGTTGCGGGCCGCGCCCGGGCTTGCGAAGGAGTCGGGCCTCGACACGGAGGAGCTGGGGCTCTGGCCGGTGCAGGTCGACACCTGGGGGCCGCTCGTCTTCGTGAATCCCGACCCGAATGCAGGGCCGTTGGCAGAGACGCTTGCTGAGCTGCCAGGGCTCGTCGATGCGCTTGGCATCGACCTGCACGGTCTCCTGAAGCCCCACGGCTGGCGCTCGTATGCGTTCGACTCGAACTGGAAGATCAGCGTGGACAACTTCCTGGAGTGCTACCACTGCGCGATCAACCACCCCGCGCTGGTCGAGCAGCTTGACATGGATCGCCTGTGGTGCGACAACTCCTACGACACATTCCTGTGGCTCGGTTTCAAGGTCAAGAGCTCGTCGATCGACGTTGTCGGAGACGCCTACGCAGGCGTGATCTGGCCAAACTTTGCGATCGGGCTGTTTCCCGGCGAGGGGTTCGCCCACACGAACCTGTTCGTTGCTGATGGCATCGAGCGCTCGATTCAGTATCGGGCCTACTGCTTCGCGGAGACCGTGTCCGACGAGATCGCCGAGGAGAACATGGACTTCATGGATCAGGTTGTCTCGGAGGATCAGCCGCTGTGTGCGAGGGTTCAGCAGGGAGTCCGGTCGGGTCTCTTCGACCAGGGCTACGTGATGGACAAGAACAACGAGCGCAGCATCGGCGCATTTCACCGCTACCTCGCTCGCGAGCTTGCGGCCTCCGAGCCCGCTGAGAGCCCGGCGCAGCAGCCGCAGGCGGCCCTGGCCGGCGCGGGGCCGGAATCATCCCCTGCCTAGCTAGTTCCCCGCTCGCAGGCGGGCCGCGAGGTGCTCGCCGATCATCACCGCGGTGAGGTACGGGTTCGCGCGGGGGACGTCGGGCATGATCGAGGCATCGGCAACCCGCAGCCCGTCGATTCCGATCACGCGGCAGGCGTGGTCGACAACGCTGCGTGGGTCGCTGAGCGCCCCCATGCGGCAGGTGCCGGCCCCGTGCGCAGCGTCGCTGACAGCGTCGTAGAGCCACGCGTCGAGCGCCTCGTCATCGTCGAGCACCTCGGGAGCTCGCGGCGCCGGTCGGGCCGCCGCCGGGCTGCCGTCTCGCTGGAACCACGCGTGGGGGGTGTTGAGCTCGACCGCGTCGGCGATTGCGGCGATCGCCGGGTGTCCGGCTAGCCTGAACAGCCTCCGGGCGCCATCGCGCATGCGGATGAGGTCGCGCGTGTCCGAGAGCAGGGCAAGGTCGATCGCAGGCTGAAGGCCGGGGTCGGCTCCGGCAAGCCGCAGCGTTCCGCGCGAGAAACTCTCGAAGACCGAGACCGCGAGCGCGCCGGTCTCGAGGCCTTCGCTCGTTGAGCTCGTGAGGTTGAGTGGGAAGATGATCATGTCGTTCGGGTCGGTGCCGGCAAGCCTCGAGCTGTAACGGACGCAGCAGTTGAGCTGGCGATTCTCGACCCCGCGAGCCCGAGCCTCAGGCCTTAGGCGCAGAATAAGGCTGACGAGCGGGTGCTCGACCAGGTTCGCGCCGACGGGAGCATCGACGAGGACGTCGATTCCAAGAGCGTCGAGGTTGTCGACAGGGCCGATTCCTGAGCGCATGAGAATCGCCGGCGAGTGCACTGAGCCCGCGCACAGGATCACCTCGCTCCCCTCGAACCGCTCGACCGCGCCGCCGGCTCGCGTCTCGACCGCGGCTGCCCGGGTGCCGTCGATGAGCACGCGGTCGACTAGCACCTCCCCCCGGATCATGAGGTTTGGGCGGCGACGGGCGGGCTCGAGATACGCGTCGTTCGTCGACACGCGGAAGCCGTCCCGGCTGCTCATCGCGTAGGGGGAGACGCCGGTTGCGTCGGGAGCGTTGTGGTCTTCCGCCCAGCCATAGCCCGTGTCGAGCGCCGCTTCGCGCAGCGCGCGGTCGACAGAGCCCCACGCTGCGAGGGGCTCGCGGTGGATGGGCACAGGCCCGCCCGCACCGTGGTAGGACGCATCGCTGAAGACGAGGTCGTCCTCGAGCCGATTGAGGGTCGGCAGCACGTCGCTCCACGACCAGCCTGCGCAGCCCTGCTCGCTCCATGCCTCCATGTCCTCTGGCGTCGGACGGATCGCGATGAGGCCATGGATGATCGAGCTTCCACCCAGCCCGCGTCCCCGCCAGTACTGGCTCGGTGTCTGGCGGCTCGTGCGACGTGCTCGAAGCTCGCCCCACTGGTACTCGGGAAACGCGCGTGCCGACATGATCCCGAACGGGTTCGTGATGCGCATTTCACGCGGAGCGTCCTCTGTCCGGTAGTCGCGGCCAGCCTCCAGCAGCAGGACGTTCGTGCCGGCATCCTCGGACAGCCGCGCTGCCAGCGGCGCTCCGGCCGCTCCGGCACCCACGATGATGTAGTCGAACGACACTCCCTGTGCTTTCGCTGCACGTCCGCTGACACAACAGCCCCGCTCGGCGAATCGTAGGAGACCGATGTGCAGGTCTCGCTTCAGGGGTCGCCCGCAGGCTCTTGGAGTGCGGTGCTGTGCAGAGGTCTCTTGGGTGAGGATGGGGCTGCTGATCAGCCGGGCCAGCCGCTCAACCTTGGGGTGGCCTGCCTTCTTGGGGTTGGTTCGTCCTCGGTGTGTAGGTGTGGGTTATGGGTCGGGGCGGGGTGCTGTTGGCACAGTTTCGTGGAGTCACCTCTTCCAGCAGCAGGGAGAGTGTCGGCAGGCATCAACTCGGGTGCTTGGCTGGGCGCAGGGTAGTCGCCGGGGATGCCGGGCCCGAGGCTGACGCCACCCGAAAGGCACAGGGCTCTTCCACCCTCAAGTCTTTCTTCGGCCCGCCCCAGCCAAACGCGGCTTGCTTAAGGCCAGTTGAAACGGGTGGGCCCTGGGCAGTTCCGACGTGAGGCTCCTTGGCCGAGCTGGTGACGCCCAGGCACGCGCACCCATGGCCCCTGTCCTCTTAGACCCCGGGTGCCTGCGGGCGGCCTTACTTGCCTTTCGGTGAGGGCAGGAAGGGAACGATCTTGTCGGCAAACGCGGCCAGCGTGC